>DIYV01000167.1:10971-11165 GCA_002429165.1 Gallionella sp. UBA6045 | reverse complement strand
GTCTCGTATTCGACGTGCGCGGTGTTGATGGTGATGCCGCGCGCCTTTTCTTCCGGTGCCGCGTCAATTTGATCATAGGCCTTGGCTTCCCCGCCAAATTTCTTGGCCAGCACGGTCGTGATCGCCGCGGTCAGGGTCGTCTTGCCGTGATCCACGTGGCCTATCGTGCCTACGTTGACGTGCGGTTTCGTGCG
>DIYV01000167.1:4476-10687 GCA_002429165.1 Gallionella sp. UBA6045 | reverse complement strand
TTTGCTCTTTGCCATGATTTTTCTCCGACTGGTCTGTGTTATTTTTTGCTGTTCATCACTGCTTCAGCGACGTTCTTGGGCGCTTCAGTGTAGTGTTTGAATTCCATAGTGTAAGTAGCACGGCCTTGGGTCGCGGAACGCAACGCAGTCGAGTAACCGAACATCTCGGCCAACGGCACCTCGGCTTTTACCACCTTGCCGCCACCCACCATATCTTCCATGCCCTGCACCATACCGCGACGCGAGGACAGATCACCCATCACCGTTCCGGTGTAGTCTTCTGGTGTTTCCACCTCAACCGACATCATCGGTTCCAGCAGCACCGGACTGGCTTTGCGCATCCCGTCCTTGAAGCCCATCGAAGCCGCCATCTTGAAGGCGTTTTCGTTGGAGTCCACATCATGGTAGGAACCGTCGAACAGGGTAACCTTTATATCCACAACCGGGAAGCCCGCCAGCACGCCGCTCGGCAATGTATCTTCCAGCCCCTTCTTGACAGCGGGGATATATTCACGCGGCACGGAACCGCCCTTGATCGCATCGACAAATTCGAAACCCTTGCCGGCTTCATTCGGTTCGATCTTCAACCACACGTGACCATACTGGCCGCGACCGCCGGATTGCTTGACGAATTTACCTTCGGATTCAACCGACTTGCGGATGGCTTCGCGATAAGCGACTTGCGGCGCACCGACATTGGCCTCAACGCCGAACTCACGCTTCATGCGCTCAACCAGCACTTCCAGATGCAACTCACCCATACCGGAAATAATAGTCTGCCCCGATTCCTCATCTGAGCGCACGCGGAAAGAGGGATCTTCCTGCGCCAAACGATTCAGCGCGAGCCCCATTTTTTCCTGGTCGACCTTGGTCTTGGGCTCAACTGCCACATGGATCACCGGCTCGGGGAATACCATGCGCTCCAGTGTAATCACCTTGGCCGGATCACACAGGGTATCCCCGGTGGTCGCGTCTTTCAGACCCACCGCCGCGGCGATATCACCAGCAAACACTTCCTTTATCTCTTCGCGCTCGTTGGCATGCATCAGCAGAATACGGCCGATACGCTCTTTTTTCCCCTTGATCGGGTTATAGATCGTGTCGCCTGACTTGAGCATGCCCGAATACACGCGGAAGAATATCAATTGGCCCACGAACGGGTCCGTCATGATCTTGAACGCCAAGGCAGAAAATGGCTCATCGTCGCTCGCCTTGCGCTCGCCTATCGTTTCATTTTCCAGTTCACCTTTCACCGGTGGAATGTCAGTAGGCGCCGGCAAGTAGTCGACCACCGCATCCAGCATGGCCTGCACACCCTTGTTCTTGAACGCCGAGCCACACAGCATCGGCACGATCTCGCCGGCGATGGTACGGATACGCAGACACTGCTTGATATCCGCTTCGGACAAGTCACCTTCTTCAAGGTACTTGTTCATCATTTCTTCAGACGCCTCGGCAGCACTTTCAACCATCTTTTCACGCCATTCCTTGGCCTTCACCAACAGATCAGCAGGAATGTCGCGCAGTTCGAATTTCATGCCCTGCGAGGCTTCGTCCCAATAAATTGCCTTCATGCGCACCAGATCGATCACGCCCTCGAATTTTTCTTCGGCACCGATGGGGATTTGAATGGCAATCGGGTTGGCATGCAAACGGGTACGCATTTGATCGTACACCTTGAAGAAGTTTGCGCCCTGACGGTCCATCTTGTTGACGAACGCCAATCGTGGCACACCGTATTTGTTGGCTTGGCGCCACACTGTCTCAGACTGCGGCTGAACACCACCCACTGCGCAATACACCATGCAGGCTCCGTCAAGCACACGCATGGAACGCTCCACCTCAATAGTGAAGTCCACATGACCCGGAGTATCGATGATGTTGATACGATGCTCAGGGAGAGTCTTGTCCATCCCCTTCCAGAAGCAAGTGGTTGCAGCAGAGGTAATGGTGATACCGCGCTCCTGCTCCTGCTCCATCCAGTCCATGATGGCTGCGCCGTCATGCACTTCGCCGATCTTGTGACTCACGCCGGTATAAAACAGGACCCGTTCTGTAGTGGTGGTCTTGCCTGCGTCAATATGCGCGCTGATACCGATATTGCGATAACGCTCAATGGGGGTTTTACGTGCCACGGTAGATGCCTAACTTTATTGTATTGGTTAAAACTACAGGTTGTATCTGCTGCTGCCTGACCGGAATTGCTATCCGATCAGAAACGGAAATGCGAGAACGCCTTGTTCGCATCAGCCATACGGTGTACTTCCTCGCGTTTTTTCACTGCACCACCGCGACCTTCGGACGCATCGATCAACTCTCCAGCCAGACGCATACCCATGGATTTTTCACCGCGTTTGCGCGCAAAATCCTTCAGCCAGCGCATCCCCAAAGCTATACGGCGGGAAGGACGCACCTCGACCGGCACCTGATAGTTCGCTCCGCCGACACGGCGGCTCTTGACCTCGACCTGGGGCTTGACATTGGTCAGCGCCAGATTGAATACTTCGATCGGGTCCTTGCTGGTCTTCTTGACGATCTGTTCCAGCGCGCCGTACAGGATGCGCTCGGCAACCGACTTCTTGCCCGCAGTCATCAATACGTTTACGAACTTGGATAAATCCTGATTGCCGTACTTTGGATCGGGCAGGATTTCGCGTTTGGGGACTTCTCTACGTCTTGGCATATCAACCTCGAATGAATTCTTAAAATTACGCTAGCTAAAATTGCGTTTGCTGGAAATTAAGCTTTTTTGGCACGCTTCGAACCGTACTTGGAGCGGCCTTGCTTACGATCTTTCACGCCGGCCGTGTCCAGACTGCCGCGCACCATGTGGTAACGCACACCCGGCAAATCCTTTACACGGCCTCCGCGCAACAACACCACCGAGTGCTCCTGCAAGTTGTGGCCTTCACCACCGATGTAGCTGATCACCTCAAAGCCATTGGTCAAACGTACCTTGGCCACTTTACGCAGCGCAGAGTTAGGCTTTTTCGGAGTGGTGGTATACACACGCGTACATACACCGCGCTTTTGCGGAGAACCCGCCAGTGCCGGGACTTTGCTCTTTTCTACGATCGCTACACGCGGCTTACGGATCAGCTGGTTAATGGTTGGCATTTTCTACACATCCTAAAATAGTTCTGCAATTTTGTTAAAAATCAATAAATAAAAACACCGCCGCAGCAAGACGCGATAAATTTATCCGCTGCGACGGGAAAAAAGGTTGCGAATTCTAGAGAGAAACCCCCGAGGTGTCAAGCAATTCGCCCAATCCAACCTCATCTCCCTCTTGTATCTCGCGACCTTCGGCAATGTCGATACCCAAACGCTGCTTGCGACGCGTGACGTGATAGGCCAACCCGGTACCGGCCGGAATCAAGCGGCCGACGATGACATTCTCCTTGAGTCCGCGCAAATCGTCTCGCTTGCCCATGATTGCTGCTTCGGTCAATACGCGCGTGGTTTCCTGGAAGGAAGCAGCGGAGATGAACGAATCGGTGGACAGCGATGCCTTGGTGATACCGAGCAAAACATCAACAAAACTTGCCGGGTTTTTCTTTTCAGCAAGCATCTTTTCATTTTCTATCAACAAGTCAGCACGTTCGACCTGCTCACCCGTAATGAACCGCGTATCACCCACATCCGTGATCTGCACACGGCGCAACATCTGGCGCACGATCACTTCGATATGCTTGTCGCTGATCTTCACGCCTTGCAAGCGATAGACCTCTTGCACTTCATCGGTGATGTAACGCGCCAGCGCCGGCACGCCCAGCAAACGCAGAATGTCATGCGGGTCGGCCGGGCCGTCCACGATCATCTCACCCTGGTTCACCACCTGCCCATCGTGTGCCAGCACATGCTTTTCCTTGGGGATCAGGAATTCATTCGCGACGCCATCCACATCGGTGATCACCAGTCGCTGCTTGCCCTTGGTGTCCTTGCCGAAGGAAACCGTGCCGGTACATTCAGCCAGCATGCCTGCATCCTTGGGTATACGCGCCTCGAACAACTCGGCCACCCGCGGCAGACCGCCGGTAATATCACGCGTCTTGCTGCTTTCCTGCGGGATACGCGCCAGCACATCACCCACGCCCACCAACTGACCATCCTCAACGGTGATGATAGAGCCGGTCTGGAAGGTCACGCTGACCGCCGTCTCGGTGCCGGTCAACTTGACTTCCTTGCCCGACTTGTCGAACAAGCGCACCATAGGCCGCACGCCCTTGCTTTGTGCAGTGGATCGTTTCGGATCGATCACCACCAGCGTGGACAGGCCGGTCACTTCATCGATCTGCTTGGCAACGGTTGTGCCTTCTTCAACGTTCTGGAAACTCACCGTACCGGCATATTCCGTGACGATCGGACGGGTATGCGGATCCCAGGTCGCCAGGACCACACCCGCCCGCACGGTGTCGCCCTGCTTGACCGTCAATGTCGCACCGTAGGGAACCTTGTGACGTTCACGCTCACGGCCATGATCGTCGGCGATGATCACCTCGGCACTGCGTGCCACCACGATCACTTCACCCCGCACGGTTGTCACCACACGCATATTCGCGCTGTATTGCAGCACACCATTGGATTTGCTTTCCACCTGGCTGGCCACCACGGTACGCGAAGCCGCACCGCCGATGTGGAAGGTGCGCATGGTCAACTGGGTACCCGGTTCGCCGATGGATTGCGCAGCGATCACGCCGACCGCCTCACCCACATTCACCTTGCCGCCACGACCCAGATCGCGGCCATAACATTTGGCACACAAACCAAAACGCGTTTCGCAACTCAACGGGGTGCGCACACGCACTTCATCGACACCAAGAGTTTCGATGCGCTCGACCGCAGCTTCATCCAGCAGTGTGCCAGCCTCGTAAAGCGTTTCTCCGCTTTCCGGATTGACCACATCAGCGCTGACTACGCGACCGAGGATACGCTCGCTCAATGCCTCGATGACTTCACCGCCCTCCACCATGGCTTTCATAGCCGTGCCATTGGTTGTGCCGCAGTCATCTTCGATAACCACCAGATCCTGGGTCACATCCACCAGACGACGGGTCAGATAACCGGAATTCGCAGTCTTCAACGCGGTATCGGCCAAACCTTTGCGCGCACCGTGCGTGGAAATAAAGTACTGCAGCATGTTCAACCCTTCGCGGAAATTCGCCGTGATCGGGGTCTCGATGATGGAGCCGTCCGGTTTGGCCATCAGGCCGCGCATACCGGCCAGCTGGCGTATCTGCGCAGCAGAACCGCGCGCGCCTGAGTCGGCCATCATGTAGATGGAGTTGAACGACTCCTGCATCACCGGTTTGCCCTTGACCATGCGCGGCTCGCCGGTCACACGATCAAGCACTGGCTCGCTGCCCAGTTGTTCCATCATGGCCTTGGCCACCACGTCGCCGGTGCGGCCCCAGATGTCGACCACCTTGTTGTAGCGTTCGCCATCGGTTACCAGACCGGAGGTGTACTGGGTATAAATTTCCTTGACTTCCTTTTCGGCAGCGCCGATCAGCTCATTCTTTTGCAGCGGCATCAACATGTCATCCACGGCAATCGAAATCCCGGCGCGCGTCGCGTAGGTGAATCCGGTGTACATCAGCTTGTCCGCCATGATCACGGTGTCGCGCAGACCGCACTGGCGGAAACTGGCGTTGATCAATCGTGAAATCTCTTTCTTCTTGAGCGTCTTGTTGATCAGGGCGAATGGCAGACCTGCAGGCAGCACTTCGGACAGCAAGGCACGGCCTACCGTCGTTTCATGGCGCACCAGTTTCTCCACCGGCTCACCGGCCTCGTCCTTGTGCATTTCCTTGAGACGCACAATCACCTTGGCTTGCAACTCGACTTCGCGTGTCTCGTAGGCACGCGATACTTCGGCGATGTTGGCAAACATCGAGCCTTCGCCCAATGCGCCGACCTTTTCGCGCGTCATGTAGTACAGGCCCAGCACGATATCCTGCGACGGGACGATGATGGGCTCGCCGTTGGCGGGCGACAGCACATTGTTGGAAGCCAGCATCAGGGTGCGGCATTCCATCTGAGCTTCCAGAGACAACGGCACGTGTACCGCCATCTGGTCGCCGTCGAAGTCGGCGTTGAATGCCGAGCAGACCAGCGGATGCAACTGGATCGCCTTGCCTTCGATCAATATCGGCTCGAACGCCTGGATACCCAGGCGGTGCAGGGTCGGCGCACGGTTCAACATGACCGG
>DIYV01000167.1:3718-4182 GCA_002429165.1 Gallionella sp. UBA6045 | reverse complement strand
ACCATGCGCTTGCTGGCCTTGATCGTGGTTGCCAGACCCATTGCTTCGAGACGGCTGAAAATGAACGGCTTGAACAATTCCAATGCCATCTTCTTGGGCAAACCGCATTGATGCAGTTTCAATTGCGGGCCCACCACGATCACTGAACGACCGGAGTAGTCGACGCGTTTACCCAACAGGTTCTGGCGGAAACGACCGCTCTTGCCTTTGATCATGTCGGCCAGGGATTTCAACTGGCGCTTGTTCGCGCCGGTCATCGCCTTGCCGCGACGGCCGTTGTCCAGCAATGAATCAACCGCTTCCTGCAACATGCGCTTCTCGTTGCGCACGATGATGTCAGGTGCTTTCAACTCAAGCAGGCGACGCAGGCGGTTGTTGCGGTTGATCACTCGACGATACAAATCATTCAGATCGGAAGTCGCAAAACGACCGCCATCCAATGGCACCAGCGGACGCAATTCCGG
>DIYV01000167.1:0-3462 GCA_002429165.1 Gallionella sp. UBA6045 | reverse complement strand
GGCAATACCGGCAACACGGTCATCACCATCCATTGCGGCTTGATGCCGGAAGAATTGAACGCTTCCAGAATCTTCAGCCGCTTGGCGTATTTCTTGATCTTGGTTTCCGAGCCGGTCGCCGCCAGATCGGCACGTATCGTTTCGATTTCCGACGTGACATCCAGGCTGGCCAACAAAGCGCGAATACCTTCAGCGCCCATGGTCGCAGAGAATTCATCGCCGTACTCTTCGGTCTTGGCGAGATAGTCATCCTCGGACAACAACTGGCCGCGATTCAACGGGGTCATTCCGGGTTCGGTCACCACATAGGCTTCGAAGTACAGCACGCGCTCGATGTCGCGCAATGTCATGTCCAGCACCATGCCGAGACGCGAGGGCAGGGATTTCAAGAACCAGATGTGGGCAACCGGGCTGGCCAATTCGATATGTCCCATGCGCTCGCGGCGCACCTTGGACAAGGTCACTTCCACGCCGCATTTTTCGCAGATCACACCGCGATGCTTCAGGCGTTTGTACTTGCCGCACAAGCACTCGTAATCCTTTACCGGCCCGAAGATCTTCGCGCAGAACAGACCGTCACGTTCCGGCTTGAAGGTGCGATAGTTGATGGTTTCCGGCTTTTTGACTTCGCCATATGACCACGAGCGGATCTTCTCCGGAGACGCAAGACCGATCTTGATCGCGTCAAATTCTTCTTTTTGTGTGACCTGTTTAAACAAATCCAATAGTGATTTCATTTGAGACTCCTCAAAATTCAAGATGCAAGGTGAAAGGTGAAAGGTGCAAGGCTTTTTCTTGTCCCTTGCTCCTTGTCTCTTGCTTCTGTTTTAGTGACGCACCAGATCCATATCGATCGCCAGGGAACGTATTTCCTTGATGACCACGTTGAATGATTCCGGCATACCGGCATCAATCTTGTGTTCGCCCTTGACGATGCTCTCATAGACCTTGGTACGCCCGGCCACGTCATCCGACTTGACCGTGAGCATTTCCTGCAGGGTGTAAGCCGCGCCGTATGCCTCCAGCGCCCACACTTCCATTTCACCGAAGCGTTGACCGCCAAACTGCGCCTTGCCGCCCAACGGTTGTTGTGTGACCAGGCTGTATGGGCCGGTGGAACGCGCATGCATCTTGTCATCCACCAGATGGTGCAACTTCAGGATGTGCTTGTAGCCGACCGTTACCTGGCGATCGAATGCCTCGCCGGTACGGCCGTCGTGCAGCGTGGTCTGGCCCGACAGCGGCAGATCCGCCAACTCCAGCATGTACTTGATCTCTTCTTCGCTGGCACCGTCGAACACCGGCGTCGCGAATGGCACGCCGCTCTTCAGGTTACGGCACAATTCAATGATCTCATCGTCATTGAATGATTCAAGGTCAACTGTTTGACCGTTATGGTGGTTGTAAATCTTGCCAAGGAACTTGCGCACCTCGGTTATCTTTGCGTTGGTTTGCAGCATCGTGTCGATCTTTTTGCCCAAACCCTTGGCAGCCCAGCCCAGGTGGGTTTCCAGAATCTGACCGATATTCATCCGCGACGGCACGCCGAGCGGATTCAACACCACGTCCACCGGTGTGCCATCCGCCATGTACGGCATGTCTTCCACCGGCACGATGCGCGACACCACACCCTTGTTACCGTGACGTCCGGCCATCTTGTCGCCCGGCTGCAGACGACGCTTCACTGCGACATACACCTTGACCATCTTCTGCACGCCGGCTTGCAACTCGTCGCCCTGGGTCAGCTTCTTCTTCTTCAGCTCGAATGAGGCGTCGAATTCGGCACGCTTCTGCGCCAGACCTTCCTTGACCTGTTCCATCTGGGCGGCCACTTCATCACTGGCCACGCGAATATCGAACCATTGATGATGCTCGACGCTATGCAGATATTCTTTGCTCAGCTTGGTGCCTTTGGCCAGCTTTTTCGGGCCGCCGTTGGCTACCTTGCCATGCAACAGCTTTTCCAGGCGCGCGAACACGTCGTCTTCCACGATGCGCATCTGATCCACCAGATCCTTTTTGTAGCGGCTCAGTTCGTCATCAATGATCTGCTGGGCGCGCTTGTCGCGCTGCAAACCTTCGCGAGTGAACACCTGCACATCGATCACCGTTCCGGAACTGCCGGTCGGCACCCGCAAGCTGGTGTCCTTTACATCGGAAGCCTTCTCGCCGAATATCGCACGCAGCAGTTTTTCTTCAGGCGTCAACTGGGTCTCGCCCTTGGGCGTCACCTTGCCGACCAGCACGTCGCCGACCGCCACTTCCGCACCGATATGCACGATGCCGCATTCGTCCAGGCGCGCCAGTTGTGCTTCGGCCAGATTCGGGATGTCACGGGTGATCTCCTCGGCTCCCAATTTGGTATCGCGTGCGGCAACAGTCAGCTCTTCAATGTGGATAGAGGTAAAACGATCCTGCGCCGACACACGCTCGGAAATCAAAATCGAGTCCTCATAGTTATAGCCATTCCAGGGCATGAACGCGACCAGCATGTTCTGGCCCAGAGCCAGTTCACCCATGTCGGTGGAAGCGCCGTCAGCCACCACGTCGCCGCGCGCGATCACATCGCCCACCTTGACCAGCGGACGCTGGTTGATATTGGTGTTCTGGTTGGAACGGGTATATTTGGTCAGATTGTATATATCCACACCGACTTCGCCGGCAGTGGTTTCAGCGTCATTGACGCGCACCACGATACGGGCCGCATCCACATAATCGATGCGTCCACCGCGCCAAGCCTGCACGGTCGTGCCGGAATCCACCGCCACAGTGCGTTCAAGACCGGTTCCCACCAGCGGCTTTTCCGCGCGCAGGCAAGGCACAGCCTGGCGCTGCATGTTCGCTCCCATCAGGGCGCGGTTGGCATCGTCATGTTCCAGGAACGGGATCAGCGAAGCCGCGACCGACACCACCTGGGAAGGCGACACGTCCATGTATTCCATCTGGTCCGGAGCCGCCAGCACGAATTCGTTGTGATGACGCGCCGACACGATGTCGTTGGTAAAGTGGCCTTTCTTGTCCAGTTCTGCATTCGCCTGGGCGATGGTGAATTTGCCTTCCTCGATCGCGGACAGGTAATCGACTTCGTCAGCCACTTTGCCCTTGGTCACCTTGCGATACGGCGTTTCGATGAAGCCATACTCGTTGGTGCGTGCGTACAAAGCCAGCGAGTTGATCAGGCCGATATTCGGGCCTTCGGGTGTCTCGATCGGGCAGACACGACCATAGTGGGTCGGATGCACGTCGCGCACCTCAAATCCGGCGCGTTCGCGGGTCAGACCGCCCGGTCCAAGCGCGGAGATACGGCGCTTGTGGGTGATCTCTGACAAGGGGTTGGTCTGGTCCATGAACTGGGACAACTGGCTGGAACCGAAGAATTCCTTGACTGCCGCCGAGATCGGCTTGGCATTGATCAGGTCATGCGGCCTCAGGTTGTCTGTTTCAGCCTGGCCGAGACGCTCC
>DIYV01000100.1 GCA_002429165.1 Gallionella sp. UBA6045 | reverse complement strand
GAACGCATTGCGCAGCCCGCCGATGCCCGCGAACAGATCGATGAAATCAAACGCGCCTGCGGGGCTTTCTTCCCCGAACGGCAAGAGTTGCTGCAAAGCGTGCGCGAGGTAGGCGGGCGGATTGGTTTGCCGCGCTTCCCAGCGGCTGATGGTGCGGACACCCACGCCCAAATGCTTGGCAATGGCTGCTTGTGTGTGGTGTTTGCGGGCTTCAGTGAGATAGGCCAGTACGGCATCTTGGTCGCTGACTAGGGTTAGTGTGGCATTCATAGCGATTTATTGTCCGAAAAGTCTCTGGGAATTTTTACGGACAGTATGGCATTTTTTATTCCCAGTCAAGATATCTCCACGAACACCCAATCCGATGCAACACTGCAGGGGGTTATGCTGTTATAGCGGCGAAATCAGCACGCTCCCGCGCAGTATCTTCAACTGGTCACGCAGCATCGAGAATCAAGGGGCAAGGGGCTAAGGACTGAGGACTGGCCAGCCTTTGGCCGACTACTTATCTTGTTTGTTTTTTGAGTTTCCGCAGTTCTGGTAGCAAGCTTGGAATATCGTCCCGGATGATGCTCCAAAGCATATCGTTATCAATACCCAGATAGCCATGGATCAGCCGTTACGGGTTGCGATAATCTGCCGCCACGGTATTGCAGGATAGGCGTCGCGCTGTTCGGTCGGGATATGCGTGGCGGCCTCGCCAAGCAATTCCAGATTGCGCACGGTCGCGTCATAGTTAAGACCTTTGGCAATAAGCGTTTTCTGGTCGAGTCCTTCGGTATAGGCGAGCACCTTCTCGGCGAAAGCTATCATGTCGTCGAGGTAAAAGCGCCACTCGCGCTCAGACATTGACCATCTCCCGTTCGATGGATGGTCGCAGTTCGGGACGAAGCGCCTTTTCGGTTACCAAATCCACCGGACACTTCAACAAGTCTTCCAGATAGAACTGTACGCCGAAGTAACGCTTGGAGGTTGCCGCTCCTTCAAAAGCCACAAGCACGTCCACATCGCTATCATCACGGGCGGCATCGCGCACCGTGGAGCCAAACAAGGCCAAACGGGTTACGCCAAATTGCCTGGACAACTGCGCCTTGTGTTGAGTGAGTAGCTGTAGTGCTCTGGTGCGATCCATATATAACTCCATTCACGGGGAAACATGTACATTTTACTTGCTACCCCATTGTTTTCCCAGCTAGTCAGCCAAGATAACGTTGGTCATTACTATCAAATTGTCCAGCGTATCGAAAACAATTTCTCAAGCCATGTGTTTTGGTTTGGCTTACCTTCAATTGCCGCATTCAATTCTTCACGCTTGTGCTAGTAGCGGCGAATCCTATCAGATTTAGGCTCATAACTAGCTGTCATTGCCGCACAAATCCCTCTACCTCCCGCGGGAGAGGGTGATAGATGGGGCGGACAAAGTGGCCCGCCCTACTCCTGCTAGAATGTTTCATGTCTCGCTGATCCGGACAGCCTACAACACCAAGGAGCGAATGATGATGAAAAACGACATCTGCAAGTTTGCGGTCTTTGCGTTGGTATTTTTATTGGTCGGCTGCGGCACCAACCCGGTGACGCACAAGCGGGAATTACATTAAATCAGGACTGGGGACTGGGGGCAAGACTGAGGACTGTTGAAAAAATTCGTTGATCACCGTAGATTATTTAATGCGTTTTGCTGCCACAGAATAAGCCGCGCTCTCCGCACGCTTGCCGACAGATAACACCAGCACGACCAGTACGTCGTCTTCGACCATGTACACCAGACGGTAGCCTTGCTTGAGCAGTTTGATTTTGTAGCAGCCCGCCAATTCGCGGTGCAGAAGCGCGCCGGGGACATGCGGGTTTTGCAGGCGTTTTGCCAGCAGCGGTTTGAGTGCCTGTTTGATGGAGCCGTCCAGCGCTTGCCATTCGCGCCAGGCATCCGGCACGAATTTGAGACTGTATTTCGTGGCAGCTTTGCGCGCAGCCGGTTTAGAGGTCATCCAGCGTCACCCCGATGGCGCGGTCTTTTTGTTTCAGGCGTTCCTTGACCACACGCACGAGGTGCAGATCGTCGATCTCTTCCAGCATGGCTTCATACCGGTCGGGGGGCACCATGTAGAACGCGGGCTTGTTGTGGCTGAGAACGGCCACCGCCTGCCCGCCCGATTCCCTGAGCGCCGCGTTGGGATTCTTCTTGAATTCCGTCATGCTGACCGACAAGCCGGACAATATCGTTTCCATTGCCATAATAGCTCCTTAATTGGCTCATAATTAGGAGCTGATTAAGCCAGCAGAGCAACTTTTAGTCAAGCCCCAACGCAGGCAACTAGGGACTGGGAACTTGGGACTGACCTAAACCGGTTTTCTCATTCTAAGCATCATCAACACCACATAACAGCCCAACGCCGCCAGAAGATGTTTAATGGTATGGCCGCTGAAATAACTTTGCGTGTATACGAAAACTTCGCGGTCATAGGCTTCCAGAAGTTTGGACAGCATATAGCACGCCAGTGCCGCCGGCAGCAGCCATTGGTGGGAGTACCTCGGACGGAACAGCACCATCAAGATCGGCACGACCAGCAACGGCATGAACTGGACCCATACATAGAACCGCAAGTCATCGTACCAGTGCCAATAGATCACGCTGAAAAAACCCGTCAGGATCGCGGGCACCAATAGAAGTCTGCCCAGCCGCACATCCACATACTCGGCCAGCAGCGCCGCCAGCAAGCCCATGAAGGCTATGGTCATGGGCAGCCTGTCCCAGACCAGCGTGTCGTTGTTCGGGTTCAGGTGATACCAGGCTGATCCCGCGCTGATGATCGCGACACCCGCGAAAAAAGTGATCCAGGCAGGCCGGTAACTCATCAACAGACTGCTGCGGCAAAAGCGCAGGCCCGCTATGCCGACGAGCAGGAACGGAATATTTGAAATGACATCGAAGAAATTTGGAATGCCAAGAATTGCAATATGGTCGGCAAAGTCATGATAGGCCGGATCCTGTTTGATGGGCTGCATCGATAGCATGATCGCCAGCAAGCCGAACACCACCACCAACAACAGGGCATGCCGCCAGTTGATTCCGAAGGAATGTTGAGGTTGTAGTTTCATGGGAGGGAATCAGGATAAAGATACAAGGTACAAGGGGAAGGGGCAAGAGGCAAGACATGGTCGTGCCTGGACAAACAATATGATGGTTTAATGTTGACAGCTGTCTGCAAAAGTGCTCTGATGCCCGTTCATAAAAAACGCTCTTCTTGATTTTATTTCTTGGTTTGTTTGGTAATGCTCAACGTTACGTAACACAAGGGAGGCAATAAAATGCAAGTCACACGAAGGCAATTCTTTAAAGTCTGCGCCGGCGGACTTGGCGCTTCCAGCATGGCAATGCTGGGATTCTCGCCCAACGATGCGCTGGCGGAGGTGCGCGAATTCAAGCTGGCGCGCACCACCGAAACCCGCAACACCTGTCCCTATTGTTCTGTTGGCTGCGGCGTCCTGATCTACAACCTGGGCGACAAGGCCAAGAACGTCCACGGCAAAGTCATCCATATCGAAGGCGACCCGGATCACCCGGTGAATCGCGGCACGCTCTGCCCCAAAGGCGCGGCGCTGCTAGATTTCGTCGAGAGCCCGAACCGCCTCAAGTATCCCGAATACCGCGCCGCCGGCAGCAAGGAATGGACGCGCATCTCCTGGGACGATGCCTTTACCCGTATCGCCAAGCTGATGAAGCAGGACCGGGACAAGAATTTCATCGCGAAGAACAAGGACGGCGCCACGGTGAACCGCTGGATATCCACGGGTTTCCTCGCCGCTTCCGCTTCCAGCAACGAAACCGGTTACCTCACACAGAAAGTAGCACGCAGCCTCGGACTGCTCGCATTCGATAATCAAGCACGCGTCTGACACGGACCTACGGTGGCAAGTCTTGCCCCGACGTTCGGCAGAGGTGCGATGACCAACCATTGGGTCGACATCAAGAATGCCGACCTGGTGCTGATCATGGGCGGCAATGCCGCCGAAGCACATCCCTGCGGCTTCAAGTGGGTGACCGAAGCCAAGGCCAACCGCAATGCCAAGCTGATCGTTGTTGATCCGCGCTTCACGCGTTCCGCCGCGGTATCGGATTATTACGCGCCGATACGCGCCGGCACCGACATCGCGTTCCTGGGCGGGCTGATCAATTACCTGCTCACGAACGACAAGATCCACCACGAGTATGTGAAGAATTACACCGACTTCAGTTTCCTGGTGAACAACGAGTACAAATTCGAGAATGGCATTTACTCCGGATATAACAAGGAGAAGCGCAGTTACGACAAGTCCACCTGGGGTTACCAGAAGGGCAAGGATGGCTTCGTGGTCACCGACCCGACACTGAAAAATCCGCGCTGCGTGTATCAGTTGATGAAGGCGCATTACTCGCGCTACACGCCGGACATGGTGAACAATATCTGCGGCACGCCCAAGGATGCCTTCCTGAAAATCTGCGAGATGATCGCGGAGACTTCCAGGCCCGACAAGACCATGACCATCATGTATGCGCTGGGATGGACGCAGCACTCGCAGGGTACGCAGATGATACGCACCGGCGCGATGGTGCAGCTGCTGCTGGGCAACATCGGCGTGGCGGGCGGCGGCATGAATGCGCTGCGCGGCCACTCCAACATCCAGGGTCTGACCGATCTGGGCCTGCTGTCCAATCTGTTGCCGGGTTACATGACGCTGCCCGGCGATGCCGAGCAGGACTACGACAAATATATCGAGTCGCGCGCTTTCAAACCGTTGCGCCCCGGCCAGATGAGCTACTGGCAGAACTATGGCAAGTTCTTCGTCAGCAACATGAAGGCCTGGTTCGGCGATGCGGCGACCGAGAAGAACAACTGGTGCTACGACTGGCTGCCCAAGCTGGACAAGGGCTACGACATCCTGCAGGTGTTCGAGAACATGCACAACGGCGAGGTCAACGGCTATATCTGCCAGGGCTTCAATCCGCTCGCTTCGGCGCCTTGCAAGGTGAAGGTGTCCGGCTCGCTGGCGAAACTGAAATATCTTGTCATCATCGATCCGCTGACGACCGAGACCTCCGAGTTCTGGCAGAACCACGGCGAGTACAACGACGTCGATCCGTCCAAGATCCAGACTGAGGTGTTCCGCCTGCCTTCCACCTGCTTCGCGGAAGAAGACGGCTCGCTGGTCAGTTCCAGCCGCGTGCTGCAATGGCACTGGAAGGCGACCGAACCGCCGGCCGAGGCGAAACCCGATGCCGACATCATCGCGGGCATCTACTTCAAGCTGAAGGATATGTACAAAAATGAAGGCGGTGCTTTCCCCGACCCCATCCTGAACCTGACCTGGAAACACCGCCAGCCGGCTTCACCTTCACCGGAAGAATTGGCGAAAGAGTTTTCCGGCAAGGCGTTGATGGATGTGACCGATCCCAAGGACAAGACCAAGGTGCTGGTCAAAGCCGGCGATCAATTGAATGGTTTCGCGGAATTGCGCGACGACGGTTCCACATCGTGCGGTTGCTGGATCTTTGCGGGCTGCTGGTCGGAGAAGGGCAACCTGATGGCGCGGCGCGACAACTCCGATCCGTTCGGCATGGGACAGACGCTCAACTGGGCCTATGCCTGGCCGGCGAACCGGCGCATCCTGTACAACCGCGCATCCTGCGATCTCACCGGCAAACCTTACGATCCAAAGCGCAAGGTGATCGCCTGGGATGCAGCCGCAAAGAAATGGGCCGGCTCGGATATTCCCGACATCAGGCCCGATGCAGCGCCCGAGGAAGGCGTCAATCCGTTCATCATGAACCCGGAAGGCGTGGCGCGTTTCTTTGCGATCGACAAGATGGCGGAAGGTCCTTTCCCGGAACACTATGAACCGATGGAATCGCCGATAGCCAACAATCCCATGCATCCGGACAATCCCTTGGCGAGGTCCAATCCTGCCGCGCGGGTGTTCAAAGGCGATTGGGAGACGTTCGGCAAGGCGGACAAGTTCCCCTATGTGGCGACCACCTACCGGCTCACCGAGCACTTCCACTTCTGGACCAAGCATGTGAAGCTGAATGCGATCCTGCAGCCGGAACAGTTCGTGGAGATCGGCGAAGAGCTGGCCAAGGAGAAGGGCATCAAGGGCGGCGATCACGTGCGGGTGAAATCCAATCGCGGCTTCATCATCGCCGCGGCGGTCGTCACCAAGCGACTGAAGATGCTCACCGTGGCAGGCAAGCCGGTGCACACCGTGGGTATCCCGATCCACTGGGGCTTTCTGGGTCTGGCCAAGAACGGCTACATCACCAACACACTGACCCCGTTCGTGGGCGACGCTAACACGCAGACGCCCGAGTTCAAAGCGTTCCTCGTGGACGTCGAGAAGGTATAGGAGGCGACATGGCACTGCAATCATTAGACATCAAAGCACGTTCCGCCACCACGACGCCTTCTCCCAGCGCACGGGAAACGATGGAGGTGGCGAAACTCATCGATATCTCCAAATGCATAGGCTGCAAGGCTTGCCAAGTGGCCTGCATGGAGTGGAACGATCTGCGCGACGAAGTCGGCACCAATGTCGGCGTGTACGACAACCCGCCCAATCTCACCGCCGAGTCATGGACAGTGATGCGCTACTCCGAAGTGGAACTGGAGGCGAACAAGCTGGAGTGGCTGATCCGCAAGGACGGCTGCATGCACTGCGCCGATCCGGGCTGCCTCAAGGCTTGCCCTGCGCCCGGCGCGATCGTGCAATACAGCAACGGCATTGTCGATTTTCACCAGGAGCATTGCATCGGTTGCGGCTACTGCATCACCGGCTGCCCGTTCGATATTCCGCGCATCTCGAAAAAAGACAGCAAGGCATACAAGTGCACGCTGTGTTCCGACCGCGTGGCGGTGGGAATGGAGCCGGCCTGCGTCAAGACCTGCCCCACCGGTGCGATCGTGTTCGGCACCAAGGATGACATGATCCATCATGCCGAGGGGCGCATCATCGACCTCAAGAGCCGCGGCTATGCGAATGCAGGGCTGTATGATCCGCAGGGGGTGGGCGGCACACACGTGATGTATGTGCTGCAGCATGCTGATAAACCCGAGATATACAACAACCTGCCGAAGAACCCCACGATCAGCCCGATGGTCGGCCTGTGGAAAGGCATCACCAAACCGCTGACCTCCTTTGCCCTCGGCTTGCTCGCCGTCGGCACCTTGTTCCACTACGTCATAAAGGGCCCCAATGAGGTCTCGAAAGACATCGAGAAGGAGTTCGAAAATGAATCGTAATCCCAATGACCTGGTCCGCTATACGGCTTCCGAACGCGCCAACCACTGGGCAGTCGGGATGAGCTTCATCCTGCTGGCACTGTCCGGGCTGGCATTCTTCCATCCGGCGTTCTACCCGCTCAGCCTGCTGTTGGGCGGCGGTGTCTGGGCGCGCATACTCCATCCCTTCATCGGGGTGTTGATGGCGCTGCTTTTTGTCATGATGTTTTTCCGTTTCTGGAAGCTGAACATCATCACGAAGGTCGACAAGGAATGGTTGAGCCGTGTCGGCGAAATGGTAAATGGCGATGACCGCAACATGCCGCCAGCGGGCAAGTACAACGGCGGCCAAAAAGTGTTGTTCTGGCTGGCGGCAGTCTGCATGGCGCTGCTGTTGGTGTCCGGCATCGTGATCTGGCGTGTTTACTTCTCCGCGCTGTTCCCGATCGGTGTGATCCGTCTGGCTTCGGTCGCGCATGCAGCCGTGGCGGCGTTTATGATTGGACTCATCATCGTTCATGTCTATGCCGCGATCTGGACCAGGGGCACGATACGCGCGATGTTGTATGGCACGGTCACCCGCGCCTGGGCGAAACAGCACCATCCGGCGTGGTTCAGGCAGATCACCGGCGGAGGGAAATGAGTACCACAACACGCATTATCGAGCCGGGGCAGCTCGAAGCCCCGGCCGGACAGATTCCTTTTCTCCGCCTGGCCGAACCCGATGTTTTCAAGCAACGGGCCGAGCGGTTACTGCAACTTTCCCAACAGCATTCCTTCGCTGCTTACCTGGGTTTCCTGGCGACGCTGGCGCAGACACAGCATGAGGTGCTGACGCATTTCCCAACGGTGCCGCTGCCTACGCCCGAACAGCAGGCATTGTGCCGCGAACATGGCATGCCGGTGCTCGGCGCACAAGCGTGGCACAGAGACGCCGCCTGGCGGGATGGACTGAAAGCGAT
>DIYV01000029.1:6427-6801 GCA_002429165.1 Gallionella sp. UBA6045 | reverse complement strand
GATGCCAAGCCGGAGCAGGACTTTTTCCCGCTGACCGTGGATTACCAGGAACGCACATACGCCGCAGGCAAGATACCCGGCGGCTTTTTCAAGCGCGAAGGCCGTCCCAGCGAAAAGGAGATTCTGACCTCTCGCCTGATCGACCGTCCGCTGCGTCCGCTGTTCCCGGAAAGTTTTTACAACGAAGTGCAAATCGTCGCAACGGTGATGTCTTCGGATGAAGAGATCGATTCTGATATTCCGGCGATGATAGGCGCATCTGCCGCGCTGGCATTGTCCGGTATCCCTTTCGACGGCCCGATAGGTGCGGCACGCGTGGGTTATGCCAATGGCCAGTATCTGCTCAACCCGACCGCCACCGAACTGCTGACTTC
>DIYV01000029.1:642-6229 GCA_002429165.1 Gallionella sp. UBA6045 | reverse complement strand
CAGGCGATCAACGAAATGGCCGATGCGGTGGGTGCCGATGCATGGGAATGGACAGCGCCCGTCAAGGACCAAGGCTTGATCGCGCTGATCGCCGGCCTTGCCGAAGCGGAGCTGGGCAAGGCTTATGCGATACGTTCCAAGCAGGCGCGCACCGATGCGGTAGCCGCGATTCACGATAAGGTCATGGCGGCCATTCCGGCTGAAGTGCTTGCCATTCATAAGAATCACATCAATGACCTGTTCAGCGCGCTGGAAGCCAAGATCGTGCGCGGACAGATTCTCAGCGGTGAGCCGCGTATCGATGGCCGCGACACGCGTACCGTGCGTCCTATCACCATCCGTAACGGAGTATTGCCGCGTACCCACGGCTCATCCTTGTTCACCCGCGGCGAAACACAGGCGATCGTGGTGGCGACTCTGGGCAGCATGCGCGATTCACAAAAGATCGACGCACTGCAGGGCGAATATACCGACCGTTTCATGCTGCATTACAACTTCCCGCCTTATTCCACCGGTGAAACCGGCCGTGTGGGTACGCCAAAGCGCCGCGAAATCGGTCATGGCCGTTTGGCCAAGCGCGCGCTGGTAGCCGTGTTGCCCAGCGAGGAAGAGTTCGGCTATGCGATGCGCGTGGTATCGGAAATCACCGAGTCAAACGGTTCCAGTTCGATGGCTTCGGTATGCGGCGGCTGCTTGTCGCTGCTGGATGCCGGTGTGCCGCTCAAGGCGCATGTGGCGGGTATCGCCATGGGTCTGATCAAGGAAGGCAATCGCTTTGCGGTGCTGACCGATATTCTCGGTGATGAAGATCATCTGGGCGATATGGATTTCAAGGTAGCCGGTACAGAAACCGGTGTGACCGCTTTGCAGATGGACATCAAGATCAACGGCATCACGCGCGACATCATGCAGGCTGCGCTGATCCAGGCCCGCGAAGGCCGTATGCACATTCTGGGGCTGATGAAGCAAGCGATGCCCAATGCGCGTACCGAAGTTTCCGAATTTGCCCCGCGCATGATCAAGATGAAGATCAATCCGGAAAAGATCCGCGACGTGATCGGCAAGGGTGGTGCGGTAATTCGTGCCTTGACCGAAGAAACCGGCACGACGATCGACATTGATGACAGCGGCAATATCACTATCTCATGTGTAAGCGGCGAAGCCGGTGAATTGGCCAAAAAACGCATTGAAGACATCGTGGCCGACGTGGAAGTGGGCAAGATATACGAAGGCCCGGTGGTCAAACTGCTCGACTTTGGCGCATTGGTAAATGTGTTGCCGGGCAAGGACGGCCTGTTGCATATCTCCCAGATCGCCCACGAGCGTGTTGCCAACGTTGCAGATCACCTCAAGGAAGGCCAGATTGTGCGCGTGAAGGTTCTGGAAGTGGACGACAAGGGCCGCATGAAGCTGAGCATGAAAGCGTTGCTGGCTGCACCGGAATCGACTCACACTGCCCAGTAATTTTGTCAGCTCAATAAAAAAGCCCCGCCGTTTTGGCGGGGCTTTTTTTATAACCAGGCAGCGATTACTTGGCTACTTGTCTCTCCCGTATCTCATCCAGGGTCTTGCAGTCGATACATAATGTGGCGGTAGGCCTTGCTTCGAGACGATTCAAACCGATTTCGACGCCGCAATTATCGCAATAGCCATATTCGCCGGCGTCGATCTTGGCGATCATCTCATTGATTTTTTTGATCAGTTTGCGTTCGCGGTCACGATTGCGCAGTTCCAGGCCCATGTCTGATTCTTGTGTGGCGCGGTCATTCGGGTCGGCGAATACGGTTGCCTCGTCCTGCATGGTATGTACGGTGCGATCAATATCCTTGCCCAAACCTGCCTTGATATCGTTCATGATCTGGCGGAAATGGTCGAGCTGCTTGGGGTTCATGTAAGCCTCGCCCTTCTTGGGTTTGTAAGGGACGACGGGTTTTTGTGGCTGTACCTGCATTGCGCTTCTCCAACGGTATAAAAATAAAGTCCGCTTTAATACCAGAAAGCGGGGTGTTCGGCAACTAAATTAATTTTTTCCAAGCAGCAAAAACAAGCTTGGCCGTTTGTTTAGTTGCTGCACAGGCTGCGATTTCCACTGTGCGATAGAGCGCGTCTGGATTTGCTCGCCGGACAAAGTGATGTCGGTAGCGACGCATAGCAGCGTTTCCGGACGGCACTGGGCGAGCAGGGCGCTCAACATCCTGTCGTTGCGGTATGGGGTTTCGATGAACAGCTGGGTTTGTTTGCGTTTTATGGATTCGGCCTCCAAGGTTGCAATAGATCTATTTCTGTCCGTCTCCGCTATAGGCAGGTAACCGTGAAAGGCGAAGCACTGCCCATTTAATCCGGAAGCCATCAATGCCAGCAAAATCGAGGAAGGACCGACCAGCGGCACGACGCGGATGCCGTTGCGATGCGCCAGATTCACCAAATTCGCACCCGGGTCGGCTATACCCGGACACCCCGCCTCGGAAATGATGCCGACATCATGCCCGGCCATTAGCGGGACCAGCAGTTCGGGCAACTCATTCGCGGCAGTGTGTTCGTTTAACGTGGCGAAGTGCAGCGCCTGGATAGGCTGCTCGGGCTTGAGTGCCGAAAGGAATTGCCGGGCGGTCTTGGGCTGTTCCACGACGAAATGTTGCAACTTGCGCGCAATGCTGATGACATGTAGAGGCAATACCTGATCCGCGGGGGTATCGCCCAGCGTGCAGGGAATCAGGTAAAGCGTGCCCAGCTTGGTCGACATGATCAGAACAGCCGTACGTTTTCGCGGCGCAGCATTTCAATCAACAAAATCAGCGGCAGGCCGATCAGCGCGTTGGGGTCGTCACCGGTTATTTTGCTGATCAGCGCGATGCCCAGCCCTTCCGATTTGGCACTGCCGGCACAATGATAGGGTTGTTCCTTGAGCAAATAGCTTTCGATCTCTTCATCACTGAGGTTGTGCAGAGTGACGTGGTTTTCCCCCACCTCTGTTTGTATATTGCCGGTTCTGCTGTTCAACAGCGTCAGTGCGGTATAAAAGCAAGTGGTCTTGCCACGCATCGCACGCAGTTGTTTGACAGCATTGTCATGGGTGAGCGGTTTACCAAGTTGCATGCCTTCCAGCAGGGCAACCTGATCGGAACCGATGATAAGTGCATCGGGATACTTATCGGCCAGGGCACGGGCTTTTTCCCGCGAGAGGCGCACCGATGTTGCACGGGCAGATTCATGCGGAAACGGCGTTTCATCCACATTCGGTGCCATTGTTTCAAACGGGAGCTGTAGCCGTTTGAGCAGTTCGTTGCGGTAAATTGAGCTGGAAGCGAGGACAAGCAACTGAGAATTCAAAGATATTCCTTAGGATTTTTGACAGGAAGCGGCGAAAAATATATCATGCGCGCCTCATGTATGCACGGTCTTTCATCGATAGCCTGGATTTTGCCCGGAATGGGAAGCAGATAAGCGGTGAAATACCGGTTGCCGAGTTGCCCCGCTTGCTGGATACACTGGAAACTCCGCAGGGAGTTTTGCATTACACAGTGCAAGGCGGCGTGGATAAACAAGGCATACCCTTCCTGGATGTGGGCGTGGTTGGCCTGTGCCGGTTGAGTTGCCAGCGTTGTCTGAATGGCCTCGATTATCCGGTACGGCTTGATACGCGCTTGTTGCTCCGCGACCAGGCAAGCCTGGACACATTGGACGATGATGAGGCGGGCGGAAAAGAAGAAGAGTTCGATAGCATTCTGGCGGATACGCATTTGAATGTGCTGGATATGCTTGAAGAAGAGATTTTGTTGAGCCTGCCGATTGCACCCAAACACGAGTTAGGTGCTTGTCAGGCGACAGATGGCAAAAATACGCAGGGGGATGAACAAAATCCGTTTGCGGTTTTAGCGAAATTGAAACGTAATTAAACAGTTTTTTAGGAGTAGTTATCATGGCAGTTCAGCAGAATAAAAAGTCCCCATCCAAGCGCGGCATGCACCGCGCCCATGATTTTTTGACCAGCCCGGCGACCGCGATCGAGCCGACCACGGGTGAGAATCACTTGCGCCACCACGTCAGCCCTACCGGCTTTTACCGTGGCAAGAAGGTAGTCAAGACCAAGGGCGAATAAACCTTCAAGTAGCGCAGCCGATCATTCAAGGTCGGCTGCGTTTTCTTTTTGTTAGCCTTGCTGAGGATTACTTAGTGGATGTCACATTAGCTATAGATGCAATGGGAGGCGACCACGGCACGACGGTCACCATCCCCGCAGCAGTTGAGTATCTGAAGCAGTTCCCCGACGATACCATCATTCTGGTGGGTATCCCCGATGCCGTTGAAGCCGAATTGCGCTCCCTGAGTATGAAAGCAGGAGTGCACTTGCGCATTCATCCCGCCAGCGAAGTAGTGGGCATGGATGAACAGCCGCAATCCGCATTGCGCGGCAAAAAAGATTCCTCGATGCGGGTCAGCATCGACCTGGTCAAAAACGGTGAAGCATTGGCCTGCGTCAGCGCGGGCAATACCGGCGCACTGATGGCGACGGCACGTTATGTGCTGAAAACCATCCCCGGTATAGACCGCCCGGCGATTGCATCGTATTTGCCGACCAAAAACGGCCAGGTCTGCATGCTCGACCTGGGCGCCAACACCGACTGCAACGCACAGCACCTGCTGCAATTTGCCTTGATGGGATCCACACTGGTTACCGCGCTGGAGAACAAACCCAATCCCAGCATCGGCCTGTTGAATATCGGCAGCGAAGACATCAAAGGCAATGAAGTGGTCAAGCAAGCCGCGGAATTGCTGCGTGGCAGTGATCTGAATTTTTACGGTAACGTCGAAGGCAACGACATATTCAAAGGCACGACCGACGTGGTGGTATGCGATGGTTTCGTCGGCAACGTGGCATTGAAAACCACCGAAGGGCTGGCGCAGATGCTGGGCGGATTTTTGCGTGAAGAATTTGGCAGGAACATATTCTCCAAGCTGGCTGCATTGGTGGCGATGCCGGTACTCAATGCGTTCAAGCGCAGGGTGGATCATCGCCGCTACAACGGCGCGAGCCTGCTCGGATTGAAGGGTATCGTAGTCAAGAGTCACGGTTCGGCGGATATATTCGCTTTCCGCTGTGCCATCGAACGAGCCGCCGAAGAAGTGCGCGGTGGCATGTTGCAACACATCAGCGAGCACATCGAAATATGGCATCTTTCAAATCAGCAAAAAGCAGCGGAGGGTTCCTGATGTATTCAAAAATCATCGGCACAGGAAGTTATTTGCCGGCCAAGGTGCTGACCAATTTTGACCTGGAAAAGATCGTTGATACCTCGCACGACTGGATCGTCTCGCGCAGTGGTATCGTCGAACGGCATTTTGCGGCAGACAACGAAATGACCAGCGATCTCGCCATGCAAGCCAGCCTGCAGGCGATCAAGGCTGCTGGCATCAGTGCTGACCAGATAGACCTGGTGATCGTCGCGACCACGACTCCCGACCAGATTTTCCCGAGTACTGCCTGCATCCTTCAGGACAAACTCGGGATCAAAAATCATTGCGCCGCATTCGACATGCAGGCGGTATGCGGCGGCTTTGTGTATGCACTGAACACTGCCGACCTGTA
>DIYV01000029.1:0-488 GCA_002429165.1 Gallionella sp. UBA6045 | reverse complement strand
TGCAGGCCTCCGAAATGCCCGGTATCGTTTCAAGCAAATTGCACGCCGATGGCAGTTATCGCGACATGTTGAAAGCCGGTGGAAACATCAGCAATGGTGTGGTGCAAGGCGATCCATTCATCAAGATGGAAGGTCAGGCGGTTTTTAAATTTGCCGTCAAAGTGCTCAGTTCAGTGGTAGAGGAAGTGCTTGAAGAAAACCATTTGCAGGGTTCCGACATCGATTGGCTGGTGCCGCATCAGGCCAACATACGCATCATGGAAGCCACGGCAAAGAAGCTCGGCTTGAGCATGGATAACGTGATCGTTACTGTCGCGACCCACGGCAACACCTCGGCGGCGTCGATTCCTTTGGCCCTGGATACCGCGGTACGCGATGGCCGCATCAAGGCAGGGCAGAATATTTTACTGGAGGCCGTGGGTGGCGGGTTCACCTGGGGCGCGGTGCTGATTCGCTGGTAGTAACGTAGGTTGGGTTAGCGCAGCGTA
>DIYV01000180.1:18883-26133 GCA_002429165.1 Gallionella sp. UBA6045 | reverse complement strand
TATCGTTCAAATAATGCGCAAACGCCAGGAAGTTGGTATTCACCGCCAGCAGCATCATTTCGATTGCCATCAGCAGCACGATCAGATTCTTGCGATTCAGAAAGATACCGACCACGCTGATGGCGAACAGCACGGCACTCAGTACCAGATAATGCGACAGTGTTATCACTCTTCTCGCTCCCCTGATTGGTTTATTCTTTACGCTCTGACTTCATCGTCACAATACGCAAACGATCCGCCTTTTTCACTGCGATCTGTTCGGAGACCACCTGCGATTTGGCATCCTTGCGACGGCGCAAGGTCAGTGCAATCGCGGCCACCATCGCCACCAGCAATATCACTGCGGCAATCTCGAACGGATATACATATTCGGTATAGAGCAAACGCCCCAGTTCTTTGGTGTTGCTGTAATCGGCCGCATGTTTGACGGCAACCATGCCCCCGGATGTTTCCGAAGCACCCAGCACCCAGATCATTTCGAATGCCATCAACCCGGCCAATGCCGCGCCAAATGGCAGCCAGCGCCAGAATCCTTCGCGCAGCTGCACCAGGTTGATATCCAGCATCATCACCACGAACAGGAACAGCACCATCACCGCGCCCACATACACCAGCACCAGCGCGATGGCGAGAAATTCGGCTTCGAGCATCAGCCAGATACCTGAGGAACTGATGAACGCCAGCACCAGGAACAGCACCGCATGCACCGGATTGCGCGAGGTAATCACGCCCAGTGCGGCAAACAAGATCAATGCCGCGAACATATAAAACACGATGGCTTCAAAATTCATTAACTTGCCCTCTATCCCTGCTTATCGTAACCCCTCCCAGCCTCCCCTTGTCAGGGGAGGAGTCCTCACTTTCCCCCTGACAAGGGGGAATTGAAGGGGGTTTGTCTTGCCTACCGGTACTTGGCATCCGCCGCCCTGTCTTTGGCGATCTGCTCTTCGTATTTATCGCCCATCGCCAGCAGCATCGGCTTGGTGTAATACAGGTCGCCGCGCTTCTCACCGTGATACTCGAATATCCGTGTCTCGACGA
The DNA here is from genome assembly GCA_002429165.1 of Gallionella sp. UBA6045. GTDB lineage: Bacteria > Pseudomonadota > Gammaproteobacteria > Burkholderiales > Gallionellaceae > Gallionella. The sequence continues at coordinate 25,092 of DIYV01000180.1, read as the reverse complement.
TCGCATCCACCGGGCAGGCCTCTTCACAGAATCCGCAGAAGATGCATTTGACCAGGTCGATATCGTATTGCGTAGTGCGACGTGTGCCATCCTCGCGCTCCGCCACCTCGATCTTGATCGCCAGCGCAGGACAGACCGCCTCGCACAGCTTGCAGCCGATGCAACGTTCCTCGCCGTTGGCGTATCTGCGCAGCGCATGCAGGCCGCGGAATCTGAAGCTTTGCGGGGTCTTTTCTTCGGGAAACTGTACCGTGATCTTGCGCGCGAAAAAATATTTACCCGTCAGCGCCATGCCTTTGACCAGCTCGTAAAGAAGGAAGGTCTTGAAGAAATTCTTGATCATTTGCATATTCGTCTCCTCCGCCTTTTACCAGACCCAGAGCGAGGTCTGCATCCACACTGCGATCACCACTACCCAGACGATGGTGAGCGGAATGAACACTTTCCAGCCCAGGCGCATCAGCTGGTCATAGCGGTACCGCGGGAAGGTCGCACGGAACCACAGGAACAGCAACAAAATGAAGGCAACCTTGCCCAGCAGCCAGATGAAACTGTCCGGCAGGAACGGCACAGGCGACAACCATCCGCCCAGGAACATGATCGAGGTCAGGAAAGCGATCAGGATCATGTTGGCATATTCCGCCAGGAAAAACACCGCGAACGCCATGCCGGAATATTCCACATGAAAACCCGCGACAATTTCCGATTCGCCTTCGGCCATGTCGAACGGCGACCGGTTGGTTTCTGCCACGCCGGAAATCAGGTACACCATGAACATCGGAAACAGCGGGATCACATACCAGTTCAGCGCACCCCAGTTGCCGTGCTGGCCGTTCACGATGTCGGTCAGGTTCATGCTTTGCGAGGCCATCAGCACGCATACCAGCGCGAAGCCCATCGCGATCTCGTAAGAAACGATCTGCGCCGCAGAACGCACCGCACCGATAAAAGCATACTTGGAGTTGGATGCCCAACCGGCGATGATGATGCCGTATATTCCCAGCGAGGTCATCGTAAGGATATAAAGCAGCCCGGCATTGACATTGGCCAGCGCCATCCCTTGGTCGAACGGCACGACTGCCCAGGCCGCCAGCGCCGGGGCAAAGGCCATGATGGGAGCGATTACGAACAGGAATTTGCTTGACCCGCTCGGTATGATGATTTCCTTCATAAACAATTTCATGCCGTCGGCGAGCGGTTGCAGCAGCCCGAAATAACCGACGCGATTCGGACCGATCCGGATCTGCATGTAGCCGATGACCTTGCGCTCGGCCAGTGTCAGATAGGCGACCGCACCCAACAGCGGCAATATGATCGCGAAGATCTTGGCCACCGTCCACAACAGCGGCCAGACCGGCTTTATGTAACCCCACATCACATCCCAGAGCCCGAACAGGTTCCAGAACCATTGAAAAAACTGCAGTATCAGTGCTTCCATCATGCACGCTCGACAGTTATTGCGCCAAACATTGCGCCCAGCCCAGCCGTGACCGGATGCCCCGCCGCCACGCGTGCGGTCGCGACCGGCATGCTGTCATCCGCCCGAACCGTCAGGCGCGCACTTGCGTTACCCTGATTCACTTTCACCGTATCCCCGGATTGCACACCCAGCTTCAGCAACTCGCTGCTGTGCATGACCGCGCACGGGGTTGCCGCATCGCGTGTCAATTGCAGCGACGCTGCACGACGCACCACCGCATCGGCTGCGTAGACGGGAACATCGCTGACGCGCTGCAGACCCCGGCTGTTGCTGCTTGCTGTGGTTTGCACTGCAACGCCCGCGATATGGTTATTCAGCTTTCCGGCAATGCTCACTGCTCCGTCTTTCATGGGCAATACTTCGCCGAGCACCGCTTCGCTGGTATCTTGATCGAAACCCGGCATCCCCAGCAGGTTTCCCAGAACGCGCAACACCTTCCATGCCGGACGCGCTTCGCCCAATGGCTTGACCGCACCCCTGAAACTTTGCACGCGGCCTTCGCTGCTGACAAAGGTGCCCGAGGTTTCCGTGAACGGCGCGATTGGCAGCATCACATCGGCATACTCGGCCGCACGGTGTTTGTACGCGGACAATGCGACCACCATGTCGGCTGCATACATCGCCCTCATCGCCTGTTGCGGGTCATGCATGTCCAGTTCCGTCTCGACATTCAGCAGCAAGTAGGCCTTGCGCGGCGAAGCCAGCATTTGCGCAGCATTCATGCCTTTCTTGCCGGATGGCACGGCCCCGGCCAGATAACCGCCGACACTGTTAGCCGCTTCGCCCAGGTAGCCGAACTTTGCCGCGCACAATGCGGCGATCTGCCCGGCCAGCACGGCGATCTGCGCAGCCTGCGGATGCTGCTGCGCGAAATTGCCCAGCAGGACAGCTGCGCGTTCGCCGCTCGCCATGCTGCGGGCGATGGCAACCGCCTGTGCAGTCGGTTGCACAGCCTCGATGGCCTTCTGCATTTCGCCGGACAGTGTGGCCGATTTTTCAGCCGCCAGCGCTTTCAGGATTTGCGCCAGGCTGTTCGCCAGTTCGCCCGGTGCAACGATGGACTTGCTCATGACCGGCATCAGCAAATCATCGTCGCTCGCATGCACGATATTGGCTTGCGCGCCGTGTTTGACCGCCTGACGCACGCGACTCGCCAGCAGTGGGTGGTCTTTGCGCAGAAAGCTGCCGACGATCAGAAAGCGGTCACGGGTATTGATGTCTGCTACCGCCATGCCCAGCCAGGGAGCACCCGAGCGATGGTCATCGGCAGTGAAATCGGAGTGGCGCAAACGGAAATCCACGTTGCCGCTGCCCAACTCGCGCATCAGTTTCTGCAGCAGATACAGTTCTTCCAGTGTGCTGTGAGGCGTTGCCAATGCGGCGATTTGGTCAGCGCCGGCCGTGCTGCCGATCTGGCGCAATCCGTTCGCCACATATTCCAGCGCGACTTGCCATTCGACCTCTATCCACTTTCCGTCCTGCTTGAGCATGGGTTTTGTCAATCGCTCCGGCGAGTTTAACCCTTCATAGCTGAATCTGTCCTTGTCTGAGAGCCAACATTCATTGATCGCCTCGTTCTCGACAGGCAATACACGCATCACCCTATTATTCATCACTTGCACCGCCAGATTGGAACCCAGACCATCGTGCGGGCTGACCGACTTGCGCCGCGACAATTCCCAGTTGCGCGCGGTATATCGGAACGGTTTGCTGGTCAGCGCCCCTACCGGACACAGATCGATCATGTTGCCTGACAACTCGGAATCAACCGAACTGTTCACAAAGGTCATGATTTCGGAATGCTCCCCGCGGAAAGCCATGCCCAGTTCCATCACGCCGGCGATCTCCTGTCCGAAACGCACGCAACGCGTGCACTGGATGCAGCGGTTCATTTCTTCGGTGGAAATCAGCGGGCCGATGTTCTTGTGCATCACGCTGCGCTTGGGTTCCTGGTAACGCGATGCGCTGCCGCCATAACCCACCGCCTGGTCCTGCAGTTCGCATTCGCCGCCCCGATCGCAGATCGGGCAATCGAGCGGATGATTGATCAGCAGGAATTCCATCACGCCCTGCTGCGCCTTGACCGCCATCTCCGAGTGTGTGTGCACCTTCATGCCATCGGCAACAGGGGTCGAGCAGGCCGGCAGCGGCTTGGGCGTCTTTTCGATTTCAACCAGGCACATGCGGCAATTGGCCGCGATGGAAAGTTTTTTGTGGTAGCAGAAATGCGGTATATAAACACCGAGCTTGTTCGCCGCGTCCATCACCGTGGAACCGCGCTCGCTCTCGACCTGTTTGCCATCAATTTCAATGTTGATCATTAGTGAACCTCTAAAAACCCAGATTTCATCCCAACTGCTGTGTTGCGAAAAAAATTCCTTGCTTACATATAACCCATATGCGGCGCGGCGAAATTTTTTCCGCGCCTTGCATTTGGGCGAACTCTGAATTTTTCAGAGGTCCCCATTACTCACTTTAACTATGTCACACCAAGCAACGCTTATGTTCGATGTGATATTCGAATTCGTCGCGAAAATGCCTGAGCATGCCCTGCACCGGCCAGACTGCAGCCTCGCCCAGTGCACAAATCGTGCGTCCGGCAATGTTCTCGCCCATGCTTAACAACAACTCGATATCTCCCTTGCGCCCTTCGCCATGTTCGATACGGTGCAGGATGCGATACAGCCAGCCGGTGCCTTCGCGGCACGGCGTGCATTGGCCGCAGGATTCCTCGTAATAGAAGTAGGACAAACGTTCCAGCGCGCGCACCATGCAGGTGGTGTCGTCCATGATGATCACCGCGCCGGTGCCCAGCATCGAACCTGCCTTGGCAATGGAATCGTAGTCCATATCCAGATCCATCATGATTTCGCCCGGCAACACCGGCATGGACGAGCCGCCCGGGATACAGGCTTTCAGCTTGCGTCCGCCGCGCATGCCACCTGCCATTTCCAGCAGTTTTTTGAACGGAGTTCCCAATGGGACTTCGAAGTTGCCCGGATTATTCACATGGCCTGAAACCGAAAACAGCTTGGTGCCGCCGTTGTTGGGCCTGCCCAGTTGCAGAAATGCCTGGCCGCCGTTGTTGATGATGTAGGGAATGCTGGCGAAGGTCTCGGTATTGTTGATGGTGGTCGGCTTGCCATACAGGCCGAAACTGGCAGGGAACGGCGGCTTGAAACGCGGCTGTCCTTTTTTTCCCTCGATGGATTCCAGCAATGCCGTTTCTTCGCCGCAGATATACGCGCCATAACCCAGATGGTTGTGCAGATCGAAGCAGAAGTCCGTGCCCAGGATATTGTTGCCGAGATATCCTGCGGCTCGTGCCAGTTCACAGGCTTCTTCCATGCGCTCATAGGCCTCGAAGATTTCGCCGTGCACATAGTTGTAACCGGTTTTCACGCCCATTGCGTAAGCGGCGATCGCCATGCCCTCGATCAGCAGATGCGGGTTATAGCGCAGGATGTCCCAATCCTTGCAGGTACCCGGCTCGCCCTCATCGGAATTGCAGACGATATATTTTTCGCCGGAGTAGTTTTTCGGCATGAAGCTCCACTTCAACCCGGTAGGGAAGCCCGCGCCGCCGCGGCCTCGCAATGACGATGCCTTGACCTCGGCGATGATCTCATCCGGCGTCATCTTTTCGGTCAGCATCTTGCGCAGTGCCTGGTAACCGCCGACCTTGAGATAGTTTTCCAGCGTCCAGGGCTGGTCGAAATCCATCGTGGTAAAAATGACCGGGCCGCTCATGCCGGTGTTCTTCATGATTGGTCCAGCTCCGTTAAAATTTGGTCGATCTTTTCCGGCGTCAGACGGCCGCACATTTTTTTATTGCTGATGGTAAACAACGGCGCATCGACACATGCACCCATGCACTCGCCCTCGAGCAAACCGAATTTGCCATCCGCGGTCGCTTCACCCAGGCCGATGCCCAGCTTCTTTTTGAGATAGTCAACTGTTTCATTGGCGCCGCCCAACTGGCAGGACAGGTTGGTACACACCGTGAGGGTGTGCCTGCCCATCGGTTTGAGGTTATACATGTGGTAGAAAGTCGCCACCTCGTAAACTGCCATTTGCGGCATACCCAGATACAAGGCGATATCCGTCATATCCTCGGTGGCGATCCAGCCTTTTTCATCCTGCACGAAACGCAATGCCGACATCACTGCGGACTGTTTCTGGTCCGCAGGATACTTCTTCAGCTCACGGTTGATCCTGGCTTGCACTTGTTCAGATAACATTAACGGTCAACCTCGCCAAAAACGATGTCCTGCGAACCGATGATGGTCACCACATCGGCAATCATATGCCCGCGCGCCATTTCGTCCATTGCGGCGATATGCGCAAAACCGGGAGCTCGTATCTTCATGCGATACGGCTTGTTCGCGCCATCGGAAATGAGGTAAATACCGAATTCCCCCTTGGGATGTTCGATGGCTGCATAAGCCTCACCTGCAGGCACATGCATCCCTTCGGTGAACAGCTTGAAATGGTGGATAAGCTCTTCCATGTTTTCCTTCATGGATTCCCGCAGCGGCGGCGCGAACTTGTGGTTGCCTGTCATCACCGGGCCCGGATTGTTGCGCAGCCAGGCTATGCATTGCTTGATGATACGGTTGGACTGGCGCATTTCCTCGATGCGCACCAGATAACGGTCATAAGTATCACCGGTCCTGCCGACAGGAATATCAAAATCCAGCCGGTCGTATACTTCATAGGGTTGCTTCTT
>DIYV01000180.1:0-18631 GCA_002429165.1 Gallionella sp. UBA6045 | reverse complement strand
AAATCGAGCAACGAACCCTGGCGATTTTCGTTGAGCTTTTTTACCGCTGCAGCGTTGTGGATTTTGGAAGCCTGATATTGCGGCATGCTGTCCGGCAAATCCCGGTACACACCGCCCGGACGATAGTAGGAGGCATGCAGGCGCGCACCGGATGCGGCTTCGTACGCGTCCATCAAGTCCTCGCGCTCGCGGAAGCAGTACAAAAATACGGTCATCGCACCGATATCCAATCCGTGCGCGCCCAGCCACAGCAAGTGATTCAGCAGACGGGTGATTTCATCGAACATTACGCGGATATATTGAGCACGCAAAGGCACCTCTATACCAGCCAGCTTTTCGACCGCCAGCACATAGGCGTGCTCGTTGCACATCATCGAGACGTAATCCAGCCTGTCCATGTAGGGCAAGGATTGCAGGAACGTCTTGTGCTCGGCGAGTTTCTCGGTGGCACGATGCAGCAATCCAATGTGCGGATCGGCACGCTCGATGACCTCGCCATCCAGTTCCAGAACCAGACGCAACACGCCATGGGCTGCCGGATGTTGCGGCCCAAAATTCATGGTGTAGTTTTTAATTTCCGCCATAGCTTTGCCTATCTCAACACTTGTTGCAACGCACGATCACCATGCATTTCAGTGCAGACTAACTTGCGCAAGAAAGTTAAGCCAGCAGGGCGGTCGCAACTAAAATTCATGGTGTAGTTTTTAATTTCAGCCATTGCCGCGCTCCATTTTACTGGCGTAATTTTCTTCCCGAACGATACGCGGCGTCACTTCGCGCGGCTCGATCGAGACCGGCTGATATACCACGCGTTGTTGCTCCGGGTCATAGCGCATTTCCACATTGCCTGACAGCGGGAAATCCTTGCGGAAAGGATTGCCGACAAAGCCGTAGTCGGTCAGGATGCGGCGCAAATCGGGGTGTCCGGTGAACACGATGCCATACAGATCGAAAGCTTCACGTTCATACCAGTTGGCGCACGGCCAGATATCGATCACCGATGCCAATACCGGAAATTCATCTTCCTCGGCAAAGATGCGCACGCGGATACGCGCGTTATTTGTCACCGAAAGCAGGTTATAGACCACCGCAAATCGATGCGGGTGTGCGGCAGTACCGGCGGAACGGGTATCAGGTTCGAAATAAGCGCCCCCCTCGGAAATATCACTGCCGTAAGCCGAGTAATCGACCCCGCACAGGTCTATCATTTGCTCGAAGCGCAACTCTTTTTCATCACGCAAGCGCTTCAGCACTTCCAGCATAACCGGCGCCCCGACCACGACGGTCAGTTCACCCAGCTTCTCTTCCATGCTGACCAACTTGTCGCCAAACGAGCTTGTCAGATTAGTACGCAGGGTACCCAATTCAGCAGTCATAGATCATCCTAGCGCGCAATCGTATTGGTTCGTTTGATTTTGTTCTGCAACTGAATGAGACCGAACAACAAGGCTTCGGCGGTCGGCGGACAACCCGGCACGTAGATATCCACCGGCACGATGCGGTCGCAACCGCGCACTACCGAATAGGAGTAGTGATAATAGCCTCCGCCATTCGCACAGGAGCCCATCGAGATCACCCAGCGCGGCTCGGCCATCTGGTCGTAGACCTTGCGCAAGGCGGGAGCCATTTTATTGCACAGCGTTCCGGCCACGATCATCACATCCGATTGCCGGGGGCTGGGACGAAACACGATACCGAAGCGATCGAGATCGTAACGCGCCGCACCGGCTTGCATCATCTCCACCGCGCAGCATGCCAACCCGAAGGTCATCGGCCACAATGAGCCGGTACGCGTGTAATTTATGATGGTGTCCAGGGTCGTGGTAACGACACCTTTTTCCAGAATGCCTTCAATGCCCATGATTAGCCTCCTGCAAGATAAGACTCAGCGAATTTGCATCGCCAGGCAGCAACCGGACATGGACAACATGCACGGGCGATCGCATCCCCAAGCGAGCTCGGGGGGCCTGCTCACAGTTCGCCGCCGCCTCCGATAATCTTGGTGAAATTTTCAAAAGCATCGTATCGGCGCCCAGCAGCACTCGCGGACGGTCGCATCCCCGCTGAGCGGGGCCCCTGCTTCCTGCTCGTACTGACGCCTCCTCAACGACCATACAACCTCCCAAAGCCGCTAATCGGCATCTGACGGCAATCGCGGACGGTCGCATCCCCGCCGTGCGGGGCCCCTGCTTCCTGCTCATACCGTCACTCCCATTCCAGGGCCCCTTTCATCCATTCGTAGATAAAACCCACCACCAGGATGGCCAGAAAGATCATCATGGAGACGAAGCCGAATGTACCGATTTCCTTGAGCACGATCGCCCAGGGGAAAAGAAAAGCAATTTCAAGATCGAAGAGTATGAACAGGATGGCAACGAGGTAATAGCGCACATCGAATTTCATGCGTGCGTCCCCGAATGCCTCAAAACCGCATTCATAGGAGGACAATTTTTTATCGTCCGGCCGATTTGGGCCAGCCAGTTTACCAAGTGCCACAGGGACCACGCCCATCGCGACACCGACACAGATGAACAACAGCACGGGGAAATAATTTTCCAGCATAGTATCTCTCTCCCCCTTTGCGAATGTTTGTTGAGTTAACCCAGAATTATTATTCGTCTTGGTTATTCGTCTTGTGCTACCGACACGCCGGAGTGCCGGTTTATTAATATTTGGTGCGGATGGGGAGACTCGAACTCCCACGCCCTTGCGGGCACAAGCACCTCAAGCTTGCGTGTCTACCAATTCCACCACAACCGCGCTTCTCATGCGAAATTATTTCGGAATATCCTTGGACCTCGAATCATCGACAGGGTTAACTGCCGGAGCGGTCGGGGCTGCCTGAGTTGCAGCCGGATTTACTCTATCCATTATTCCCTGTTGCTGAGTGGGGTGAGAATACAGGTATGTCAGTGACAAGCTGGTAATAAAGAACAGCGTCGCGGCAACTGCCGTACTGCGGCTGAGAAAATTCGCGGAACCGCTGGAACCAAACAGACTTCCTGCCGAACCTGTGCCAAACGCTGCGCCCATGTCGGCTCCCTTGCCGTGTTGCATCAATACCAGGCCAATCAACACCACCGCCGTCAAAACGTGTACTACCCAAACTAATGTTTCCACACACTACTCCAAATACGTAAATTAACCCTGAGCCGCGCGGCATATTGCCACGAACTCTTCCGCCACCAACGAAGCGCCGCCTATCAGTCCGCCATCGATATCAGGCATACCAAATAGCTCGGCCGCATTCGCTGCCTTGACACTACCGCCGTAGAGTATACACAAGCTCTGTGCCACCTGGCTATTATGTTGTGCGACGCGCTGACGTATAAAGGCATGAACTGCCTGTGCCTGCTGGGGTGTGGCGGTTTTACCGGTTCCGATAGCCCAAACCGGCTCATAAGCAATTACCGCCTTCTGCAGGGCCTGTGCACCCGCACAATTCAGCACCGCATCCAGCTGCGTGGCAACCACTTGCTCGGTAATACCGGACTCGCGTTCAGTCAGGGTTTCACCCACGCAAAAGATCGGTTTCATGCCCGCCTTGATGGTCGCATCAAACTTGGCGGATGCGTTCTCGTTGCTCTCATGAAACAGTCCGCGCCGTTCTGAATGGCCGATGATTGCATAGCGGCAAGCAAAATCGACCAGCATGCCCGGGGCCACTTCACCCGTGAACGCGCCTTCTTCCTGCGGGCTTAGATTTTGCGCTCCCCATGCCACGTTGCTGCCCTGCAGCAGGGATTGAGTTTGCGCCAGATACGGATAAGGGACACACACTGCATACTCGGCTTTATCCAGGTCACGAACCCCTGCCAGAATCGCTTGTAACAACACCTGATTGCGCGCCAATCGGCCATACATCTTCCAGTTTCCCACGACAAGTTTGCGGCGCATCTCGTTTCCATCCATTAGCTTCTGAATGGCCGAATGCTACCCGCGAAAGCAGTCAGGGTCAACGAAGAAGACATCCGACAAATTGACTCGGGATATAAAACTATCGCGCGTATTCGCAAGCATGGATTTTTGTCGCAAGGCAAGAATTACCAAAACAACACAGGTTGATCAGGCATGGAGAAACCGGAATGACACTGCACCAACCAGTCATAACACCACGGCAAGTGCATCGCAGATCGAATAAAGACTGCTTCAAGATTTAAGTCATGAATAACTAAAACGGATCGGCGTAAATTTCGCGCATCGAAGCACCGGCGAAGAAGGTCTGCTGCCTGGCTGCATTGACCATGTCCGGGTTACCGCATAAAAAAACCCGCCAGCCGGAAAGATCCGGATTGTCAGCAAGTGCAACATCCAGAACCATTCCTGACGAGTACCCGGCAGGCGCCTGCTCTTCGGAAACACATGGAACATAGCTGAAATTGCGGTGAGTCTGCGCCAACTCTGTCAATTCCCCGACCAGATAAAAACCTTCCGTGTTGTAGCTTCCATGGTAAAGGCTGAGTTTGCCTTGATGCCCGTTCAATAGTGCGTCACGGACGATGCCATACAGCGGGGCAAGACCGGAACCGGTCGCAATCAAAAGGATATTCTGTTCAGGATTACCCGGAACGTAAAAGCAATCTCCGGATGCTTCCGAAATCGTAATGCCATCACCCGCCTTGAGGTTAGCAAAAACCCAGCCGCTCACCAGGCCGGATGGAACCTTCCTCACATTGAGAAACAGCTCTTCGCCGAGCGCGGGAACGCTCGCCAATGAATAGCTGCGTGCGGTAGTTTCGTCCTTGAACAGATTGATGAACTGCCCGGCCTTGTATTCGATGGCGCGGGTAGGCTTGAGCCTGATACCGAGTATGTCCGAATTGAGATATTCGACACTGGTAACCCTGGCCACGAGTTTACCCGTCCCCGCCTCGGGAAGAACGACCTCGATATCTTGTTCCGGATAACAGGAGCAAGCCATGAAATAATTCTGCGCGGCGAGTGTCGGCTTCAATCCCGCCGTGGCCTTTTCGGGCACTTCACCATCTACCGCCTGCATCAGGCAGGTCTGGCAAACGCCGGAGTGGCAGGAAGAAGGGACAGTAACACCCTGGGCAGTCAAACAATCGAGAACTGAATTTTCCCCGCATTCATACGACTGCCCGCCATAAATAATCTTGGCCATAGGTGCTTTGCCTTATTTGCCGAGAGCGTCGTTTCTGGTGCTTTCGGCAATTGCAGCGGCTTGCGCGATCAGATTCCCCGGAACCTTGAGTTCTGTAAGCGTGCCGCCAAGATGCTCCATCACCGCATCGAAATGGGAATCGTTAAGACCCATTGCGACAAGATGCGCATGACCCTTGCGCATATCCGCGCCCGAGTAATTGTGCGGTCCGCCGAAGGCCATCGTCAGAAAAGCTTTTTGCTTGGCCGCCTGCCTGTCCATATCAACACCCTCGAAGAAACGCTTGATACGATCATCCTTCAATACCTTGCGATAAAATATATCCACTGCGGCGTTAACTGCACCTTCACCACCAATTTCTTCATACAGACTCATATTTCATTCTCCAGATTATTTTCAATAATGGCGCCGGAATGCTCCGGCAATTGTATAAATCCCTCTTCAGGAGGTATATTCGAAGCGCTTCAATGAAGAATACAGCTTTAATATATATCATGAATACATCTTAATTGCCTGTTATTATCACTGTCAAGATTAATGCTTTTAAAGTTGCAACAAAACTGATGCAGATCAACCGGACACTTCTGAAATCGACAAACAAAAAATGCGGCGACTTGCTTTGAATACTGGGTTGGGGTTTACGACTCTCAAAACTTTGTTAAACCGGGAAGACATGAAATGCGCCTGACTCTGTACACTGATTATTCGTTGCGCGTACTGATTTACCTGGCAAACAGGGAAGATGAAAACGTGACGATCACTGAACTGGCCGACTTCTACCAGATTTCGCGCAACCATCTGGTTAAAGTAGTACACAATCTGGGACTCGACGGCTATATCCTGACGACCCGGGGAAGGCACGGCGGACTCAAACTCGCCCGGCCCGCAAAAGAAATTCTGGTCGGTGATGTGGTGCGGTCAACTGAACCGGATTTCGATTTACTTGAATGCTTCAACCCGGTCACGGACAAGTGCGTGATAAGCCGTTCCTGCAGCCTGAAGTCAGTCATATTCGACGCGCAAGCCGGTTTTCTGAACGTGCTCGACAAATATACGCTGGCCGACATAGCCAAGACATCAAAGAAAGCCAATCCTTCGTTCAAATCGATACCTATTGTCCGCCGCTAACAATATGCAAGGGTAATCAGGCGGCGAGCCACAAACAACAGGTTGCCAGTCAGGCAGCCTGTACCGGAATCCGATCGCGTTGCGCGATGATGCAGTTGTGCTCATCCACATAGACAAGTTGCGGATGATGTTTTTGCAGCTCCAGTTCGGAATACATGGCATAGCTGGCGATGATGAGGATATCGCCCGGACCAGCCTTATGTGCCGCCGCGCCATTCACGGAAATCACCCCGGAACCGCGTTGGGCGCGAATAGCGTAAGTGGTGAAACGCTCGCCATTGGTGACGTTGTATATATCGATCTGCTGATATTCCCTGATGTCGGCAGCATCCAGCAAATCGTCATCGATCGCGCAGGAGCCTTCGTAATGCAACTCGGCGTGCGTGACATGCACCCGGTGCAACTTGGCTTTAAGCATGATTCTTTGCATAAGACACCTCTTCTATCGTTGGCCGCAGATTATACCAAAGTCAGGCAAACCACTGCTGGAACTATTAGCCATTCGACTAGGCCATCAAAAAACAATAGCCAAGTCGATGGTTATACATAACAAGTTATGTGTGGAATTGACACTATCGCACCGTGCCGTCCATGTAATCAATCGGCAAGCATCAATCAAACACGCATGCTTCAATGTTATCAATCAAGCGGGTATTGCCCAAGCTGGCTGCCGCCAGCACCACCAGATTACGTTGAGCCGGATCGCGCTGCGCCAGATCCGATTTCACCTCGCTTGCCGGCAGCAAATCCGACTGGTTGCGCACTTCCACATAATCCACAGCCCAGCCTCTTGCCGACAGTGTTTCGACCGCCTGTTGCTGCAAACGTTCAACATCACGCTTGCCCTGCAGCATGGCTTGGCGCAGCTCCTGTAGGGTCTGGTACAGGAAAATAGCCTCGCCTCGCTCCAACTCGTTCAAATACTGGTTGCGCGAACTCAATGCCAGGCCATCCGCGGTTCGCACGGTCTCCCCGCCAACAATACGCACCGGCAGATTAAGTTGTTCAACCATCTGGCGGATGATGTGCAATTGCTGGTAGTCCTTCTTGCCGAACAGTGCAACCTGCGGCTGCACGATGTTCAACAGCTTCAGCACCACCGTCGCCATGCCGCGAAAATGTCCGGGACGGGAGGCACCTTCCAGCTCATTGGCGATAAGCGGCGGCTCGACAAACACTGTCTGTTGTGCGGGATACATTTCGTTGACCGACGGCGCGAACACCAAGTCCGCCAAGCCTTGCAGCTTGGCGCAGTCTTCTTCCAGCGTGCGCGGGTACCTGTCGAAATCCTCGCTCGGCCCGAACTGCAGCGGATTGACGAAAATGCTCGCCACCACACAACTACCATGTTCTCGAGCAAGACGCATCAGGTTGAGATGTCCTTCATGCAGATTGCCCATGGTCGGCACGAAGGCGATGGCACGCTGTGTCAACTTCACACAGCCTTCAGACGGTAGTGAATTGCCTGACTTTGTTACATCAGCCAGTCGAGTGCGCAGTTCGGTTATGGTTGAAACGACCCGCATCAAAAGCTGTGTTCCTGCGCCGGAAATGTGCCCGCCTTTACTTCGGCAACATAATTCGCTACCGCTGCAGCGATACTGGGCGCATCCTGCATATAATTCTTGACGAAACTGGCTTTCTTGCCCGGATAAATATCCAGCATGTCGTGCAGCACCAGCACTTGGCCGGAACAAGTTGCACCCGCGCCGATACCGATGGTGGATATGGTCAGTTGCCCGGTGATCTCGGCAGTCAGCAATGCGGGCATGGCTTCCAGCACGATCATGCCCGCACCGGCCTGTTCCAGTGCCACCGCATCTGCCAACAATTTTTGCGCAGTTGCGGATTCCCTGCCTTGCACCCGATAGCCACCCAGCTGGTGCACCGACTGCGGAGTCAGCCCGATGTGCCCGCACACCGGGATGCCGCGCTCAGTGAGGAAGCGTACCGTCTCGACCATAGCTGCGCCGCCTTCCAGCTTGACCATCTGCGCTCCCGCCACCATCAACTGCGCAGCGTGGGCATAGGTCTCCTGGGGGCTGACCTGAAAAGTACCGAATGGCATATCGCTGATGATGAATACCTGCTTCGCGCCGCGCGCCACACAGGCGGTGTGGTACACCATGTCGGCCAGCGTAACGGGCAGCGTGGTTTCATGCCCCTGCAATACCATGCCGAGCGAATCGCCGACCAGCAGCACGTCTGCGCCCTGTGCTTCAAGCAACGCAGCGAAGCTTGCGTCATAGCAGGTCAGCACGGCAATCTTCTCGCCTTTGCCGCGCATGGTTTGCAATTTGGTCAGTGTGGTGCGCATCAATTCCCCCGGCTAAAAAATTCGCGCGGCCCGCGCATTTCCTCGATACGTTTCAACAACAAGGTGAAATCATCATCACCATCGACAAAATTCAGGTGCTCGCTATTCACCATCAATACCGGCGCCGAATCGTAATGATAGAAGAAATCGCTGTAGCTTTGTGACAGGCGTTGCAAATAACTTTCGCTGATACCAAGTTCATATGGCTGCGCCCGGCGATACACGCGCTCGGCCAGCGTCTCGGGCTCTGCCTGCAAATAAATAACCAGATCCGGCACGGGCGCCTGTAATTGCAGCGACCGGTAGATCTGCTGGTATAGCGCAAACTCCTCTTCATTCAGATTGAGGCGCGCAAACAACGGGTCCTTGTCGAACAGATAGTCCGCCACGGTGCTCTCGCGAAACAGGTCCATTTGCGCAAGATCGCGGACTTCATTGCCGCGCTGGAACAGAAAAAACAATTGGGTTGCCAGCGCATATCGCGGCGGATCCTGGTAGAACCGGGCAAGGAAGGGATTTTCATCGGGCTTTTCCAGCAGCGTGGCAGAGCCGGTGTGTTGCGCGAGTCGATGCGCAAGGCTGGTTTTGCCGACACCTATCGGCCCTTCCACTACGACGTAGCGATACTTGTCAAACAGCATTGCGTATCCTGTCCAATACCTGATCCTGGCATTTTTCAAGCGCCAGTTCTGCCTTCCCGACACCGGGTATGCTGATATCGGGCGCGATCTCCAGCAAGGGCTGCAACACAAAGGCACGTCTGTGCATCTGCGGATGGGGGATGGTCAGCCCATGCTCGCGCAGCTGCAAATCGCCATACAGCAGCACATCCATATCCAGCGTACGCGGCGCGTTGCGATAGGTGCGCTCGCGGCCGTGCTGATGCTCGATGTGCAACAGCGCCTTCAACAAGGCTTGCGGCGTCAGATCCGTTTCGATTTTCGCCACCGCATTTACGAAATCCGGCTGAATCTGGAAATCTGGCAAGTCCGGACAATCCAGCGGCGCACTGCGATATAACGATGACCTGGCAGTCAATCGTGTGGCCGGCAACTCCTCGAGAGCAGCAAAGGCACGTTGCAGCTGGCTGTGCGGGTCCTCAAGATTGCTGCCCAGTCCGATGAAGGCGATGTGAGTCATTACGCTACGGCTCGTCCACTGCCGATACTTCGGGTTTCTTGCGCGGTTTGCGGCGGCGTTTTTTCTCGCCCGCCGCCTCCGGCTGCAACATTTCCGCCTGGCGCCCGGCACTGGCATTCTGAAACTCGTCCCACCACAAACCAAGCTGATCATCAACCTCACCGCTGGCACAGCGCAACAGCAGAAAGTCGAATCCGGCGCGGAAGCGCGGCTGCTCGAGCAGGCGAAACGGACGCTGTCCGGCGCGTTGCTCGAAGCGTTGTTGCATCAGCCAGATTTCTTTCATCACCGCATCCTGGCGATGCGGGATGGCGAGTTGTGCCCTCTGCTTGGCCAGCACTTCGTCCATCGCCTCGTGCATTGCACCCACCGGGCGCGCGCCTTGCCGAACGCGCAGATTCCACGCCGCCAGCACTTCATGCCACAGCAATGCGGCAAATAAAAATGCCGGAGAAACCGTTTTATCCTGACTGAGGCGCTCATCGGTGTTGCGCAATGCCAGCATGATGAACTTCTCACCCATCGGCTGTTCCCAGATCACATCCAGCAAAGGCAACAGGCCATGATGCAGATTCATCTTGCGCAACTGCTGGATGCATACCAGCGAATGGCCGGACAACAGCATCTTCAGCACCTCATCGAGCAAGCGCGCCTTCGGCACGTTGTCGAGCAGGGATTTCATCTTGGCAATCGGCGCAGCGGTAGCCGCATCCAGTTTGATACCCAGCTTGGCGGACAGCCGCACCGCACGCAGCATGCGCACCGGGTCTTCGCGGTAGCGTACCAATGGATCGCCGATGATGCGCAACAGGTGGTTGCGGGTATCTGCATAGCCGCCGTGAAAGTCGTAAATCTCCTGAGTGGACGGATCATAGAACAGCGCGTTGGCGGTAAAATCGCGCCGTGCCGCATCCTGCTCCTGATCGCCGAATTCGTTGTCGCGCAACAGACGCCCATGTTCATCGGTCTGCGCATCTTCGGCTTCGATCATGCGGCGAAAAGTCGACACTTCCACCACCTCCTCGCCGAACATCACATGCACCAGCTGAAAGCGACGCCCGATGATGCGTGCGCGGCGGAATATGCGGCGCACCTCTTCCGGCGTGGCATTTGTCGCAATATCGAAATCCTTTGGAATGCGTTCAAGCAACAGGTCGCGCACCGCACCGCCAACCACATAGGCCTGATAGCCTGCAGCTTGAAGACCATCGGTGACTTTAAGCGCGCCATAGCTGATCTGGTCGTGCGCCACGCCATGCAATCTGAACGGGATAACCTGGGCATTTCCCACCAATTTGGTTTTGGCTGGCTTGCGAAACACACGTTTGAGGATTTTTTTGATCATGCAGTCTTTAAAATTGGGCCATTCCAGGAATGGAACGCGACACGGTCGGGTGAAGAGCGCGGATTATACACTGCGGGGTTGACTATGCGGATAAGCCCAGGACCCAATGACCATACAACTGCTCCGCCACGCTATTTAAACGCGGCAGATTGCCTTTCGTTTGCTGTTGCATCTCTTCCAGCGACTGCACTGCCGGACTGGCGCTGCTGGCCGCCACTTCATCCGCACCCGCCGTACACCAGACGGCTATCATTTCGGCAGTCATCTCGATGTGGCACTGCATCGCGAGGTGTTTCCCTATGGCATAGGCCTGATTGGCGCAATACACGCTAGACAATAAATGAATCGCTCCTTGCGGCAAGGTGAAGGTCTCGCCATGCCAGTGGAAGACTGCAAAGTTTTGGTTGTCGCCGAACCAGGAACGAGCGATGTCGTTATCCGATACCCGCACTTCGCCCCAGCCGATCTCTTTGACCGGGTTGCGGGACACCGCAGCGCCCAATGCCTTGGAGATCAGTTGCCCGCCCAGACAATGTCCCAGCAGCGGAATATCCTTGGCGACTGCATCGTGGATCAATGCCAACACTGGGGGTATCCACGGCAGGTCATCGTTGACGCTCATCGGCCCGCCCATGAAAACCAGCCCGGAATAAGCCGAAGCATCCTGCGGGACGGCATCGCCCGCATCGATAGCAATCAATTGCCAGGGAATTTGACGTTCATCGAGAAAATGAGCGAGGTAGCCGGGACCTTCTGTGCCATTATGGCGAAAGACGGCGATGGATTTCATGTCATGCAGGGGGCGTATTGCCATACGCCCCTAAAGTGTCTTATCCCGCTCAATCAGCGCATACGCCGAGTGGTTGTGTATCGACTCAAAATTCTCCGATTCGACCACATAGGCATCGATGCGTTTGTCTGCATCCAGCACCGCCGCCACATCGCGCACCATGTCTTCGACGAATTTTGGATTGTCATAAGCGAGCTCGGTGACGAATTTTTCGTCGGGACGTTTCAGCAGGCCGTACAACTCGCACGATGCCTGTTCTTCCGCGATGCGGATCACGTCTTCTATCCAGACGAATTCGTTGGTGCGTATTGAAAGCGTGACATGCGAACGCTGGTTATGCGCACCGCGCTCGGAAATTTTCTTCGAGCACGGGCACAAACTGGTGACAGGCACCAGCACTTTCATCGTGATGCGCTGCTTTCCGTTTACCGTTTCGCCGATCAGCGTGACATCATAATCGAGCAGGCTTTGCACGCCCGACACCGGAGCAGACTTGTTCACGAAATACGGAAAACTCATTTCTATGTATCCGGACTTCGCTTCCAGTCGCGTCACCATCTCGTCCAGGATTTTCTCAAACGATTCCACCGAGATTTCGCGTTCATGCTGGTTCAGAATCTCGACAAAGCGCGACATGTGCGTGCCCTTGAAGTTGTGCGGCAGATGCACGTACATATTGAAAGTCGCAACGGTGTGCTGCACACCGACGCTTTTGTCCTTGACCTTCACCGGATGGCGTATGCCCTTGATGCCGACCCGATCGATCGCCAGATGGCGCGTATCCGGCGAATTTTGCACATCGGGTATAAAATCTGGCTTGGGACTATTCATGGCTGACTTCCTCATGGTTTAAGTTATGGGAATATTATAACCAATCCCGACAAGATCAGTAGGTTAATTTATTTTTAATCATCCGAATCAGGCCGTTGGCATCCAGGCCGCAATCTGCCAGCATTTGCGCATGGTCGCCCTGCTCGATGAATTGGTCCGGCAAACCGAGTTGCAGCATAGGAATAATGATGCCTTGCAGTTGCAAAAATTCCGCCACCGCGCTGCCCGCCCCGCCTTGCACGGTATTTTCTTCCACCGTAACCAGCAGCTCATGTTCACGCGCCAGGCGCAATACCAGTTCGGCATCCAGCGGTTTGACGAAACGCATATTCGCCACTGTCGCATCGAGTTGCTCGCCGGCAACCAGTGCCGGCGCCAGCATGCTGCCAAATGCCAGGATCGCCACCCGCTTGCCTGCGCGGCGCAATTCACCCTTGCCGATGGGCAATGCACTCATTTCGGGATTGATCGCCACCCCGGGTCCTGTGCCGCGCGGATAACGAACCGCGCTAGGCGTATTCAACTGCATGGCGGTATACAACATCTGGCGGCATTCGTTTTCGTCTGCCGGCGCCATCACCGTCATGTTCGGGATACAGCGCAAATAGGAAAGGTCAAAGCTGCCCGCGTGCGTTGCGCCGTCCGCGCCGACCAGACCGCCGCGATCGATCGCCAGCACCACCGGCAGATGCTGGATCGCGATGTCGTGGATAAGTTGATCGTAAGCGCGCTGCAAAAAGGTCGAGTAGATCGCCACCACCGGCTTGTATCCATCGCAAGCCAATCCGGCCGCAAAGGTAAGCGCGTGCTGTTCGGCGATACCCACGTCGAAATAGCGATCCGGAAAACGCGCCGCGAATTCCGTTAAGCCTGAGCCTTCGCACATCGCAGGCGTGATGCCCACCACACGTCCGTCCTGGGCTGCGATGTCGCACAGCCATTGCCCGAACACTTGCGTGTAAGTCGGCCTGGCGATTTTTCCATCAACATTGCCCTGGACTGGTTTTGGCACTATGCCCTGGGTGCGGTCGAACTTGCTGACGCCGTGATACAGCAGGCAATCCTCCTCGGCCAGCGCATAGCCCTTGCCTTTTTGCGTGACGATGTGCAGAAACTGGGGGCCGCTCAGCTTGCGGATATTGCTGAGCGTATCCAGCAACACATTCATGTCGTGTCCGTCGATCGGGCCGATGTAATTGAAGCCGAACTCCTCGAACAGGGTACTCGGTGTCACCATGCCCTTGACGTGTTCTTCGGCCCGCTTGGCGAATTCCAGCACCGGCGGCATACCCTTCAGCACCTTCTCGCTGGCTCGCCGTGCCGCGGCATAAAAACGCCCCGACATCAGCCTGGCCAGATAATTGTTCAGCGCGCCGACCGGCCGCGAAATGGACATATCGTTGTCGTTGAGGATGACCAGCAGATTCGCATCCATCGCACCGGCGTTATTCAGCGCCTCGAAGGCCATGCCTCCGCTCATCGCGCCATCGCCGATGATCGCCACGGCACGCCGCTCGGAACCCTGCAATTGCGCCGCTACTGCCATGCCCAGGGCCGCTGAAATCGACGTGCTGGAATGCCCGGTGCCGAAGGTGTCATACGGACTCTCATCGCGCTTCGGGAAACCGGAGATACCGCCCGCCATGCGCAAATGACTCATCGCCCCACGTCGGCCGGTCAGTATCTTGTGAACATAGGTCTGGTGCCCCACATCCCAGACCAGCTTGTCTTCCGGCGTGTCGTATATGTAGTGCAGCGCAATGGTCAACTCGACCGTGCCGAGATTGGAAGACAGGTGTCCGCCTGTCTTGCTGACCGATTCAACCAGGAATTCGCGCAACTCGCTCGCCAATTGCGGAAGCTGCGCGCGATCCAGGGCACGCAAGTCGTCGGGCGTGTTGATGGTATCAAGTAACTTATACATCAGAACTTTCGCAAAACAATGAAATCAGCAAGCTCGCGCAAACGCTGCGCGGCATCGCCGAAACCGGCCAATGCATCCAATGCTTCACGATGCAAACGCTGCGCCATGTCGCGCGCGTCATGTATACCGAGCAGGCTGACGTAAGTCGGCTTGGCATTATCCGCATCCTTGCCCGCCGTTTTTCCCAGCGTCGCAGTATCCGCTTCGCAGTCCAGCACATCGTCCACGACCTGGAATGCCAGGCCGATCAGCTTGCCGAAACGATCCAGTTTATCAAGTTGCGCAGATGAGACCGTACCGCAATGGGCTCCCAGCAGGATCGCCGCACGGATCAACGCGCCGGTCTTGTGGATGTGCATGAATTCCAGCTCGGGGAGCGTGAGCGACTTGCCCACGCTGGCGAGGTCTATTGCCTGCCCGCCCGCCATGCCGCGCGAGCCTGTGGCCACCGCCAGCAATTTGATCATTTCCAGCTGGCGCTGCGCGTCGTCGTTCAAACGATGTTCCGCGAGCAGTTGAAATGCCAGCGTTTGCAGACTGTCGCCGACCAGCAACGCGGTCGCCTCGTCATATTGGACATGGCAGGTCGGCTTGCCGCGGCGCAATACGTCATCGTCCATGCACGGCATGTCGTCATGCACCAGCGAATAGGCATGGATCAGTTCGACCGCCGCAGCGGCAATATTCAAACGTTCAGCTGTTGCAGCCGCCAATTCCCCCGCCGCAAAAGCCAGCAACGGCCGCACGCGCTTGCCGCCATCCAGCACCGCGTAGCGCATCGCTTCATGCAAACGCTGCGGGGCGGCTTCCGCACGCGGCAACACCCCGCCCAGCACATCCTCCAAGCGCACCTGCTGCGCGGCGACCCAGCTCTGAAAATCAGCGTGCATCAGGAGCTTGTCGAAGGGGGTTGTCCGGATCCGCCGGTAGCGGGAAAATCTTTCAGCACGCCTTCTTCCAGCACGCGCACCTGCTGCTGCGCATCTTCGAGACGCGTACGGCAGAACGACAATAATTCCGCGCCGCGTTTATAGGCAGCCAGCGAATCTTCGAGCGATAACTTGCCCGCCTCCATGTCGGCGACGATCTGTTCAAGCTCGGACATTGCCGACTCGAAGCCTTGTGTTTTCTGGGTTTTCCCGACCATCTCTATACTCGTTTGCAAAGAAGCTCATTCTACCGAAAGGCCCAGCCCCGGACAATTTTTTGTGCTGAAACTTAATCTTGGCGCTGGACGCTGTAACAACCGCACACTAACGCTTATACTCCGCCTACTCATAAACTGACCGTAAACCGCCATGCTGCTCAATTGCGTTGCCTACCAGAACGGCGTCAAACTCGCCGACCTTCCCGTCGAAGAAATCAGCGATTACCTTGAACGGACGGATTGTTTCGTCTGGGTGGCGCTGCGCGATACCACCGAAGCCGAACTCAAAAAGATGCAGGAAGAATTCGGTCTGCACGACCTGGCGGTCGAGGACGCCCGCCACGGCCACCAGCGCCCAAAGATCGAGGAATACGGCGATACACTGTTTGCGGTGATGCATCTGGTGGAATCCGACCATTCCGAGTTGACGGTCGGCGAGATCAGTGTCTTCGTCGGGCGCAACTTCATCCTTTCTATCCGCAACCACAGCAAGCAGAGTTTTCTTGGGGTGCGCGAACGTTGCGAACGCGAGCCTGAATTGCTGCGGCTGGGCTCGGGCTTCGTGTTATATGCGCTGATGGACGCGGTGGTGGACCGCTACTTCCCGGTGATAGATGATCTGGAGTCGCAACTGGAATCCATCGAGGAACGCCTGTTCGACAAGGGGAATGCCCTCACCAACATCGAGCAACTCTATGAACTCAAGCGCAAGTCCGTGGTGCTCAAACATGCAGTCATGCCGCTGATGGAAGCCACCGGAAAACTTCACGGCGGGCGCGTACCGCCGGTCTGCACCACCACCCAGGAGTATTTTCGCGATATCTATGACCACCTGACGCGCATCAATGCCACAATAGACGCCATGCGCGACACCATCACCACCGCAATTCTGGTCAGCCAGTCCACGGTATCCATCGAACAAAACGTAATCAACAAACAACTGGCCGCCTGGGCGGCGATCTTCGCCATAGCTACTGTTTTCACCGGCATTTGGGGCATGAACTTCAAACTCATGCCGGAACTGCAATGGAATTACGGCTACCCTGCTGCGCTTCTCATCATCATTGCAGTCTGCGGCTTTCTTTACCGGCACTTCAAGCGCTCTGACTGGCTGTAACTACCCAAACAGCAATGACGATGGCCGGCCAACTGCCCCTATCGCACGTCCTATTGGAAAAGACACAGCACGCGGAATGAGCTGACATTCTGGTTGCCCCCCCAATTAATTTCGGGGACAATCCCTCCCCCCGTTGCATCGCATTCACAATCAGGGCATGTCCGATATCGCCAACATAGATCAGCTTACCCCGGCCCAGGTTCAGCCGCCGCTCGGCTGGTACTTCGATCCCGGAATACTGGAGGTCGAACAGCGCCTGTTGTTCGCGCAAGGGCCGAATTACGTCGGCCATGAGTTGATGGTTCCGAATCAGGGCGACTACCATGTGCTTAGAGGGGACGCGCAAATACTGGTGCGCAACCAGAACGGCGTGGAGCTGCTCAGCAATATCTGCCGCCATCGCCAGGCGATCATGCTGGAAGGCCGGGGCAACGCCCAGCACATCGTCTGCCCGATCCATCGCTGGACTTACAAGACCGATGGTGAACTGCTCGGCGCGCCGCACTTCCCGCAAAACCCCTGCCTGAACCTGAACAAATCGCCGCTGCAAAACTGGAACGGCCTGCTGTTTTCCGGCAAGCGCGATGTTGCAAAAGATCTGGCCAGGGTCGGCGTGATGCAGGACCTCGATTTTTCCGGCTACATGCTTGATCGCGTACAGGTGGACGAATACGCGTTCAACTGGAAAACCTTCATCGAGGTTTATCTCGAGGATTACCACGTCGTGCCGTTCCATCCCGGCCTCGGCAATTTCGTGGACTGCGACGACCTCAAGTGGGAATTCGGCGAACAGTACAGCGTGCAGACAGTCGGCATCCGCAACGGGCTGCGCAAGACCGGCAGCGATGTGTACCGCAAATGGCAGGAACAGGTGCTGCGCTATCACGGCGGCGAACTGCCCAAATACGGCGCGATCTGGCTGACCTATTATCCCAACATCATGGTCGAGTGGTATCCCGGCACTCTGGTTATCAGCACCCTCGTGCCGCGCGGCCCGGAGGCCTGCACCAATATCGTCGAGTTCTATTACCTCGAGGACATCGCACTGTTCGAGCGCGAATTCGTGGAAGCGGAACAAAAGGCCTACAACGAAACCGCTATCGAGGACGACATCATCTGCCTGCGTATGCACCGGGGACGCAAATCGCTGTATCAGCGCGGCATCGAAGAACACGGCCCTTACCAGTCGCCCACCGAAGACGGCATGCTGCACTTCCACGAGTATCTGCGCCGCAATCTTGCTTCACATCTCTGATTAACAGCAACGGAATGAACAATTTCACCGGCTCTCGCTGGATGCTGGTCGCCGGACTCATGTTCGGCAGCATGGGCGTGTTCGTCAAACTCGGCGCTCCCTATTTTTCGCACATCGAGATGGTGTTCTACCGTTCGTTTTTCGGCCTGCTGCTGATCGTTGCCATCATGCGGTCACAGCGCGTCAGCATGGTCACACATCATTGGCGCGCGCACTTTTGGCGCGGCATTTCCGGAACGGTCGCGCTGGTGCTGTTCTTCTATTGCATCACCGTGCTGCCGCTAGCCACCGCCGTCACGCTCAACTACACCTCACCGCTGTTCCTCACTTTGTTCATGATGCTGGTGTACAAGGATAAATTCCACCTGCCAATGACTATCACGATCATGCTGGGCTTCTGCGGCGTGGTGCTGCTGTTGCACCCGACCATGCAACGCGACCAGTTGCTGACAGGCCTGCTCGGACTGGCCTCCGGCTTCCTCGCCGGGGTCGCCTATATCAATGTCAAGCAA
>DIYV01000038.1 GCA_002429165.1 Gallionella sp. UBA6045 | reverse complement strand
AAAAGAAAGTGACTAGCTGCCGGGCAACCCCCGGCGGTTTTGATTTTGATTGTTGGGTATTGCTACGCTCAACCCAACCTACACTCCTACAAAACTCAACTATCACCGGCGGCGCGACCAGCATTGATCAGCAATGTCGGCGCGTACGATCCAGTAGCCTTTGGGCATGATGCTCTCCTTTACGTTGATGCAGAGTCGGATGATGTCTAACGGTTGAGGCAAGTTGCATGTGGAGCAAGGCGGAACAGGTCAGCTTGAAGACTTCTTATACTTTTATTTCACTACCCAGGAACCTTGCACAATCAGCTTTTCCTTTGCGAAGATTTTCCCGAGATACTTGTCGCCAGCATTAACGGAGCCTACGCCTTTGGGCGTCCCGGTCATCAATAAGTCACCGTCCTCAAACGAAATAAAACTTCTGGCTTCGTTTAAAATCTGCGCCGGCTTGTTCATCATCAAATCATGACCGCCGAACTGCACCAGGGCGCCGTTGATATGCAAATCCATCCTCAAATCGCTGACATTGCCATTAAACGTGACGAAATCACTGAATACCGCAGAGCGGTCAAAGGCCTTGGCGCGCTCCCACGGCAAACCCTTGGCCTTTAATCTGGATTGCAGATCCCGCTTGGTGAGATCCAGCCCGAACCCGACGCCTCTCAGTTCACCGGAGCTGATCAGGAACGTTATTTCGCCCTCAAAATGAATGGCCTCGGACTTGCCGGAATGAATTTCGTTTGAAATGGCTGAATTCGGCTTGATGAAAATAACGGGCTCCTGTGGCACCTCGTTATCCAACTCCTTGATATGGTCAACATAATTCCTGCCTATACATACAATCTTCGATGGATAAACCGCTTTTCCATCCCAACTAACGGATTTCATTTCTGCTCACCTTTCTGGAACTGCGACCAAAGACATGTAGCTGTACAACCGCCGGCACCCATTTCAAACCTTCCCGTAAAGCCGGCTAACCATTCGCCCCAAACATCATCCGTTTTGCGACAAACTTTTTTACAAACGGCAGGCAGTCCAGCGCGGTGAGTGCGGCGGCGCGGCCGGCGCTGACCAGCGGCAGGTCGTTGGAGAACAGCCGCACCAGGCCATCGGTGAAGCGTATCCCCGCTTCGCGGTCGGTGCGGCGCTGGCTGCGGTAGGCGGCGAGCATCCTTTCAGTGCCCAGCGCTTTCGGGACCGCATCGAGTATTTCCTGCGCAAGTTCCCACGCATCGCGCAGGCCCATGTTGAAGCCCTGTCCGGCGACCGGGTGCATGGTTTGCGCGGCGTTGCCGAGCAGCACGACATGCGGCATCGGCGACTGCTGCGGCGCGCGCCTCAAACCGAGGGGGAAGCAGGTGCGTTTGCCGACCGTCAGGAATTCTCCTACCCGGTCACCGAAGTGCTGATGCAGTTCATGCAGAAATTTTGCATCGTCCCATGCCAGCATTTCCTGCGCGGCTTGATGAGGCGCGGTCCATACCAGTTCGTATCCGTTTTGAAACGGCAGCAGCGCCAGCGGCCCCTGCGGTGTGAAGCGCTCGAACGCGGTCTGCGAGAGGGTGGAACCGGAGGTTCCGGGCACCCTACGGCGTCCCCCTTGCGGGGAGCTTTCCCGGGGCGCGGAGCAGGTGATGCGGGTGATCAGCGCACTCTGCCCGTAGTCGCGCACTTGCGGAGGATATTGCTGTGCCAGCAGCTTGCCGCCGTCGGCAACAACCGCGAGGCGGGTTTGCAGAGTGTGTTCGGCGCCATCCTGTTGATAGTCGATAGTGGCGCGGTCGTCCGAGTTGATCAACCGCGTGACGCTCGCGCCGTAAATGGATGCAACATCGCAATGTTGCAGCGCATCCGTCAATGCATCCTGCAGCGCCGGGTAGGACAACACATAGCCGAGTTCCGGCACATTCAATTCTTCGGCATGCAACACTGCGCGGCCAAAGCTTTGCTTTTGCGAAATATGGATGGTGCGTATGGGTGATACATCCTGCAACGCATCCCATACGCCGAGACGCGCGAGCAACAGGCGGCTGCCGTAGGACAAGGCCAGCGCGCGTGCATCCTGGCTGGCGGAATCCGCCGGGCGCGCTTCCAGCACGCAAACCTTCAGTTTGCTGCCGCGCAAAGCCAGCGCCAGCGCCGCGCCGACTGGGCCGCCACCGATGATGGCGATGTCATAGTTGCAGCATTGCTCAAGCTGCTGTGCGTCCAAATTGCTGTGTCGCGTGCTCACTTACTCCTCGCCTACCCTTATGGTATGTCTCGTCGTGCATTGCGCGGCTCCTTGCACTTCGGTCTGCTCGCAACGCTTGTTCAACGCTTCAACAAGCGCCGTTTATTTTTTCATCAGCTCTTCGATATCCGCCACCGTTTTCGGCGCAGCCTCGGTCAACACTTCATTGCCTTGCGCGGTGATCACCACATCGTCCTCGATGCGGATGCCGATGTTCCACAATGCCATAGGCACATTATCGGCGGGTCGAATGTAGCAGCCCGGTTCGACGGTCAGCACCATGCCGGGTTGCAGCGGGCGCCAGTCGTTGCCGATCTTGTAGTCGCCGACGTCGTGCACGTCCATGCCCAGCCAGTGGCCGGTGCGGTGCATGTAGAATTGCTTGTAGCTCTCGCTTTCCAGCACGTCATCCACGCTGCCACGGCACAGCTTCAGGTCGATGAAACCCTGCGCCAAGACGCGCAGCGCGGCATTGTGCGGCGCATTCCAGGTCTGCCCGGGTTTTGCGGCGGCAATCGCGGCGGTTTGCGCGGCCAGCACGATTTCATAGACGTCTTTTTGCTCGGCGCTGAATTTCCCGCTGACGGGGAAGGTGCGCGTGATGTCGGAGGCATAGCCGTCCAGCTCGCATCCGGCATCGATCAGCAGCAGATCGACGTCGCGGAGCTTGGCGTTGTTGCCCACATAGTGCAACACGCAGGCATTCGCGCCGCCCGCAACGATGGAGGTATAAGCGGGATGACGCGCGCCATGGCTGCAGAATTCATGCAGCAGTTCGGCTTCGACCTGGTACTCGAATTGTCCGGGGCGGGTGAAGCGCATCGCGCGTTCATGAGCGCGGGTGGAAATCGCGGCGGCGCGGCGCATGATGTCGAGTTCGTGCGTGTCCTTGAACAGGCGCATTTCGTTGAGCAGGCCGCGCACGTCGCGGATCTCGTCCGGTGCGCGGATGCCGCTGCGGATTTTCTCCTGGACCGTGCCGCGTAACCCGAGGATGCGCTGATCCCATGCAGTATCAAAGCCCAGCGGATAGAACAGCGCGGGCTGGTTGCCCATCAGTTCGGCCAATTTTTCATCCAGTTGGGCTATCGGATAAGCCGCGTCGAAACCGAACTTCTCCTGTGCGGCATCGGGACCAAAACGGTGACCATCCCAGATTTCGCGCTCCAGATTCTTCTCGCGGCAGAACAGGATGGATTGCGGTTCGTCTCCGGCGATCAGCACCAATACCGCTTCCGGCTCGGTGAAACCGCTCAGATAATAAAAATTGCTGTCGTGGCGGTAGCCATATTGGGTGTCGGCATTGCGCGCCACTTCGGGAGCGGTGGGGATGATGGCGATGCCGCGCTGCATGCTCTTCAGCAAACGTGCGCGGCGTTGGGCATAAACTGTCGGGTCTGAGGTCATGGCGTATTGTGCAGTGTACATACCTGCCTGTCGAGTTCGGCCAGACGCTGTGGTGTGCCGACATCTACCCATAGGCCCTGGTGGTGTTCGCCGCTGACTTTGCCAAGCGCGATTTGCTGGCGCAGCAGCGGAGCCAGCGGCGCGATACTGCCGCGCGTGATGCCGGCGAACAAGCCGGGCTGGTAGATACCGATACCGCTGAAGGTGAGTCTGGGTGTGCTGTCAATAATGCGCCGTTGCTGCAAACCGAAGTCACCGTCGGGATGCTGTGGCGGATTGCTTGCCAACACCAGATGCGCGGTATCGCCGTTGGCGACAAGCTTGGCAGCCCGATCGTGCAAGTTGGCAAAATCATAATCGCAGAATATATCGCCGTTGATCACGGCGAAAGGCTCGTCACCCAGCAACGGCAACGCGTTGGCGATACCGCCCGCGGTTTCCAGCGCATGCGCTTCGGGAGAATATTGTATGCGCGCACCAAATTGGCCGCCGTCGCCCAGGGTTTTTTCGATCTGCGCACCGAGGTGCGCATGGTTTATCACAAGGTCGCGTATCCCCGCGCGCACTAGATTTTCGATGTGCCAGACGATCAGCGGTTTGCCGGCGACTTCCAGCAGCGGTTTGGGTGTCACGTCGGTGAGCGGACGCATGCGTTCTCCGCGGCCGGCTGCTAAAAGCATTACTTTCATTTTGTCGTACTCGAACAAAAAATCCCGCCCAGGCGTCGCGAGCAGCCCGAAGTGCAAGGAGCCGCGCAGCGAACCACGAGACATACCATATCGGTAGGCGAGGAGTGAGCGAGCACGCGACACGGCAATTCGGGCGCGCAGCAGCTTGGGCGGGATTTTTTCAAAATGTATAGCCCTCTTGCGTTATATGCGGCTCCAATACATCGAGCAGATTCAACAGCGGCTTGAGGTCGATATAGCGCACGCATGCAGCGCGCAAGTACGACATGACCAGCGGCAAATCTTTCAGATAAGCTTCCTTGCCGTCACGGTGATACAGACGAGCGAAGATGCCCAGCACCTTGAGATGACGCTGCACCCCCATCCATTCGTAATCGCGGTAGAACTCGGAAAAGTCGTTGTGCACCGGCAGGCCGGCTTTGCGCGCTTTTTCCCAGTAACGTACCAGCCAGTCGATGATCTCGGCCTCTTCCCAGCGGATATAGGCATCCTTGAACAACGATGCCAGATCGTAGGTGATCGGGCCACATACCGCGTCCTGGAAGTCCAATATTCCCGGATTGTTTTTCTCGACCTTCATCAGGTTGCGCGAGTGGTAGTCGCGGTGAACATAGACGCGCGGCTGGGCGAGGTTGTTGGCGAGGATGCGCGCGAAGACTGTTTCCAGTTTGGCGCTCTGAGCATCGCTGAGTGTGACATTCAGATGCCTGGCAATGTACCACTCCGGAAACAAACGCATCTCGCGCAGCAGCAGGGCTTCGTCATAGGGAAGCAGCTCGTTTTCACGCGAGGCGAGCTGGATCTTGATCAGTGCGTCGGTGGCATCGCCATAAAGTGCCCGTGCTGTGCCTGTATTGCCGGCCATTGCCTGCAGGTAGGTGGTGTTGCCGAGGTCGGACAACAGCAAAAATCCCTGTTCCATATCTTGTGCATACACATGCGGCACATGCGTTCCGGCATCCTCGAACAGTTTGGCTATGTGCAGGAAAGGCCGGCAGTCTTCGAGTTGTGGCGGGGCATCCATCACGATGCGTGTTTGCCCGCTTGTAAATGTTGCGCGGAAATATCGACGGAAACTGGCATCCGCAGAAGCGGGGGCAATCGTAAATTGTTCATTGGGGAACAGGCTGTGCAGCCATTCGGCAAGTTGTTGCTGGCGTTGCATATCGGGTTTTGGCATGGACTTAATGTTAAACTGGCAAGAGTTTATCATCTTACTATTTGCTGCGCGTTATGCGGTTTCGATTCAAATATCCTTTCGTTGTACTGATGTTCTGCGTTGCGCAGCTTTCTTACGCGGGCGAAGTCCTGCCCGGCTCAGGCACGGACATCCCCCCCCCGGCGCTGACCAGCACCGGCCAGGAGGGTCCCGCCGTTATTGAAGCAGACAAACTGGTGGGGAAAGCGAACGATCAAATCGAGGCGACCGGGAATGCGACGATAAGCCAGGACGGGAAGTCGATCCGCGCCGATACCCTGCTATTCAATCAGCATACTCACGAAATCGATGCGCAGGGCGGGGTGATACTGAAGCAGGATGGCAATACCATGAACGGCCCGCATCTTATGTTCAATATGGACAAAAGCAGTGGGGCTATGGAGAAACCGCAATATTATTTAAAGGAAAATGCTGCGCGCGGTTCCGCGGATACGCTTCAGATACAAGATCGCCTGCACTACAGCCTGGACAATGCCACCTATACGACCTGTCCGGCAGGGAACCAGGATTGGGAGATGAGCATGGGACTGCTGGAGATCGATCGTGGCCGGCAGGTCGGTGTAGCCCATAACGCACTGGTTGAGTTCAAGGGGGTTCCGATCCTGTATTCGCCATGGATGGACTTTCCGCTGAATAACCAGCGCAAGTCGGGATTAATGGCGCCGATTTTTGGCGGTACGAGCACGGGCGGCAGTGAAATCACGCTGCCGTTTTACTGGAACATTGC
This sequence comes from Gallionella sp. UBA6045, assembly GCA_002429165.1. Lineage (GTDB taxonomy): Bacteria > Pseudomonadota > Gammaproteobacteria > Burkholderiales > Gallionellaceae > Gallionella. Next base: position 3,037 of record DIYV01000038.1, on the reverse strand, counting down.
GCCCAACTTCGATGCGACGATTGCACCGCGGATGATGACCAAGCGCGGCCTGATGCTCAACAACGAGTTTCGCTATCTCGAGCCCGGTTTTCACGGCGAATTAAATGTGGACGTGTTGCCCAGCGACAAAATAACGCAAAGCAGCCGTTCTTTTTTCAGCCTGAGACATGACCAGACGCTGGGAAGAAACCTGAATGGCTATGTGAATTACTCACGCGTCGGAGACGACAATTATTTTCGCGACTTGGGCAATGCGATAAATACCACTTCGCAGGTCAACCTGTTGCAGGAAGGCGGATTTAATTATGGCGGCGGCTGGTGGGATGCGATGGCACGTGTGCAGCACTACCAGACCTTGCAGGATCCTGCCGCACCAATTGTCCTGCCTTATACCCGCCTGCCGCAGTTGACGCTGAATACACGGCAAAACTATGCCGGCGCAAACTTCAATTTTGCCGGCGAATTCGTGAATTTCAGCCATCCCACTTTGGTGAATGCCACGCGCCTGGTGCTTAACCCCAGTGTCAGTTATCCGCTGGTAAGCACGCCGGCATATTACGTGACACCGAAGGTGGCGTTGCATAGTGCGTATTACACGATGGGTGCGAATAATACCGGGGCATTGTCAACTTTATCGAGCACTGTGCCAATTCTCAGCGTGGACAGCGGCGTTGCTTTCGAGCGCGAGGGAAACATGTTCAATAATGGCTATGTGCAGACGCTGGAGCCGCGCGCATTTTATGTGTATGTGCCATACAAGGACCAATCGCAATTGCCGAATTTCGACACGGCGCAAGCCGATTTCAGTTTTGCCCAGATGTTCATGGAGAACCGCTTTTTTGGCAATGACCGTGTCGGCGATGCCAACCAGCTCACGATGGCACTCACTTCCCGCCTGCTGGAACAGGATGGCGGCGAGGAACGCCTGAAAATGATGGTTGGGGAGCGGTTCAGCTTCAGTTCACCCCAGGTAAATCTGGTTGCTCCAGCGACCACGACCAACAAGTCCGATATTTTGCTGGCGCTTTCCGGGCGTATGACCACGCATTGGTCAATGGACAGCGAGTTTCAATTCGATCCGAATCAATCGCATGTGCAGCGTTACAACATTTCCGCGAGCTATCGTCCAGAACCCGGCAAGGTACTTAATTGGGGCTATCGCTTTGCACGCGGAACATTCGGTGCGTTGATTCCGGGTGGGGTACCCGCCACTCCCACTGGCTACACCACGTTAAACGGGATCACTTACCCTACCATTGGCGGGGTACCCTATACCATAATAGGCGGATTACCTTACACCGTTAATACGGGCGGGCTACGCCAGGTCGATGTTTCCACGCAATGGCCGATATTCGGCCGCTGGCATGGGGTGGGGCGCTGGAACTATTCCCTGCAGGATTCCAGAATTCTGGAGACGATAGGCGGGCTTGAGTATAATCAGGATTGCTGGCTGTTGCGTCTTGTGGCGCAACGCTTTGCCACGGCAACACAACAATCCAATACCGGATTCTTCGTTCAGCTCGAGCTGAATGACTTTGTCAAGGTTGGTTCGGATCCGCTGGATATGCTCAAGCAAAGTGTGCCCGGCTATACCAAATTGAACGACAAGGCTGTCATTCAATCACCGCAAGTTTCACCCTAATGACTGAAAGATACAAATGCAAATAAAATTCCTGATGATGTGGTGTGTGTTGTTCGCGGCGCAAGTTGGCTATGCCGCGGATATACCTTCCGGCAAGGCCGCGAAGGCCACAACAAAACAGGTCGTCGCGCAATCCGGCAGCCCCGAAGCAGGATCGGCACCTCCCGCGGGAAAATCCATTGGGCAGGCCCATGATCCGCAACAACAGGTTGCGGATATCGATTCGGTGGTTGCGGTGGTCAACGATGATGTGATTACCCGCAATGAACTGGATGATCGTGTACGCGAGGTGGTGCGCCAATTGCATACACAGAATACGCCGTTGCCCGCAGAGGATGTGCTGCAAAAGCAAATTCTTGAGCGCATGATCACCGATATGTTGCAGCGGCAGTATGCCAGGGAAAACGGCGTGCGAGTGGACGATACGCAGTTGAATCTGGCGATTACCCGCATCGGGCAGCAGAACAATTTCCCTTCTCTGGACGCTTTCCGCGCCAAGCTCGAAGCGGACGGAGTGGATTACATGAAATTCCGTGAAGAAATCCGCAGTGAAATCATTTCCACGCGGTTGCGCAAACGCGAAGTGGAAAGCAAGCTCGTGATCAGCGAAAGAGAGGTGGACGATTATCTCGCCAACAAAGCCAGGATCGGCAGTGAGGGGGAGGAGTTCCATCTCGCCCATATTCTTGTGGTGGTGCCGGAGCAGGCAAGCGCGGCGAAAATTCAGGCCGCGCGCGAACGGGCCGAGCAGGCGTTGAGCAAATTGAATGGCGGTGCAGATTTTGCGCAGGTGGCGGCAAGTATTTCGGATGCCAAGGACGCACTGAAGGGCGGAGATCTGGGTTGGCATTCTGGTGATACCATTCCTCCGCTGTTCATGAACGTCCTGCAAAATATGAAGCCCGGACAAGTCTCCGCGGTGTTGCGCAGTTCAAGCGGCTTTCATATCCTCAAACTGCTGGAAAAACGCAGCGCCAATGCGCCGGTGGTGATTACGCAAACCCATGCGCGGCATATTCTGATCAAGACCAGCGAGATCATGCCGGAAGCGGAAGCCAAAAAACGCATCATGGAAATCAAGCAGCGCATCGAAGCCGGTGCGGATTTCGCCGAGCAGGCCAAAAGGTATTCGCAGGACGGCAGCGCGCAACAGGGCGGCGATCTGGGCTGGCTTTCCCCGGGGGAGACCGTTCCGGAATTTGAAGAGGAGATGAACAAATTAAAACCCGGTCAAATGGGCGTAGTGCAATCGCAATTCGGCTGGCATCTGATTCAGGTATTGGCGCGGCGCGATACCGATGTCAGCGAGCAACAGAAACGCCAGCAGGCACGGATTGCGATCGGCACCTTCAAGTCGGATGAGCTGTTTCAGGACTGGCTGCGCCAGTTGCGCGA
>DIYV01000034.1:9871-16064 GCA_002429165.1 Gallionella sp. UBA6045 | reverse complement strand
GTGTATATCATCGACGAAGTGCATATGCTGTCCAAGTCAGCCTTTAATGCAATGTTGAAGACGCTGGAAGAACCTCCGGCGCATGTTAAATTCATTCTCGCCACCACAGACCCGCAGAAGATTCCGGTTACGGTGTTGTCGCGTTGCCTGCAGTTTAATCTGAAGCAACTGTCGCCGGGCTTGATCACGAGCCATTTGCAGTATGTATTGGAGCAGGAACATGTCGCTTTCGAGTCGGGAGCGATTGCCCTGATTGCGCGAACCGCACATGGAAGTATGCGTGATGCGTTGAGCCTGATGGATCAGGCGATCGCTTTTTCAGCTGGCAAAGTGGAAGAGTCGGTGGTGCGCACCATGCTGGGGGCGATAGACCAGGGTTACCTGTTCGATTTGCTTGCTGCATTGCGGGAGCAGGATGGTGTCGCTTTGCTTGAAATCGCCGACAACATGGCCGAGCGCAGTGTTGCGTTCGATACGGCATTACAGGATTTGGCTACGTTGCTGCATCGAATTGCTTTGGCGCAGATTTTGCCGCAGGCGGTTGACGACGATGAGCCGGAACGTGCCCGGTTGCTGGAACTGGCTACTGCATTCACACCGGAAGAGATGCAATTGTTTTATCAGATTGCTATCCACGGGCGTGATGAAATCGATTTGGCTCCTGATGAATACGCAGGCTTTACCATGACGTTGCTGCGCATGTTGGCTTTTTCGCCTGCCAAGGTTATCGCGCAACCGCCATTGAATGCGCCTGTTGCCAAGGTGCGGCCGAGTGTGAAACCTGTTGCTGCGGAAAGCAAAGTCGTCCCAATCAGCCGGGCGGATGCCCCGGCTGAGCCCGCTGCGAATCGCCAGGCTTCAAATGAAGAGGTTATATCGGATAATCAGCCAGACTGGAGCGTAATTTTAACCCAGTTGAATGTGCAGGGGATGGCGCAGCAATTGGCGAAACACTGCGTGCTGGAAAGTTTTTCAGATCGGCAAATTACCCTGTGCTTGTCGCAGGAGCATAAGCATTTGCAAACAAGCAGGATGGCAACAGAAAAATTGCAGGCCGCGCTGACCGATTATTTTGCCAAGCCGATGAAACTGAATATTGTGCTGGGTAAAACCGAAACGGCAACACCTGCGGTGATAGAACAACAGAGCAAACAACTTAAGCAGCAGCAGGCAAGCGATTCGATTGCGCAGGATAGTTTTGTGCATGAGGCGCAAACAGAACTGGATGCTGTTTTGATAGCAGAATCAATTAAACCGATACAGTAACTTTAGGAGAGAGCAAACATGATGAAGGGCGGATTGGGCGGTATGATGAAGCAAGCCCAGCAAATGCAGCAGAATATGCAGAAGGCACAGGCTGAATTGGCAACAGTGGAAGTCGAAGGCCAGGCGGGTTCCGGCATGGTTAAAGTAACCATGACCTGTGGCCATGTCATGCGTCGGGTGTCGCTGGATGACAGCGTGTTGACTGATGACAAGGAGATGCTGGAAGATTTGATCGTGCTGGCCGTCAACGATGCATTGAAACAGGTGGAATCAACTACCCAGCAGCGTATGAGCGCATTTACCTCTGGAATGGGCTTGCCACCCGGGATGAAGCTTCCATTCTGATGTCTTTCCCCCTGATGATGCCTTCACACCTTGAAGAGTTGATTACAGCATTGCGCTGCTTGCCCGGTGTAGGGCCAAAATCTGCGCAGCGTATGGCCTATCATTTGTTGCAGCGTGACCGCGCCGGGGCACTTCATTTGGCGCAAGCAATGGAACTGGCTGTCAGCAACATTCAGCACTGCAGCAAGTGCAATAATTTTTCCGAGCATGAAGTGTGCAGCCTATGCGCGTCTCCCAAACGCGATGCCAGTCTGTTATGCGTAGTCGAAATGCCTGCCGATTTGCTCATGATGGAACAAACACAGTGTTATCGCGGGCAATATTTCGTGCTGATGGGAAGGCTGTCGCCGCTCGACGGGATAGGCGCGAACGAGTTGCATCTTGAGCGTCTCGTCAGACGTGTACAGGAACATCCATGCGAAGTGATTCTGGCGACCAACTTCACCGTGGAAGGTGATGCCACGGCACATTATTTGGCAACATTGCTGCATTCAAAAGACGTTAGAGTGTCTCGCATTGCGCGCGGCTTACCTGTAGGAGGTGAATTGGAACAGGTGGATAGCGGTACGCTGGCGCAAGCCGTGCTGGAGCGGCGCGAGGTGGTAACATGAAAAAAAATATCAAACCATTTTCTCAAGAAGCACTGGTTCATGAGTCACTCGCCGACGGGGAATTACCCGATGAAAAATTGCACGGTGAGAAGCTGCAGAAAGTGTTGGCGCAAGCAGGATTCGGATCGCGCCGCATGATGGAAGAATGGATCGCAAACGGACAGGTCATCGTGAACGGAGAAACGGCAAGCCTGGGTATGCGGGTGGTTGAAGGCGATCTGGTGAAAGCGGAGCGCCGCACCATACGTGTTGGCGAGCGGGATCATGCTGCACGTGTGCTGCTGTACCATAAACCGGAAGGCGAGATTGTCAGTCGGGATGACCCCGGGAAGCGTACCAGTGTATTTGATAAGTTGCCCAAGCTGCGCGGCCAGAAATGGATAGCGGTTGGGCGGCTGGATTTTAATACCAGCGGCTTGCTGATTTTTACTACTTCCGGCGAGTTGGCGAACCGGTTGATGCATCCGCGTTTTGAAGTGGAGCGCGAATATGCGGTGCGTGTACAGGGGGTAATGACGGAAGCGCAGATAAATCTGGCACTCAAGCAGGGCGTTGAACTGGAAGATGGTTTGGTGAAGTTTGAAAAACTCGAGGACCAGGGAGGCGAAGGATTTAACCACTGGTATCGCGTGATGCTAAAAGAGGGCCGCAATCGTGTGGTACGCCGTACCTTTGATGCGCTGGGACTTCCGGTGAGCCGGTTGATGCGCATACGCCTCGGTATAATCAATTTGCCGCCGCGCTTGAAGCGGGGCATGACTGCCGAATTGGGTGAGAGCGAGGTGGCACAAGTATTGGACTGGGTTGGGATTGTCGCCGGCAACGATGAATCACAACAGCGGGACTTGCTCGTCTCTCACCAATCTGATCGGTCGCAACCCCAAAAATCCGTGCGAAATGTCACACACCCAGCGAGAAATGCCAGACGTGCCGGACCAACAAAAGTGAACAAAACTAAATCTGGTGTAAAACACTGACTGCCACTAGAATCTGCAAGACTATAACCGGCTGATAATATAGCCAAAGTATTGGAGTAGCGGTGAGCGTCGGGATACAGGAAATTTGAATGGAAGAACGCGGAAACAAGACTATTATGTGCAGTGTGCTGTTCTTGGATATTGTGGAATATTCCAAGAAGTCTGTGGCTGGACAAATTTCGCTGAAAGACAGGTTCAATAGCTATCTTTCCGAAGCTATTCGTGATGTACCCATGACTGACCGAATCATTCTGGATACCGGTGATGGCGCGGCTATCAATTTTCTCGGCGATGTGGAAGACGCCTTGAAAGCGGCACTCAGTTTGCGTGAAAGCCTGCTCAATGAGGAGCCTGGCGTGGATCACCCACTGCTGGTTCGCATGGGGATCAATCTTGGTCCGGTGCGCCTGGTCAGAGATATCAATGGCCAGCCCAATATAGTGGGCGACGGAATCAACGTAGCGCAGCGTGTAATGGGTTTTGCGGATGTCGCCCAGATACTCGTGTCGCGTTCTTATTACGATGCTGTTTCGCGTCTTTCACCGCAGTATGCCGGGATGTTTCACTATCAAGGTTCGCGTACCGACAAACATGTGCGCGAACACGAGGTTTACGCGATTGGTTATCCGGGCGATAAAACGACGCGTCGGGGAGCTGCAATGCCGCTGGTTGCCGAGCCGCCTGAAAGCACACTGGCTGGAGCAATGCAGCGTGCCGAAGTGGTTTGGCGACGGGCTACCGCAAGGCTGGATGCCTTGGCCGATCTTGTAATTATTCGATTTCGGAACGCAGAGTCCGGGCAGCGCGTGTTATACGTGGCTGCTGTCGCCGTTCCATTGCTGCTGCTCATCGTGTTGCTGACAAGCTGGGCTATGCACGCCAAAGTTCCTGCTATGTCGACCGGAGTGGGTGAACAGGCAGAAAAAACGACTCAACCCGGTTTGGCAGTTGCACCCGTGGCACCTGCTCCGGCAGACTCCAAAGTCAAGAACAAAGAAGCAACTACGGCGCATTCTCCAACTGTTCCAAAAAAGAGCATCAAGAAGAATGTTGAAAGCAAAGACGCAAAAGCAGCTTCTCAGGCTAAACTTGATGAAAAAACCAATAATATGGACAATCGGGCGAAGATAACAAATAAAAATGATACCGAGCTTAATTCAACCTATACGACATCAAGCGGCAGCGCAAATGCCTATATTTCGATCACTTGTGTGGAAGGAACAGAAGTGTTCGTTGACGGTATCCGCAAAGGACGGATCGATAAATCGCCATTATCCATGCTTGTTGCTCTTGGCAAGCATACGGTAATAGTGAGTAATGTAAGCAAGGGTATATTTACGCAGAGTGTCAAGCTTAGTTCAGGCAAGACGTTACATATCAAGCCCAGCCGTTGTAATTAGTGAAAACATACATGGTTAGCGAGTATATACAATTGGACATGACGATAAAGACTCATTCGGGTGAATATCTTGATTAGCAATCTGGGGCGCTATGAGGTGCTTGGTGAGCTTGGTCAAGGCGCGATGGGGGTGGTCTATAAGGCCAAGGATCCGCTGATTGATCGCGTGGTTGCGATCAAGACCATTAATCTCAGCCTTGCAATGGATGAAAAGGAGGAATACGAGGGGCGGTTCTATCAGGAAGCCAAAGCAGCTGGTCGCCTGAACCATCCTAATATCGTGACCATTTATGATGTGGGCAAGAGTGGCAATGTTGCTTATATTGCCATGGAGTTGTTGGAAGGTCGCGAGCTGCGCGATATTATGAACGAGGGTGCTTTATTGCCCGTTGACCAGGTGTTGAATATCGTAGCCCAAGTCGCGCAAGGATTGGCATATGCCCACGAACATGAAATCGTGCACCGCGATGTCAAACCATCGAATATTATGGTGATTCGAGACGGGCATGTAAAAATCACCGATTTCGGCATCGCGCGCATGGCTTCCTCTTCTGTGCGGACCCAAACGGGTATGGTGCTTGGCTCACCAAAATACATGTCACCCGAGCAGGTGATGGGTAAGTCGATAGATCAGCGTTCGGATATTTTTTCTCTGGGTGTGATGCTCTACGAGATGCTGACCGGCCAGGCGCCTTTTGATGGCGAGAACGTCAATGCCATCATGTATCAGACCTTGAATGCAGTACCTCCGCCACCGAATATGATGAATCCGGCTATACCGGAAATGGTCAATTTCATCGTCGCCAAGGCATTGGCCAAGAAAGTTGAAGATCGTTACCAGAATGCCAAGGATTTTGCTGCTGACCTGCGCACCTGCCGAGATATCCTGCCACGTTCGATTCCGCAGGTGAACTTATCCAGACCTCCAGTTGGCAGCGAAATAAAATTACCGGATACCATCGAGATTACTGCACGGATAAACGGTGACGATGAGGGTGTTAAATCGGAGTCGAGTATTAGATTATCCAAAGCATTTGATTCCTCGGTCGCGACCATGAGGTTGGCTGCCCTGACCGCCACCAGTGAAGACGTTGACGAGTTGTCCAAGACACTTAATATCGGGCGACCGAGTACGAAATCGATCAATCAGGCCGGGCAGGCAGCTTTGGCTTCTGCCAAGGGCCCAGTATCACCAGTCCAACCTCGCCGTACCAAACATCAAAGCCTGGAAGAGGAGCTCCCAACCCAGTTTAATGGATGGAATTTACCGGTGACTGTCATTGTGCTGTTGGTGTTGTTTGGAATCATCTGGTATTTGGTTTCCTGAACAACCTTTTAGTTTCAAATCCACAGTTTCAAAAATATGCCAGGCACAGTAGTTTTGCAATACCCGGTTAAGCCTTCGCTACGCTTTGCCGTGTCGATGCTACTTTTGCACACGATGGTCGCGACTGTGGTGTATGCAACCGACATGGCATTACCCGCCAAACTGGTGTTGTTCCTGTTGGTTGCTCTTAGCCTGATTTATTATCTGGCGCGCGATGTTCTGATGATGCTTCCTGATTCATGGCGTGAGATTTCGCTTGATCAACGCG
>DIYV01000034.1:0-9690 GCA_002429165.1 Gallionella sp. UBA6045 | reverse complement strand
TGGAAGGGCATCACCGACTGGTTTCCCGCGTTATCTTTCCGGATTCGATGAGCGCGGGTGCATTTCGTGAGTTGTGCGTCCACCTGAGATTCGCATAGCCGCAAACCAACCGCTCTAAGCTACTACCCTCTCATGTTTGCCGGCGGGGATAGTGGTGAGGGTTTGGAGAGAGTATGGTCGGTTGAGGATTGGCCAGCAACCCCGGATAGTCCTTGCTGAAATGCAGACCGCGGCTTTCGTGCCGCAGCAGCGCGCTTTGCACAATCAATTCGGCGTTTAACACCAGGTTGCGCAATTCCAGCAAGTCAGAACTGATATGGAAGTTGGCGTAATACTCGTCGATTTCATCCTGCAGCAATTGGATGCGGTGTTGTGCGCGTTGCAGGCGTTTGTTGGTGCGTACGATACCCACGTAATCCCACATGAAGTGCCGCAATTCGGCCCAGTTGTGCGAAATGACGATTTGCTCGTCCGCATCGGTCACTCGGCTTTCATCCCAGGCGGGCAGTGTGGGGGATGACTTATGCGGTTTGTTCAAGATGTCGCGAACTGCAGCATCGGCAAATACCAGGCATTCCAGCAGCGAATTACTGGCCAGCCGATTTGCCCCGTGCAAGCCGCTGTAGGCGGTTTCTCCCACGGCATACAGATTTTCTACATCGGTACGCGCGTGCAAATCGGTAACCACACCTCCGCAGGTGTAGTGCGCAGCCGGAACAACGGGAATCGGTTCCTTGCTGATGTTGATGCCGAGTGACAGGCAACGCGCATAAATGTTAGGGAAGTGCTCCTGAAGAAACTCGACCGATTGATGCGAGATGTCAAGATAGACGCAATCCAGCCCGTGCTTTTTCATTTCGAAGTCTATCGCTCTGGCTACCACATCGCGGGGAGCGAGTTCAGCCCGCTCATCATGATCAGGCATGAAACGTGTTCCATCGGGCAGTTTCAGAATTCCGCCTTCCCCGCGCACCGCCTCGCTGATCAGAAAAGATTTCGCGTGAGGGTGGTACAAGCAGGTCGGGTGAAACTGGATGAACTCCATGTTGGCGATGCGACAACCGGCGCGCCATGCCATTGCTATACCATCGCCTGTCGCGGTATCTGGGTTGGTGGTGTAGAGATAAACCTTGCCGCTCCCGCCCGTTGCCAGAATGGTGTTTTGCGCGGCGATGGTGATGACTTCATCACTCAGGCTGTTTAGCACATAAACGCCGTAGCAGCGATTATCCTGCCGGCCCAGTTTCTTGCCGGTGATCAGATCAACCGACATGTGATTTTCCAGTACCGTGATGTTCGGATGGTGCAGAACGCGTGCGGCGAGTGTTTCCTGTACGGCGTGGCCGGTCGCATCGGCCGCATGAATGATGCGCCTGCGGCTGTGCCCGCCTTCCATGGTGAGGTGATAGCCCATATCGCTGGACATGTCTTTGGTAAAAGGTACCCCTTGGGCTATCAGCCAATCAATGGACGCTTTGCCATGCTCGACAACATAGCGGGTGGCAGCTTCATCGCACAGGCCGGCGCCGGCGGTCAAAGTGTCCTGGATGTGTGCATCCAATGAGTCGTCTGAAGACAATACTGCGGCAATGCCGCCTTGCGCCCAGCCGCTTGCGCCATCCAGCAAAGATTTTTTGGTGATCAGCCCGACTTTTTGGTGCTCGGCAAGTTTGATGGCCAAGGTCAGTCCGGCCAGTCCGCTACCGATAATTAAAGTGTCAAATTGAAGCAATTCGGTTCCCAGTGTATGGATTTGAATCAGGACTATAGCAGACAGGCGACATGGCAGCAGGGCAGAAATTATAGGGTCGTGTGGAGGAAAACAAGACCTGGTCGCCGGATGCTTTTGTTCCGATAGCTGACGAGTAAGGGCCGGAGCGGTTATACTTGCGCCGCAAAGAAAATCGCGCAACCCCCGCAAGGGGGCGCGCAAGGCAGGCAAATCCGTTTCCAGCCGAAGGCTGGACGGAGTTTGCACCGCCGCAGGGTGCCCGGAACCTTCGGTCCCACCCTTGCGCAGTCACAATAATAATTGGAATAGTCAGGGATGACAGACCGGGATGTCGATCAGCAGTTGGTAGAGCGCGTTCAGCGTGGCGATAAGCACGCCTTTGATTTGCTGGTAACCAAGTACCAACGCAAGCTGGGGCGGCTCATTTCCCGCTTTGTGCGTGATCCGGCTGAGGCCGAGGATGTCACGCAGGATGCATTTATCAAGGCATACCGGGCCTTGCCCGGTTTCCGCGGCGAGAGCGCATTTTACACATGGTTATATCGCATCGGCATAAATACGGCAAAAAATCACCTGTTGGCGAACAAGCGCCGCGCACCCACCAGTACGCCGTTTGATGCAGAAGAATCGGAGTCGTTTGAAGAAGCCAGCCTGCTGCGTGAAGTAAATACACCGGAAAATGAACTAATGAGCAAGCAGATTGTCGGTGTTGTGCAAGCTTCTTTGCAGCAATTACCGGAAGATTTGCGCAGTGCGTTGACGTTGCGCGAAATCGAGGGCTTGAGTTATGAGGAGATTGCCATTGTGATGGATTGCCCGATCGGCACAGTGAGGTCCAGAATTTTCAGGGCGCGCGAGGCGGTAGCGGAGAATCTGCGCCCGTTGTTAGAAACCAGCAAAGGCAAGAGGTGGTAGTTATGAAACAGAAAATTTCTGTATTGATGGATGGCGAATTGTTCGAGGATGAAGCGGACAGTCTGCTCGGCCATATCAAACGGGGTTCTGACGTACACAATGATTGGGAAATTTATCATTTGATCGGAGATGTGCTGCGCCAGCCCGAACACATACATTGCGGTTTGAGTGACAAGGTTCTTGAGCGCATGCAGGATGAACCTACCGTATTGGCGCCGCGTGTCCGCCCGCTAAAGCAGCGAATGCGTACAATTGCGTTGTCGGCGGCGGCTTCGCTTTCGGCGGTCGGAGTGGTAGCATGGATGTCGTTGCAGATCAGTCCGGAAGTAGCCCCGCAATTGGCGATGCAACAAACTGCATTCCGCCCGGCCAGCATGCAAATCAAAGCAGACTCCAATGATTATTTGATGGCACACCAGGAGTTCTCGCCAAGCGCAGACATGAATGGCGGTACATCCTACATACGCACGGTTTCTTACAGCAAAGATGCGGCCCAGTGAAAAATTGCCAAGATGAAAAATAGTACGGAAAAAAAATGACGATGAGGCTGCAGGTTGTATTTTGTGGGCTGTTGCTTGCTGTTTTTGCCAACAGCCATGCAGAAGAGATACCGGCAAGCTTTGATTGGCTTGAGGTCGTTGTTTTTGCCGGACATCAGACCGATTACAGCGGGGTGTACGTTTACCAGTATGATAATCGCGTCGAGACGTCAAGCATCGTTCACGTTACTCAAGCGAATGGTGAATATGAGAAACTGGAAAGTCTGGACGGACCCAAGCATGAAATCATCAGCCATGACGGGAAAGTTTGGGACTACATCAACCACAAAATGGTGCTGGTTGGCAATAATGTGCACAGCGGCTTCCCGTCTTTGCTGCCTGAACAATTATCCTCATTGAAAGCCAATTATAAGGCCAGGATGCTTGGAGTGGAGCGGGTGGCGGGATACAACGCTCAGGTGATCCTGTTTCAGCCCCATGACCATTTGCGCTACTCGCACAAAATATGGGTGCACACTGATTCGGGTTTGCTGTTGAAAGCAGCCGTGCTGGGTGACAATAATAAAGTGGCAGAACAATATGCATTTACCCAGCTGCAAATAGGCGGGAAAATCGATCGCTCCTGGGTTAAAGAATGCGATTCGGCGGCGCAGGAAAAAAATATGCCGGATGATCACAAGGACATCAAACCCATAAATAGCGGTTGGGTGGCAGATATGCTGCCGTCTGGCTTCAAGAAGACTTTGGAGATTGAACGGCAAATGCATGGCAGACATGCCCCGGTGACGCAAATGGTATTTTCAGACGGTTTGAGTTCGATTTCCATATTCATCGAGCCGAATGACAGGGATGAAGATGATGAGGACGGCTTGTCCAGTCGCGGCGCGGTGAATTTGTATCACAAGGTGCTGGATAAGAATCTGATTACCGTGGTTGGTGAAGTTCCGCCGCGCACAGTGATGCAGGTGCTCGATTCGGTACGCTACAACGGCAAGTAATCATGCTGGAAACGCGCGCCGTAATTGTTCAGATTGAAGGTCAATATGCTTTTGTTCAGGCCAGTCAAGCCAATGGTTGCGAGCAATGCAATGGCAAGGGTTGCGGGGCGGGCAAGCTGTCCCAGTTGTTTTGCGGCAAACCTCGCCAATTCCAGGTAGATAATCCAATCAATGCCAACGTCGGAGATGAAGTCATCGTGTCGGTTGCCGAGGGTTCGGTATTGCGCGGGATAAGTGTGGTTTATCTGTTGCCATTGCTGTTGTTGGTAATGGGTGCGATGCTTGGTAATGCCTGGGTGGAACAACCCGGACTACGCGATGGATATGCTGCTGCCGGTGCGATAATTGGTTTGGCTTCCGGTTTTGTTATCGCCAAATGGATTTCTTTGCGCCAGAACAGGAATCATTCCCTGCCCTATATTGCGCGGCAATGGCGCGAGGAATAGGCGGAAGGGTTTAAGGCTCAAGGAAACCTTGAATCTTTAATCTGATTATTGTTTCACATGGTGGGCGGGTTGTTGATTCAATTGTTGCGGGGGGATAGACACATGCTGAGAAAATTTGCGAGCCTGTCATTGTTGCTCTTCGGGCTAACGTTGGTCTTTGGGATAATGGGCAGCGCATCGGCCCAGGGCAAGGAATTGCCGGATTTCACCGATTTGGTGGAAAAGCAGGGCGCGGCGGTAGTCAATATAAGCACGACGCAAATCATTCAAAACGTGCAAGGGTTAGCCAATATTCCCGAGGATGACCCTTTCTACGAATTTTTTCGCCGCTTCGCGCCCCAGATACCGCGCGAGCAGGAATCACAATCACTTGGCTCGGGTTTTATCATCAGTTCCGATGGTTACATCATGACCAATGCGCATGTGGTGGATCATGCCGACAAGATTACCGTTCGCCTGACGGACAAGCGCGAGTTTAGCGCCAGGGTCATCGGGGCGGATATCCGTACCGATGTGGCGTTGCTGAAAATCGAAGCGCAAGGATTGCCGACCGTAAAAGTGGGCGACCCGAACAGGCTCAAGGTGGGCGAATGGGTGGTGGCGATCGGTTCGCCATTCGGCTTTGATAACAGCGTTACCGCCGGTATTGTCAGTGCCAAGGGCCGGTCTTTGCCGCAAGATAATTTCGTACCGTTCATTCAGACGGATGTGGCAATCAATCCCGGCAATTCCGGCGGCCCATTATTCAATATGAAAGAGGAAGTGGTCGGTATAAACTCGCAAATCTATACACGTTCCGGCGGTTCGATGGGCCTGTCTTTTGCGATTCCGATAGACGTGGCAACACAAGTCGCTGAACAATTGCGCAAGAGCGGCAAGGTGACGCGCGGGCGTATCGGTGTGACGATACAGGAGTTGACACGCGAGCTGGCTGAATCATTTGGCTTGAGCAGCCCCAATGGGGCACTGGTCAGCAACGTGGAAAAGAACGGTCCGGCCGACAAGGCGGGCATTCAGGCAAGCGATGTAATCCTCAACTTCGACGGCAAGCCGGTGAATAGTTCCAGTGATTTGCCGCGCATGGTGGCTGTGGTCAAGCCGGGCACCAGGGTGCCCGTCGAGTTGTGGCGCAAAGGTAAATCCGGACGAGTCACCGTTGAGGTCGCAGAAATGCCGGAAGACAGCATGCTTGCGCATGCGGCCAAGAAACCTTCCGATAGTTCGGGGGTGATAATTTCGCGTATGGGCATTGCCGCCAGCGAGTTGAGCGCTGATCAACTCCAGCAACTGCAAGTCAGCGGCGGCTTGCTGGTGGAGAATGTTACCGGTTCGGCTGCGCGCGCCGCCGGGTTGCAACAGGGTGATGTTCTGCTGGCTATCGGCAATGTGCAAATTCGTTCGTTGGCGCAGTTAAACGAATTGCTCAAACTGGTTCCCATGGGGCGCAATGTCGCGTTGTTGGTGCGGAGAGGCGATAACGCCAGCTATATCGCTATCAGGCTGGACGAGAAGTAATCTCGGCCCTGCGTGCCCCGCTTAAATCGGCTAGAATTCGTCCCTTTGAATTTGGGCGCTTCACGAAATCGCCCATTCAGGCGGGATTATTATTTTGGACTCTATGCAGCATATCCGTAACTTTTCCATCATCGCTCATATCGACCACGGAAAATCCACTTTAGCCGATCGCATCATCCAGCTTTGCGGCGGCTTGTCCGACCGTGAAATGGAAGAACAGGTGCTCGACTCGATGGATCTGGAGCGCGAACGTGGCATCACCATCAAGGCGCAGACCGCCACGCTAAGCTACAAGGCGCGGGATGGCCAGATATATAACCTCAACCTGATCGACACCCCGGGACATGTGGATTTTTCCTACGAGGTGTCGCGCTCTCTGTCGGCTTGCGAGGGCGCATTGCTGGTGGTGGATGCCTCGCAGGGCGTCGAGGCGCAGACCGTGGCGAATTGCTACACCGCGCTGGATCTCGGTGTCGAAGTGGTGCCGGTACTGAACAAGATCGATTTGCCCTCGGCCGATCCGGAAAACGCCATCGAGGAAATCGAGGAAGTGATCGGCATCGATGCGCATGATGCGGTACGCTGTTCCGCCAAGACCGGCGAAGGTGTGCAGGATGTGCTGGAAGCAATGATCGTCAAAGTGCCTGCCCCCAAAGGCGATCCCGATGCGCCGTTACAGGCATTGATCATCGATTCCTGGTTCGACAATTACGTTGGCGTGGTGATGCTGGTGCGGGTGATGAATGGCACGATCAAGCCCAAAGAAAAAATCCTGTTCATGGCCACAGGAGCGCAACATCTGACCGAAAATATCGGCGTATTCACGCCCAAGTCGCAACCCCGCCAAACCCTGAGCGCAGGACAGGTTGGATTCATTATTGCCGGCGTCAAGGAATTGAAGGCGGCCAAGGTTGGCGATACGATCACCCATCTGGGCAAGCCGGCGAAGCAGGCGTTGCCCGGCTTCAAGGAAGTTCAGCCGCAGGTGTTTGCCGGGTTGTTTCCGGTGGAGTCGAATCAGTATGAAGCGTTGCGCGACTCGCTGGAAAAGCTCAAGCTGAACGATGCAGCGTTGCGCTACGAGCCGGAAGTGTCGCAGGCCCTGGGCTTCGGTTTCCGCTGCGGTTTCCTCGGCTTGCTGCACATGGAAATCGTGCAGGAGCGGTTAGAGCGCGAGTTCGACATGGATTTGATCACCACCGCACCGACCGTGATATACGAGGTTGTGCAGCGCGACGGCAAAGTGCTGGTCGTGGACAACCCATCCAAGATGCCGGACCCATCCAAAATCGAGGAGATACGTGAGCCCATAGTCACTGTAAATCTGTATATGCCGAACGAGTATGTGGGTACTGTCATCACGTTATGCACCCAGAAGCGCGGTTCGCAGATCAACATCAGCTATCACGGCAAGCAGGTGAAACTGGTGTATGAAATGCCGATGGCGGAAATCGTGCTGGACTTTTTCGACAAGCTGAAATCGGTATCGCGCGGCTACGCATCGATGGATTACGAGTTCAAGGAATACCGGGCGGCCGATGTGGTCAAGGTGGACATGCTGATCAACGGCGAGAAAGTGGATGCGCTGTCGGTGATCGTGCATCGCGCCAACAGCCAGCACCGCGGCCGTGAAGTGGCGTCCAAGATGCGCGAACTCATACCGCGCCAGATGTATGATGTGGCGATACAGGCGACGATCGGATCGAACATCATCGCGCGCGAGAACGTCAAGGCGATGCGCAAAAATGTATTGGCAAAGTGTTATGGTGGCGATATTTCACGCAAGAAAAAACTGCTGGAAAAGCAAAAGGCCGGCAAGAAACGCATGAAGCAGGTTGGCAATGTGGAAATTCCGCAGGAAGCCTTCCTGGCGATATTGCGGGTGGATGATTGATTGACTTGGGAAAAGCATTTTTTTATGAAAATCACGAAATGTTTAAAGAGATACAAGGCAGCAGATCGATACCCCAAGAACGAATGACTTAATTGCTGCACTATATTGATTTGTTTTGTTCGTGTCTTTCGTGGATCAGTAGAAGTTTTTAGGATTTAAGGAGCAGTAATGGATTTTGCGCTGATTATGTTCGTGTTGTTGCTGGTCACCGGCGTCATTTGGTTGCTGGATAGATTCGCATTGGCCGCCAGGCGCGAGAGCGGGGCCGCCGAGCCCTGGTGGGTGGAATATGCCAAGAGCTTCTTTCCGGTCATTCTGGTGGTATTTTTCATCCGGTCCTTTTTGATCGAACCGTTCAAGATTCCATCCGGCTCGATGATCCCGACCCTGCATGTCGGCGACTTTATTCTGGTGAATAAATTCACCTACGGCATACGGCTGCCAATTATCGACAAAAAGATCATTCAGCTGAACAACCCGCAGCGCGGCGATGTGATGGTGTTCCACTACCCGGAAGATCCCTCGCTGGATTACATCAAGCGCGTGGTCGGCCTTCCCGGCGATACCGTCGAATACCGCAACAAGGTATTGACTATCAATGGTGTGTTACAGCCACAGGAAGCGGATGGGGAATATAATTATGTCGAGGCCGGGCTGAATTTTGTGCATACCGAAAAACGCATCGAGGCATTGGGGAATCACAAGCACGCTTTGCTGATCAATCCCGAGATGCCGACGGTGCGCCTGAATTCAGTCGCCGAATTCAGCGGGCGCGAGAACTGCACTTATGATACTGACCTGGTGCGCTGCAAGGTACCCCAGGGGGAATACTTCATGATGGGCGATAATCGCGATAACAGCCGTGACAGCCGCTATTGGGGGTTTGTGCCGGACAGCGAGATCGTCGGCAAGGCATTTTTTATCTGGATGAATTTTTCAGATTTGAAGCGCACCGGTACGTCGATCAACTAAATTCAGGGGAGGGGAAATGAATACAGCAATGCCAATGCAACAACGGGGTATGAGTTTTGGTGGGTTTATTTTTGGGGCCTTCCTGTTGGTGATATGCGCCATCTTCGGGTTCAGACTCATACCGGCCTACATTCAGGATGCCACAATCAACAGCACCTTCACTCAGATTTCGCGGGATCCGAATATGCAAAATGCGACAGCCCACGACATTTTGCAGTCGTTTGACAGGCACTCTGGTGTTGACGACATCACGGCGATCAAATCAAGTGATATTGTTATTTCCAGCGATGGGGGCCGTCCTGTGTTGAGTGCCAGTTACTCGGTAAAGATCCCGGTGGCCGGCAACATCAGTCTTCTTCTCGAATTCAATCCCAGCAGTGCCGGCCACTAAAGTCAGCCGGAGAGCGCAAGTATCCATGCACAACAGTGCGCTGGGCAAGAAATTGGGTTATGTATTCAGGCAACCGCAATTGCTGCAACGCGCGCTGACACATCGCAGCTACGCGCCAGAACACAACGAACGTATGGAGTTTCTGGGCGACAGCATCCTTGGCTGCGTCATTGCAAAATACCTGTACAGCAATTATCCGCAGTTGAGCGAGGGCGAGTTATCGCGGTTGCGCTCCAATCTGGTCAGGGAAGAAACGCTTGCGACACTCGCGCAGCAGCTCGATCTTGGCAGTCATTTAAGGCTGGGCGAGGGCGAGCTCAAGAGCGG
>DIYV01000080.1 GCA_002429165.1 Gallionella sp. UBA6045 | reverse complement strand
GGCGATCTTCTGCCGGTGAGCGCGTTGCCGAACGACGGCACCTGGCCGAGCGGTACCGCGATGTGGGACAAGCGCAATCTGGCCCAGGAGATCCCGGTATGGGATGAAGAACTTTGCATACACTGCGGCAAGTGCCCGTTCGTTTGTCCGCATTCGGCCATCCGCAGCAAGTTGTTTGCGGCCGATCTGGCGAAGGACGCACCGCCCACTTTCAAGCACATACAGGTCAAGGGCAAGGACTTCGAGCAGGGCATGCATATCAGCTACCAGGTCGCGCCCGAAGACTGCACCGGTTGCACGCTGTGCGTGGACATCTGCCCGGCGGTTTCCAAGGTCGACGGCCACAAGGCTCTGGAAATGCGGCCTATGGCACCCTTGCGCGATCAGGAACGCGCGAACTTCGATTTCTTCCTCACGCTGCCCGAGTACGACCGCACCCTGTTAAAAACTACCACCATCAAGGGCGCGATGATGATGCAGCCGCTGTTCGAGTTTCCCTCGGCATGTGTCGGCTGCGGCGAAACTTCTTACATTCGTTTGGCCAGCCAGTTGTTCGGCGACCGCATGGTAGTGGCCAACGCGACCGGATGCTCTTCGATCTACGGCGGCAACCTGCCCACCACGCCCTATTGCAAGAACGGCGACGGACGCGGGCCGGCCTGGAGCAACTCGTTGTTCGAGGACAATGCCGAGTTCGGCCTGGGGTTCCGTGTCAGCATCGACAAGCATGCCGAACACGCGGGCGAGCTGTTGCAGCAACTGAAAGACAAGGTCGGCAGCGAATTAACGGAAGCGATACTCAACGCCGACCAGAGCACCGAAGCGGGCATCTTTTTGCAGCGCGGACGGATCGAGGAATTGCGCGGCAAGCTGGCCGGCATCGATACTGCCGTGGCGCGCCAATTGGCAAGCCTGGTCGAGTATCTGGTGAAGAAAAGCGTGTGGATCATAGGCGGCGACGGCTGGGCCTACGATATCGGCTTCGGCGGCCTCGACCATGTCATCGCCACCGGCCGCAACGTCAATATTCTGGTGCTCGACACCGAGGTCTATTCCAATACCGGCGGGCAGATGTCCAAGGCCACCCCGCGCGGGGCCATCGCCAAATTCGCCGCCGGCGGCAAGCACACCGGCAAGAAGGATCTGGCTCAGATCGCGATGAGCTACGGTCACGTCTATGTTGCGCATGTGGCCTACGGCGCGAAGGATACCCACACGCTGAGGACCTTCCTTGACGCGGAGTCCTACGACGGGCCCTCGCTGATCATCGCTTACAGTCCCTGCGGCGAGCACGGCTATGATCTGGGCCAGCAGCACCAGCAACAGGAGCTTGCGGTCAAGACCGGCCACTGGCCGCTGTTCCGCTACGATCCGCGGCGCGCGCAGGAAGGGCATAATCCGCTCACACTGGATTCGCCGAAGCCCTCGGTGTCCTACCGTGAATTCATCAAGAATGAGCCGCGCTTCCGCGGACTGTTGCGGGAGATGGATGAAGACGGCGGGGAAGTGCAGGCCTTCCATGAGAACGAACTGCAGAAGCGCTTCGCCCTTTACGAGCATATGGCGGGGGATGCCGGCGCAAAGAAGCCGGCTGACGCATAACAAGTTCGATCGCAGCTCGCGCCCCTGACTTCACAATAAGCTGCACAATGAAAAGGCGACCTTGCGGTCGCCTTTTCAGTTTGCTGACGGGATAACCGTTGCGCAGCAGGTTATCAGTCTCTCTGGCCGCCGAATGCCATCAACAGGCTCAGCAAGTTGATGAAAATATTGTAGATGTCCAGATACAAGCTCATTGTCGCCATCACATAGTTGGTCTGGCCGCCTTTAACGATCTGGCTGATATCGAACAGGATGTAAGCCGAAAAGATCAGCACGGCGATCGCGGAAATGGTCAGCGCCAGTGCCGGGATGTGGAAGAACATGTTGGCCAGGGAAGCGACGATCAGCAGGATCAGCCCGATGAACAGGAACTTGCCCATGAAGCTGAAATCCCTTTTGCTGACGGTTGCCAAAGTCGCCAGGCTGAAGAAGATGATGCCGGTGCCGCCTGCCGCCATGCCTACCAGCTGCGCGCCGTTTTTCAGGTGCAGCGCCATCTGCAGGATAGGGCCGAGGAAAAATCCGGCGACAAAGGTGAAGGCCAGTAACAGTACGACACCCCAGCCGCTATTGCGCGTGGCGGTGACGCCAAACATCAGGCCCATCATCGCACCGAACATCATCAGCGTGAACATGATTGGATGCAGTGCCATGAAAGAAAAGTTGGTGGACATACCCATGAACGCACCGATCACCGTCGGGATCATGGTAAGCGCCAACATCATGTAAGTATTGCGCAATACCTTGTTCTGCGAGGTTGCGATCGTGCCGATTTGCGTTGCGGGAATATATTGTTGTTCCATTTGAAGCCTCCTAAATGTTATGCGTTGACTCTGAGACGGGCGTAAGACCAGCGAAGTGCGGTTAAAGTTCATTTATGCACGAGAAGTACATTGAGCGGTGTCAGTTGAATAGTCGACTGAATGCCGCGCCATCACTATATTCTGAATTTTATGTATTTTTGAGGTACCCCAAGATATACCCCCAATTGTAAACACCTAGGAGCTTGGCCTAAGAGACTGTTGTCAAGATATTATATCAGATTGCCGCCAACGCACTGACCCTGTACCGATGGAAAGAGGGCGTGGAAATTTTCCTGATTTTATCAAACGGTAGATTGTTGCCCTGCTCAGGCCGGACAATTCTTCAACTGTTTTGCGCGGTATGAGGTAATCAACAACCTGCTGTTGTTGAATGTCTGATGCGCCCCGGTGCAAATCGGAGAGCATCATTTTTCTTCCCGAAGAAAATGCAGGCTGCTCATGGCGTAGTTCGCCTCCGATTGCTTACGGTACGCATGGGTAACGCCCCTGAGGGACTTCGTCTGTACCGTGATGATCACGACACAGGCGGAGGCCCTTAGAGAAGCTTGTAGATGCCTTGTTGGCGATTTGTTTTGCATTGCTCTTCCTTGGTTGTTGAACGGAGGAGACAGGATGCAATAGTTATAGAAAAGGGGAAAGGGCCTGTAACTGTTACTGTTACAGTACTGTAAGAGGGCAGTGAAAATATAAATATATTTATTGCGGTACCTGTATCGATACAGCGATGGTTGTCGGTACAGTACTGTTACCCTTACTGTACTGTCTGTAACGGTTGCTGTTACAGAAATTCGGTTGGATATGTACTTCTATTGCAGTTATGTGTTTTGCGAAACTTATCGAACGCCTGCTTCCGAGCAATGATTTCAGTGAGGTGTAGTTCTGCTTCGTGCCAATAGTGGAAGTCTGCATAGTTGCGCCATGCTATTAAACAAAAAAATAAAGGCGGCCAACCGGCCGCCTTGATTACGCCGTTAAGGCGTATAAATAATACATCCGAACTAACGATCTGCGCTTGTCAGAATTACAGCCCCACTCTGGTTGCTACTGGATCAACTTTACGCACTCTATCCAATATCTGCATGCCACGAATTGCGTCTGGGTCATACTTCACGATCAATGCATGGGGATGTGTGTGATGGACGTCAAATTCTGCGCAATTAACCCCATCACACTCTACAACCCAGTTTGCCAAATTGGCTCTGTTTTGCGCATCCAGCTCCGGATGTACATGAATTAACATATCTGCTGTATTCATGATCGTCTCCTTCCGTAGCAGAAAGATGATAAAGATGAGGAAAGGGCAAACCCCCTTACCTCATGGATAATTCTATACCTAAAAATCCAAAAATCAACAAAGTATATTACTCATATATTCATTGGTTATTGTTGTCCTAGGAGACGTTGAGGCAATTCTCGGTTTGAAATGCATCACAGAAATTCTATAGGTTGCCTTACTGAGCTTGACCAAAGTTTACAATATTTCTGAACGTCAACTTGGAAATAAAACCGAACTTCCGGTAAGTGTGGCGAGAGCGGAAGTTCAAGCGAGTCGTGACGACTGACCGCAATGGCCGACAACCGGACGGGCGCATTGCACCACCTGACATTCTGCTCCTGGCACAATGCAGACGGCCCTCTGATTCGTGCCGTATAAATACTGCTAAATCCAGGCGGCCATCAGCTACCCCATACAATGATGTATACAAGGTTTCGATTCGATCGAGCGAATCCCAAGCCAGCATTGCGTCGCCCAGGTTTTTGGCGAACCATCCCGTCATCGGCACTCCTAACCCGTACTCCAACCTCTGGGGCGTTTCATGCCGGCAATCTTGCATGCCTGCTTCACATAGCCGTACGGAAACAGTTCAAATATTATGTTGCGCGATTCAGGCCCCAATCGTTCTGCAAGATGCTTCGTTACATGGCGGACATCCGGCGCGACCTGACTTTCGTC
>DIYV01000110.1:4396-4623 GCA_002429165.1 Gallionella sp. UBA6045 | reverse complement strand
ACACTGGAAACATAAAGCGGATGGAGTGGTTGCAGCGTGCGGGTCTCATACCAATTGTAGAAGTGCCCGCGATGCCGTTCGAGCCGTTGCATCGTGGCAAAGATGTCATGTGTGCGTCGAATCAAGCGTCCCGTCGAAAGGTAGCCAAAATCGCGTGCGGCCAGATTGGCCAGCAACGCCAAACCCATATTCGTCGGGGAGGTTCGCGTCGCGATCACCGGGTTTGG
>DIYV01000110.1:0-4124 GCA_002429165.1 Gallionella sp. UBA6045 | reverse complement strand
CGCGTCGCGATCACCGGGTTTGGGTTTTCCTGAAAATTGTCCGGCGGCAGCCAGTTTTCCTGTGCGGTGACAAAGGTGTCAAAAAAATGCCAGGTTCTGCGGGCGATGACTCGCAGAAAACTCAATTGCTCGGCCGTCAAATTTGTCGGGGCGGCAGCAATAGGTTTGCTGATCCACCAGGCGATCCACGGCGAGACAAACCAGAGACCAAGAACCGGCAAGGCCGATGACAGTTGAGCCGGCTGCATGATGTCAAGGAATATTCCAGACGCCAGCGCGACCAGGGGCACGATCCACATCCGGGCATAAAAGCTGGCAAGGCCGGTGCGAGTTAACAGTTCGGAATCACTCGATGTTTTCCATTCAAGCAGCCGTTTGTGCGTCACCAGCAAACGCAGCAGCGTCCTGACTATGGCATCCATGCTGATGAAGGCGTCGTAGGGCAGGAAGGCCAGCGTGAGAAACATCTGTCCGAATTGGCGGGCACCTGTATCGGCCACGCCGCGCAAATGCATGGACCATGTCAGATCCGGCGACTTGCGAAACACGCTACCCAGCGCCAACAATCCGGGGAATGCGATAATGGCAACGACCAGAAGCGGCCCCAGGCCGCCGAGTTCCGGAAACAGCAGCCATGCGCCCGGCAACAGCAACACCAGCGCAACCGGGACGAGGCTGCGCCTCAGGTTGTCGAGTATCTTCCACTGCGACAGCACGGAAAGCGGATTGGCAATGCGGCCGGCGCCAGCGCCCGGCACACGCGGCAGCAGCCATTGCGTGATCTGCCAATCGCCGCGTATCCATCGGTGACGCCGGGCCATGTCCACGTTATAGCGGGAAGGATATTCCTCGAATAACTCCACGTCGCTCACCAGCGCGGAACGGGCATGACACGCTTCCAGCAGATCGTGGCTGAGTATGGTATTTTCCGGAAAGCGTCCGTGCATGGCCCGCTCGAAAGCGTCCACATCGTAAATGCCTTTCCCTATATATGAACCTTCCTGAAATACATCCTGATACACGTCTGACACTTCGCGCGTGTAAGGATCAATGCCCGCATCGCCGGCAAAAAGCCGGACGAACCAGGAACGTCGTGAACTCGGCAGACTCACGCCGATGCGCGGCTGCAGAATGCCGTAGCCTGTGGTGACAATTTCACGTACGTCATCGAATACCGGACGGTTCAATGGATGGGCCATCGTGCCCACAAGCTGCCGGGCGGCATCGCGCGGAAGCTGGGTGTCTGTGTCGAGCGTGATGACATACTTGATTGACGGCAGGATGGCCGTCTCTCCCACGATCTCCGAAAAGCAGTCGCGGGAACCGCCACGGAGGAGCGCGTTGAACTCCATGAGTTTGCCCCGCTTGCGTTCGTAACCCATCCACACGCCTTCTGCGGCGTTCCAGCGGCGCGGGCGATGAAGCAGAAAGAAAAGAGTCTGGTTCGCGGATGGATATTTATGGTTCAGCATCTCGACACCGGCTATCGCCCGCTGAAGCAATACTTGATCCTCGGGCAGAATCTCCTCCGCCGCGTCGCGAAAATCCGTCAGCAAGGCGAAGTGCAGGTGTTGATCCCGATTCGCGAGATGATGGATTTCCAAAGTCTCGATCAGGCGATCAACCCCGGCCAGGCTCGTGAGCATGGTGGGAATCACCACCATAGCCCGGCAATCGGGCGTGATGCCGGAAGAATAATCCAGGCGCGGGAGCAGGCAGGGTTTCACCAACAGCGTGGACAGCCAGTTCATCAGCGCCACGGCCAGCTGGCTGGCGCAAAGGAGTCCAACAAGAGTAAAGAATACGAGTTTCCATCCCTGCACTGCCAGCGTCTCGGCCTGCTGCACAAACACGAACGTGGCGAGCAAAGTCATTGCCGCGATACCGCCCACATAAAATGTCAGCGGAAAACGGCGGATGCTGCGCTCGATAATCGTACCTTGGGGCCATCGCACATTCGCCATGCGCCCCAGCATGGCGTGGCCTTGGTCTACCAGATAGAAGCCCACATGTGCGGTTCGATCTTCGTGTCCCTTTAGACGTGCGCCGTCTGCCGCCAGTTGCACGGCCTTGCGCGCGACCTCCGCTTCCGAAAACCGGCTGTACCGGGAGATGGCTTCGACCGAATGGCGATAGCGATCCCGGGTCGAGAAATCCATCTTCCTGTAAACGCCTGCCGGATCCGAGCGCAAAGTCTCCTCGACCAGACTCAGGGATTCCACGAACGCCTTCCAGTCCATTGCGCTCAGGAAACGAAGGCTGGCAATGCTGTGGCTGACGGAAACCCGGTCGGCTGCCTGATTTTGGCTTTCTTGTTGGACCAGATGCTCGACGGATGAACCTTGCTCAATGACCCGCTGTTCGAGCCAGCTTCGCGCGAGATGCAACACCGGACTTTGTCGCGACAAGCGCTGACTGAATTCCGCCACGAACGAACTGGACAGGGGAAAATCGGACTTCGCCATGTCGGCCACCACGATGACGAGGTGAGACGGGTCTTTCTCCGCCATATCCTGCAAACGATCGATCCACACGGCCGCAAGATCGCGATCCGCTCGGGCGATAGTCAGCAGGGTGGCGACGCGCTGGAGATTTTCAATCAGCCCCAGGCGCAACATGATGGGAATGGCCCACAACTCGCCCAGCTTCAAGGAATCCACCGTTTGGTAAGCGGCGATGAAGGCGCTGAGCGAACCCGCATCAATCTGCGCATCCTCATGCGAGATCAATTCGAGCACGATATCGTAAACGCGCGGCAGTCCGGCCGACGAGCCATTCAATAGACGAGGCAATTCCCGGCTGTAGCCCTTGGGCAGATGCCGCCTGGCCATTTGAATCTGCTCTTCGATCAGGTAGAAGTTGTCGAGCAGCCATTCGCCGGCGGGTGTGATGCGTCGGCCCGGATGCAGGGCGAGGGTCGATTGATTAAAAGCTCTTAATGTGTCCTCGTTTTGAACCAACCTGTCCAACAGACGGTTGGAACCACGCCGGGTGACAACCTGATGATAGTCCGCAAGCGCTTTGGCATGTCGCGCCAATTGTTCGACGCTGAACAACTCGGCCCGCAAAGGCGGCTCTCCCGCAAGCGGGCGCGGATGCATTTTTCTGACCATCCAGTTTTGCCAGCGTAAAAATAGAGTCTGCATGTTGTTATTACTTTTCTTCGTCCTCGATTACCGCACTCGACCTACCCAGAATGAAACGCCATGTCAAAGCATGCCACCTGAAGCAACTCCCGAGGCTACTCCTCATCGCCAACTACTTATGTGCGTTATCGCACCAACGACCGCATAATCAGGAAAAAAGAAAATTTGTTTCCAACGAAGATGGATGCCGCTGCAAATGCGCCTATCCACTTCTTCGCCTGGTAACAAAACAGCCCAACTGCTTCAGCCTCTCGCACATCACCGGATTCCTGCGCGAGCAAATCGCGCATATCTGAACTGGTGTCGGTTATCCCGAGCAATCAGGATGCGTGTGCCAGCGGATTTCATGTTGATTCCAGTTACGGGAGAGTTGTCTCGATTAATATTGATCGCCGATTAAATAGTGAAACTTTCATTCAACGCAGGCATGACAATTTCAGTTCCTTTCAGGTGGGTTGCAAACTGACGCATGACTTCTTCTTCGCCATGCACGAGAAAAGTACGTTCAGGATTGCCGGTCTGCCTGTGCCACGCGAGCAGTTCGGCCTGATCGGCATGTGCCGAAAAACCGTTGATGGTATGGATTTTGGCGCGCACGGGTATCTTTTCCCCGTAAATTCGGACTTCCCTTGCACCGTCGATGACATGTCGTGCAAGTGTGCCTGTGGCTGCGTAACCGACAAATATTATGCTGCATTCTTCACGCGAAATATTCTGTTGCAGATGATGCCGGATCCGTCCGCCCGTGCACATGCCCGATCCGGCCATGATAATGGCACCGCCGCCGATATGATTGATCGCAATGGACGCCTCCGTTTCGCGGGTAAAATGCAGCCCCGGCAAGTGAAAGGGATCCCGCCCTGCACTAAACAATGCGGCGGTCTCAGCGTCATAGCACTCAGGGTGGTGCTTGAATATCTCGGTAGCCGATATCGCCATCGGGGAATCCAGGAATACCTGGACAGCATGCGGCAGCCG
>DIYV01000203.1:1334-2742 GCA_002429165.1 Gallionella sp. UBA6045 | reverse complement strand
CGCGCGATAACCTCGCGGTTGATGCCGTAACTGTCGTCGCCCATCAGGGCTTCGCCGCTCAGTTTGAGCAGGATGCGTTTATAGGCGGGTGTGCTCATGACATTATCCCTTGGCAGCCTCTGCAGCGGCTGCAGCCACTTCAGCGGCGTAATCTTCGACCTTCTTCTCGATACCCTCGCCCACCACGAACATCTGGAATGCGGTGACCGATGCGCCCTTGGATTTCAAGAGTTGCTCTATGGTCTGTTTGCCGTCTTCGGCCTTGACGAACACCTGCCCCAGCAGCGTCACTTCCTTGAGGAACTTCTGCACAGTGCCGTCGGCTATTTTTTCCAGCATCGCCTCCGGCTTGCCGCCTTCACGCGCCTTCTCTATAGCGATACGGCGTTCGGTGGCGATCTCTTCCGGATTCACGCCTGAAACATCGATCGACTTCGGCTTGCTGGCGGCGATATGCATGGAGATATCACGGCCCAGCGCTTCGTCGCCACCGGCGAAGTTCAACAGCACGCCGATCCTGCTGCCGTGCAGATAACTGGACAGCTTGCCGGTTGTGGTCGCGTAACGCTCGAAGCGGCGGACGCTGACATTCTCGCCCAGCTTCATGACCAGCGCCTTGCGTGTTTCCTCCACGGTTCCGGAACCGTTCACGATCGCCATGCCGGACAGCGCGTCGAGATCGTCCGGATTGTTCTTCGCCACGGTCTCGGCCACGTTTTTTGCGAACGCAATAAAGTCATCATTCTTCGCAACGAAGTCGGTCTCGCAGTTCACTTCCGCCAGTGCGCCGGTCTTCCCGTCGTTCGAAATATATGTGCTGACCACGCCTTCAGCGGTCACACGGCTGGCTGCTTTGCTCGCCTTGGCGCCGCTCTTGATGCGCATCTGTTCTTCAGCCGCTTTCAAATCGCCTTTTGACTCGACCAGCGCCCTTTTGCATTCCATCATGCCAAGACCTGTCATCTCGCGCAATTCCTTGACCATACTTGCAGTAATTTCAGACATCTTCAAAGCTCCAATAAAATATTCAAAAAAATTTAATTCACGGCAATCTTCTGAACAGCTCAACCCCCGTAGGAGCCCGATTTATCGGGCGAAAAATCGCGCAACAAGTTGCGCTCCTACATGAAAAAATTGCCATGCCAATCAAAATAACCCTCTAATCCGTCACGGCACCCTTGCTTGCCGTCGACACCAGCCTGGCGTATTTCGCCAGCACGCCGCGTGTGTAACGCGGCTCGGGCGGTTGCCAGGCGGCGCGACGGCGAGCCAGTTCCTCATCATTCACATTCAGTTGCAACAGGCGTTGATCAGCATCGATGGTCACCGAGTCACCCTCGTTGACCAGCGCGATCGTGCCACCCACTGCGGCTTCAGGAGCGACATGCCCGACCACCATCCCGTAAGT
>DIYV01000203.1:0-1171 GCA_002429165.1 Gallionella sp. UBA6045 | reverse complement strand
GCGCCAGGATGGCTTCCATACACGCCTCTTCCGAATCGAACACGCGCGCCGGCCCGGTGATCTTGGCCAGTTTGACGCCGGTGATCTTGGCCACTGCGCCTTCCAGTGCGAGATTACCCTTCAGGATGGCAAGGTGTCCCTGTGCGTAGATCGGATTGTTCCAGGGGCGTATCACGTCCTGATCCTTTCCGGGCTCGTCCGGCACATCCTTCAACACCTCGGCAATGGTCTGCCCGGTGATGGTCATCTCATTGCCATGCAACGCGCCGTTTGCCAGCAGTATCTTCATCACCTGCGGAATGCCGCCGGCCTGATGCAGATCGGTAGCGACATATTTTCCGGACGGCTTCAGATCGCACAACACCGGCACCCGCGCACGGATGATTTCAAAATCATCAATGGTCAGCGTCACCTGCGCGGCATGCGCGATGGACAACAGATGCAGCACCGCGTTGGTTGAACCGCCCACCGCCATGATCACCGCGATCGCGTTCTCGAAAGCTTTGCGCGTCAATATCTGGCGCGGCAGTATCTGCTTCCTGATCGCGTTCACCAGCACTTCGGCAGACTTCGCGGTGTTCTCCGCTTTTTCCAGATCCTCCGCCGCCATGGTGGATGAATACATCAGGCTCATACCCATCGCCTCAATGGCTGAAGACATGGTGTTCGCGGTGTACATGCCGCCGCAGGAACCCGCACCCGGACAGGCATGACGCTCGATCTCCGTCAGCTCTGTTTCATCGATCTTGTGAGCCGTGTACTGGCCCACCGCTTCGAACGAACTCACGATGGTCAGGTCGTGGCCATGGTAGTGACCGGGCTTGATCGTGCCGCCGTAAACAAAGATGGATGGAATGTTCAAACGCGCGATCGCGATCATCGCACCCGGCATGTTCTTGTCGCAGCCGCCGATGGTGAGCACACCGTCCATGCTCTGGCCGTTGCACACGGTTTCGATTGAATCGGCGATCACTTCGCGCGACACCAGCGAATATTTCATGCCTTCGGTGCCCATCGAGATGCCGTCCGAAATGGTGATCGTGCCAAACACCTGCGGCATCGCGCCGGCTTTTTTCAACGCGGCTTCGGCACGCAAGGCCAATGCGCCGATTCCCATATTGCATGGTGTGATGGTGCTGTGTGCGTTCGCCACGCCGACGATAGGCTTGTC
>DIYV01000188.1 GCA_002429165.1 Gallionella sp. UBA6045 | reverse complement strand
TCAGCGGGCGATCCCAGCTTGCATTATCGGCGCTGTACAACACCAGCAGGCTGGTCAGCATCAGCAGGGCGATACCCAGCAACAGCTGCCGGTCGATATGCGCGATGAAACGTTCCCAGAGCTGTCGCCTAGTCATATTGTTCGTCCTCTTTCACTTCCACGGGAGTCAATGGCTTCGGCTCTTTCCCTAGCAGGTAATAATCGAACACCTTGCGCGCGATGGGTGCCGCTGTGGTGCCCCCGTGGCCGCCGTTTTCGACCAGCACCGCCAATGCGATCCGGGGTTTGTCGGCAGGGGCGTAGGCGATGAACCAGGCATGGTCACGATTCCGCTCACTGAAATCCTTGGCGTTATATTTCTCACCCTGCTTCATCGCAACCACCTGTGCCGTGCCGGTCTTGCCGGCAATTTGGTAGGGTGCACCCATGTTTGCGTATACCGCCGTGCCGCCGGGTTGCGTGACGGCTATCATGGCACGCCTGAGCAGATCCAGAGCCTTCGGGTCGATGTTCAAATCGTACAGGGGTGGCTTGCCGATGGAACGATTCTCGCTGCTGCGCGGACTTTGCACTTCTTTTACCAGATGGGGCTGGTATGCCACACCGTTGTTTGCCAGCGTGGCAGTGGCATATGCCAGCTGCATGGGAGTGACCAGGCTGTAACCCTGCCCGATTCCGACCGACACGGTGTCACCCGGATACCAGATCTGGTTGTAGCGTTTCATTTTCCATTCACGCGAAGGCAGCAAACCGGAAGTTTCACCCTCCAGATCGATACCAGTCTTCTTGCCAAAACCAAAGCGCGACAGATAGTTGTAAATGTTGTCTATGCCCATATCGGTTGCCAGACCGTAGAAATAGGTATCGCAGGACATCTGTATGGCCTTGAACATGTTCACGCTGCCGTGGCCGCCCACCTTCCAATCGCGATACTGGCGGCTGCTGCCCGGCAAATAATATACGCCGGGATCGTTGATGGTTTGCTCCGGCGTTCGGGTGTGATAATACAGTCCGGCAAGCGCCATGAAAGGCTTGATGGTCGAGCCTGACGGATATTGGCCGCGCAGCGCGCGATTGGTGAGCGGCACATCCGGCGAGTTGTTCAATTCATCCCAACTTTGCGGATCGATACCGTCTATGAACAGGTTGGGGTCATATCCGGGCTTGCTGACGAAGGCCAGCACTTCACCATTGTTCGGGTCTATCGCGACCAGCGCGCCGCGATATATGCCAAACGATTGCTCGGCGATCTCCTGCAATTTTATATCAATGCTCAATACCAGTGTGTTGCCGGGGACGGGCGCGGTGCGTGAAATCACCCGCACCGCGCGCCCATTCGCATCCACTTCGACCTGTTCTATGCCGGTGGTACCGTGCAGATCGCTTTCGTAGCTCTGCTCCAGGCCGGTCTTGCCGATGTAATCCGAGCCGCGATAATTTGCCGCCAGATCCTCATCTTCAAGTTGAGTTACCTCGGTATCGTTGATGCGCCCGATATAACCGATCATATGGGAGGTCTTTTCACCGAACGGATAATCGCGAAACAATCTCGCCTTGATCTCGACTCCCGGAAATCGGTATTGCTGCGCGGCAAAGCGCGCGACTTCCACATCGCTCAGGTGACTGCGGATCACCAGTGTTTCAAAGTTGTGGGTCTCGGCGAGCTGTTTTTTGAAACGTCTGCGATCCTTGTTGGTGATTTCCACCAGCGTGGACAGATCGTTTATAGTGGCCTCGATATCCGCTGTTTTGCTCCGGTTTATCTCCAGCGTGTAACCGGAATAGTTGCGCGCCAGCACCACGCCGTTGCGGTCCACTATCAGGCCGCGATTGGGAACGATCGGGACGATGGCGATGCGGTTGCTTTCCGACAGCGTCTGGTAATAACTGTGGCGCACCCCCTGAAGATAGACGAAACGCAGCAGCAGGATCGCCAGCAACACCGAGACAAAGCCGATGCCAAAGAACAACCGCAACTGGAAATGAAAAATCTCGCGCTGGTGGTTTTTAAACTCAACGTGCTTCTTCATGGACGATTACGATCCATTCTGTTCTGCCGCATTTTGTTCTGCCGCATTGCCCGGAACATGATACTGAGCGGCATCCATAGCAAAGTCGAAGTCACACAACCCAACAAATACGGCCACACCACGTAGCCATTCGCCTGCCAATTCACCACCGCATATACTGCGTAAGTCAAAGCGAATATCCCGAACACCTGAATGGTCTGCTGGCGCAAATCGAACATCTGCAGCCTGCGATGCAGCACCACTCCGCCGAAAGCGAGCAGAGTATAAGCGAGCGCGTGCTGGCCAAACAGAGTGGCATCCGACACGTCGGCGAGTATCCCCACCGCCCACGACAATCCGATCCCGACACGCAACGGCTTGTGCATACACCAATACAACAGAACCAACGCCACAAAGTCCGGGCGCAATATCAGCCCGACGCCTGCCCAGGGGAGCCCATTCAAAAACAGCGCGACCAGTACGCTGGACACAATAAAAATGTTGCTGACCGGCCGCTGGATTTCAGGTTTGGCTTGCATGGAGAAATAGGGCATCTAATTACTTCTCCGGAACTTCACGCGATTACCGGCATTTGACGCCCCGGATTTTTCATCCGGACGCTGGGGCAACTTGGGCATGTCGGACAATATCAGCAGATGGCGGTGATTATCCACTCCGGCGATCGGCAGGCAGGTAACGTTCGAAAAGGGATAGTCTGGATCGCGCTCGATCGTTATAACCTTTGCGACCGGGATGCCCGGCGGATAAGTGCCGTCTATGCCGGAAGTGACCAGCACATCGCCGATCTGGATATCCGCGCTGGCCGGCATATAACGCAATGACAACTGGCTGATATCTCCGGCGCCAAACACGATGGTGCGCAATCCATTGCGCAGCACTTGCGCCGGCACGGCCTGGTTTTTTTCGGTTATCAGGGTGACTTCGGAAAGCCAGGGATAGACGCGGGTGATCTGGCCGATGATACCGACATCATCCATCACCACCTGCCCGAGCTTCACATCCGCATCCGCACCCTTGTCGATAAGCACTTTGCGCCTGAATACGTCGCGCTCGGCATAAATGACCTGGACCAATTGGGTGGTGAATTGGCTGCGTATCGGCAGCGCATCCAGATTGCGCAAATGCTGGTTTTCCAATTCCAATGCTTGCAACTGCAGCAATTGCGCAGCGTCGTTCTGATGCTGCAGTTTCAAATCATCGTTCTGCCTTATCAGATCATGTTGCCTGCTCTGTGTGATAAAAAAATCGCCCACCTGTTGCCACAATGCGTCCGGCAGGGCTGCCAGCCGCTGTATCGGCGAGATCAGCACCGACAAAGCGCTGCGCGTCGATTCCAGATAGCGATAGCGGGCGTCCACGAACAACAGCAGCAACGAGAGCACAGCAAAAAAAACCAGCCGCGCCACCGGACTGGGGCCGCGATTGAAAAACTGGAAAGATTGCGTGCTGTCTATCAACTATATTCCATCGCGGATCTTTGAGAACAAGCAGGGTATGGAAAAACTATCCCGCTCGGCATAACTGCTTTTTTCATCACCCTGTCGGGCAATGAAAATTATTCGGTGGTGAAGATGCTGGTCGATTTATCCATGTGTTCCAGTGCAATGCCGGAACCGCGCACCACGCAGGTCAACGGATCGTCGGCAATCAACACCGGCAAACCGGTTTCTTCCATCAACAGGCGGTCCAGATCGCGCAATAGCGCGCCGCCGCCTGTCAACACCATGCCCTTGTTGGCAATGTCCGCGCCGAGCTCGGGCGGGGTTTGCTCAAGCGCAGTCTTCACCGCGCTGACGATGTTGTTGAGCGGATCGGTCATCGCTTCGAGCACTTCATTGCTGGAAATGGTGAAACTGCGCGGCACTCCCTCGGCCAGATTGCGCCCGGTCACTTCCATCTCGCGCACCTCGCTGCCGGGGAAAGCGGAACCTATCGTTTTCTTGATCTGTTCGGCAGTGGCTTCGCCGATCAGCATGCCGTAATTGCGGCGGATGTAATTGATGATCGCCTCGTCGAACTTGTCGCCGCCGACGCGCACCGAACCGGAATACACCGGTCCGCCCAGAGAGATTACGCCCACTTCCGTGGTGCCGCCTCCGATGTCTACCACCATCGAACCGGTCGCTTCTTCCACCGGCAGACCCGCACCGATCGCAGCCGCCATGGGCTCTTCGATCAGTTCCACACGACGAGCTCCGGCACCAACTGCCGATTCGCGGATCGCGCGCCGTTCCACCTGGGTGGAACCGCACGGCACACAAATCACAATACGCGGACTGGGGCTGAATATGCCCGCCTTGTAAACCTTGCGGATAAAATGCTTGAGCATCAGCTCGGTAACGGTGAAGTCGGCGATCACGCCATCCTTCATAGGGCGGATCACGGTGATGCTGCCGGGCGTGCGGCCCATCATCTGCTTTGCGGCAAGCCCGACCTGCTGGACAACTTTCTTGCCGTTCGGCCCCATCTCCTGGCGTATCGCCACCACTGACGGTTCATCCAGCACGATGCCCTGTCCGCGCACCCAGATCAGCGTGTTTGCCGTGCCGAGGTCAATCGCCAAATCATTCGTAAAATAGCCTTTCAAAAATCCAAACATGTCTTGTCCTGTAGTCAAAGAGGTGCGTCGATAAACCCTTATATGATACCCTATTAGACTTATTTCTATAAAGTTTTTACTATGTCCCTGACCAATGCAGATGTCCGCAAAGTCGCCAGCCTGGCAAGGCTGGGGATGACTGAAACGGAAATCGAATCCGCCCGCGAGCAACTTTCCGGTATTTTCGACCTGATCGCCGAAATGCAGGCCGTCGACACCAATGGCATCACCCCCATGTCCCATGCCCAGGATGTGACACAACGGCTGCGCGAAGATGTGGTGACGGAAGGCGACCAGCGCGAGCTGTTCCAGTCCCTTGCCCCGCAATACAAGGGCTCGCCCCAGGTCGAAGCAGGTTTGTATCTCGTTCCACAAGTCATTGAATAATCCTGATCATGATTAACTCAAGTTTGCATCAACTCGGCAGCGCACTGCGCGCCGGAAAAATCAGCAGCGTGGAACTGACACAACTCTATCTCGACCGCATTGCCGAGCTCAATCCCGCGTTGAACGCCTACGTCACCATCAAAGCCGAAACCAGCCTGGATCAGGCACGCCGTGCCGATACACTGCTGGCCGGCGGCAAGGCACAGCCGCTCACCGGCATTCCGGTCGCGCAAAAGGACATCTTCTGTGCCAAGGGCTGGCGCACCACCTGCGGTTCGAAGATGCTGGAAAACTTCATCGCACCCTATGATGCGCATGTCATCACTCAGTTCAATAATGCCGGAGCGGTGAATCTGGGCAAGACCAACATGGACGAATTTGCCATGGGCTCGTCCAACGAAACCTCGCATTTCGGCACAGTGAAAAATCCCTGGGACCGGAACGCCGTGCCCGGCGGCAGCTCGGGCGGCGCGGCCTGCGCCGTGGCGGCTCGATTATGCGCTGCCGCAACCGGAACCGACACCGGCGGCTCGATACGCCAGCCCGCGGCGCTGTGCGGCATCTCCGGCATCAAGCCGACTTACGGCACGGTGTCGCGCTACGGCATGATCGCTTTTGCCTCCAGCCTGGATCAGGCCGGGCCGATGGCGCGCAGCGCGGAGGATCTGGCGCTGCTGCTGAACGTGATGACCGGTTTCGACGAACGCGATTCCACCAGTCTGAAGCGCGACAAGGAGGATTATGCCCGCGAACTGAATAAACCCCTGGCCGGTCTGCGCATCGGTTTGCCCAGAGAATTCTTTGCCGAAGGTCTGGCACAGGATGTCGCCGGCTGCGTAAACGCGGCGATAGGTGAATACAAAAAGCTGGGCGCAACCATCGTTGACATCAGCCTGCCGAATTCCAGATTGGCTGTTCCGGTTTATTACGTGCTGGCCCCGGCGGAAGCCTCCAGCAACCTTTCGCGCTACGACGGCGTGCGCTACGGCTACCGCGCGCCGGAATACGGCGACCTCACCGAGATGTACGAAAGAAGCCGCGCGCAGGGCTTCGGCGAGGAAGTGAAACGCCGCATCATGATCGGCACTTATGTGCTGTCGCACGGTTATTACGATGCCTATTACCTGCAGGCGCAGAAGATCCGCCGCCTGATCGCCCAGGATTTTGATGATGCGTTCAGGCTATGCGATGTGATCATGGGGCCGACCAGTCCTTCCACCGCCTTCAATCTGGGCGAGAAGGGCGACGACCCGGTGCAGATGTACCTGTCAGACATCTATACCATCGCGGTGAATCTGGCCGGTCTGCCCGGCATGTCGGTCCCGGCGGGGTTTGGCAGCAATGGCCGCCCGGTCGGGCTGCAGATCATCGGCAATTATTTTGCCGAGGCACAGATGCTGAACGTCGCGCACCAATACCAGCTGGCGACCGATCATCACGATCACACTCCGCAAAACATCGGGCTGTAAGGACATGAGCATGATACATAAAACTATTGTCCGGGCACCCGAATGGGAAATTGTCATCGGGCTGGAAGTGCACACCCAGCTTTCGACCAGCAGCAAAATATTTTCAGGCGCCTCCACCACCTATGGTGCCGAGCCGAACACCCAGGCGGACGCGGTGAGCATCGCGCTGCCCGGCGTGTTGCCGGTGCTGAACAAAGGCGCGGTGGAACGCGCGATCAAGTTCGGCCTCGCGGTCGGCGCGCACATCGCGCCCCGCTCAGTGTTCGCGCGCAAAAATTATTTCTATCCTGATCTGCCCAAAGGTTACCAGATCAGCCAGTTCGATCTGCCGGTAGTGGGACAGGGTGTGCTGACGATACTGGTTGAACCGTTGTCCGGCAACGCCAAGCCCTATGAGAAAGTGGTGCGCATCACCCGTGCCCATCTGGAAGAGGATGCGGGGAAATCGGTACACGGCGAGTCCCAGGGCCTTACCGGAGTTGACCTGAATCGCGCCGGAACGCCGCTGCTGGAAATCGTTTCCGAGCCGGACATGAGTTCGGCGGCCGAGGCGGTGGCCTATGCCAAGACCCTGCACTCGCTGGTGCGCTGGATCGGCATCTGCGACGGCAACATGCAGGAAGGCTCGTTCCGCTGCGACGTCAACGTGTCGGTGCGCCGCCCCGGCGGACCGCTGGGCACGCGCCGCGAGATCAAGAACCTCAACTCGTTCAAGTTTATGCAGCAGGCCATCGACTACGAAGTGCAGTGGCAGATCGATACGCTGGAAAACGGCGGCAAAATTCACCAGGCGACAGTGTTGTTCGATGCGGACAAAGGCACAACCCATGCGATGCGCAGCAAGGAAGAAGCGCACGACTACCGCTACTTCCCCGACCCTGACCTGCTGCCGCTGGAGATAAGCGAGGAATGGAAAGAGCAGGTGCGCGCCACGCTGCCGGAACTTCCAGAAGCAAAACGCAATCGTTATGTGAAAGACTTTGGACTATCGTCCTACGATGCTGGCATCCTCACGGCTTCGCGCGAGGTGGCGGATTTCTTCGAGGCAGCGCTTAACCCCCCTCAATCCCCCCTTGTCAGGGGGGAAGCCAGCTCCTCCCCTGACAAGGGGAGGCCGGGAGGGGTTGAGGCCAAGCTGTGCGCCAACTGGCTGATCGGCGAAGTCAGTGCACAATTGAATCGTGACGGCCTGGAAATGCAGCAAAGTCCGGTCACGCCGCAACAACTCGGTGGCATGCTCAAGCGCATCGCCGACGGCACCATCTCCAACGCGGCAGCCAAGGAAGTATTCCGCACCATGTGGGCGGAAGGTGGCGATGCCGACAGCATCATCGAAGCCAAAGGGCTGAAACAGGTTTCCGACAGCGGCGCAATCGAAGCAATCGTGGACGAGATCATCGCCGCCAATGCCGACAAGGTCGCAGAATACCGCAGCGGCAAGGACAAGTTGTTCGGCTTCTTCGTCGGCCTGGCGATGAAGGCCAGCAATGGCAAAGCCAACCCGGCCCAGCTCAACGACATCCTGAAGAAAAAACTGGCGGGCTAAATATCCTTGATGCGCGGCTTATGCGGCGCACGGCTAAACAGGACATCGTACAGCCAGTTCGGCAACAGTTTCAGCGCGCGCCCGACCAGCGCCATCTGCCATGGCACCACCGCAAACGATTTCCCACGTTCGATCGCGCGCGCCATGCGTCGCGCTGCCTCGCCCGCTTCCAGCATGAACGGCATGGGGTAGGAATTCATGTCGGTCATCGGCGTCCTGATGTAGCCGGGGCAGATGGTCACCACCTTGACGCCGCTACTGCGCAATTCTATGCGCAGGCTTTCCAGATAGGAGATCAGTGCGGCCTTGGAGGCGGAGTAAGCGCCTGCCCCCGGCAGGCCGCGGAAGCCCGCGACGCTGGCGATGCCGACCAGCCGGCCGCTGCCGGCTGCGCGCATGGCCTCCACGAACGGCTGAAAGGTCTTCACTGCGCCCAGCACGTTGATATCCATTACATGCTGGAACACTTCATTGTCTTCGGCATGGCGGGTCAGCGTGCCGATGCTCACACCGGCATTGGCAATGACGATATCCGGCACGCCGGCGTGCGCGATAAAACCGTTTGCGGCTTCCTGGAGAGCATGCGAATCCCGCACATCCAGTGCGTAGCAAAAAACCTGTCCGGGAAATTCATCTGCAAGATCTTGCAGCAACTCGCCGCGGCGGGCGATGGCGGCGACTGTCGCACCGCGCTCGAGATAGTAACGCGCGAGGGCCAAACCCAGACCGCTGGACGCCCCGGTGATGACCAGCGACTTGACATGCGTCTTTTGCATGACTAGTCGATTGGCCATGCAAGGCTGACCAGCCTGCGTGGTTGTTCCGGCTGTGTCAACTCCACACGCGATTTATTGCGTAGTGGATTGCCTGCCTTTGGTATTAGTCGGTTTACAACCACGGCGGTGACGATCTTGCCCAGCCTCCGGCTGGTTGCAAGTCGCCTGCAAAGCGACCCCGTGCGGGTGGGCTTAACATGCATCTTTTGCATGTTAAGCCGAATGGCCAGCCGGCTACACTGAGGGGCATTTCAACAATCATCGTTTGGGGCAGAAGTCCGGCCGGCTGTCCGGAAGTTGGTTATTTGCCGTGCGTCTTGCGCGCCATCACGATGACCTCTTTAAGTGCGCGGATGGCATCTTCCGGCTGCAGACCTTCGATCACATATTTTCCGTCCACCACCAGAGTAGGTGTGCCGTTGATACCGTAACTGCGTATC
Organism: Gallionella sp. UBA6045; assembly: GCA_002429165.1. GTDB lineage: Bacteria > Pseudomonadota > Gammaproteobacteria > Burkholderiales > Gallionellaceae > Gallionella. The sequence continues at coordinate 1,325 of DIYV01000188.1, read as the reverse complement.
ATTTGCTTGGCGCGAGTCACCATGCTTTGCATCGCGAAGGAATTGTAAGCGGCGGTAAACTTTGCCCGATCAACGCCATGTTTGGCGACAAAATCGGCAATCTTGTTCTCATCGACCAGAGCCATATTTTCTTCGTTCCAGGCACGATACAGTGCATCGTGTAACTGTGCCTGTTTACCCATGCTTTCCAGCGCGTAGTAGGTATAAGCCATCGGTTCCCAGGAATCACGGAAAACGGTGGGCACGAAAGTCAGTTCCACATCCCGGGGCATGGTCTTTTCCCATGCGCTTAACAGCGGATGCAAATGATAACAGTGCGAACAGCCGTAAAAGAAAAACTCCAGCACCTCAATTTTCTTGGTACTGGTTGGTTGTGGCGGATTCAGCAAAGTGTAATCTTTGCCGAGTTGCGCATCGGCTAATGCCGCACCGCTTACCAGCAGTGCTACCGCAACAACCATACTCCTTATCAAGCTTTTCATGTATCGCTCCTCTTTGGTGATTGTGAAGATGCCTATTGCACACGCATCGGAGTGCTATTCACCCCGTTTTGTTTCAGAAAACCGCGTGCACGATCCAATTCATCCGCATTTTTGTATGGCCCCAGACGCACGCGATACCACACACCCTTATCCTTGATTGTCGCGGTCTGGATGCTGGCTTCGACACCCAGCAAGGCCAGTTTAGCCTTGAGATTCTCGGCATCATTGACATTGGGAAATGATCCTGCCTGCAATATCTGTGGCTCGTAGGCTGCAGACAGGGATTTGGCAGGCTGGTTCCTGTCCGCAGTTTTGGCTTGATCAGCAGACCTGGCCGGTGCAACGGCAGTCGCTTTCTGTTTATTGGTCAGAATCTGGTAAAACTGGAAACGCTGCTTGCCATCAGCTGTTACAGCCGGTTGTTCTGTTGCAGCAGGGGTCGCAGGCTTGGCCGTATCAGGTTTCTCCAAAGCCGGCTGTTCCCTGTTCACGAACGGGCTCGGAGACTTCTTGAGAAACCATGCCACTGCAGCGGCCAGGGCGACACCGATGACCATGCCGGCAAGAATGCCGACCCCCAGGGAATTCCCGCTCTTGCCCGGCGCGGCTTTTTTGTTGCCGTTGTCCCTGTTCATATTGTATCCGTTCGTTTTCATCGCATCTTTCCAGGCTTTACATTTTTTCGGGAGCGCTCACACCCAGCAAGGCCAGTCCGTTATGTATCACCTGTGCCGCCGCGGCAATCAATGCCAACCGCGCCGTCTTGACTGACTCGTCCTCGACCAGAAAGCGGGAGGCATTATAGTAGCTGTGGAAATCGGCCGCCAAGTCCTTCAGATAAAA
>DIYV01000197.1 GCA_002429165.1 Gallionella sp. UBA6045 | reverse complement strand
TGCAAGCTGGGATCGCCCGCTGAGCCAGGTGCGCAATATTCTGGTGGCATTTGCCTGCATGTGGGTGGTTGCCAACCTGCCGTTGCATTATCTGATGCGCACCGCCGTGCCTATTTATGTGCTGGGGATGGTATTGCTGATCGGCGTGGCGCTGTTCGGTGAGATCAGTCACGGTGCGCGACGCTGGTTGAACCTCGGCGTGATGACCATACAGCCGTCCGAATTGATGAAGATCGGCGTGCCGTTGATGATGGCATGGTATTTCGAGAAGCATGAAGCCACGCTTACGCTGAAAAATTATTTTATCGCCGCGCTGCTGTTGCTCTTGCCGATACTGCTGATCGCACGTCAGCCGGATCTGGGCACGTCGCTGCTGATCTCCGCGAGCGGGTTTTATGTATTATTCCTGGCTGGACTGAGCTGGCGGGTGATGGGCGGATTGTTCGTCGCCGGGATCGCCAGCGCCCCGGTGCTGTGGTCGATGATGCACGAATATCAGCGCCATCGCATCATGATGCTGCTCGACCCTTCGCAGGACGCGCTTGGCAACGGTTATCACACCATCCAGGCAAGCATCGCGGTGGGGTCTGGCGGCATTCTCGGCAAGGGCTACCTGAACGGCACACAGACCCATCTCGATTTTCTGCCGGAGCGCACCACCGATTTTATATTCGCGGTCTATTCCGAAGAGTTCGGTTTGGTCGGTAACCTGATCCTGCTGTCTCTGTTCGCTTTCGTGATCTGGCGCGGGTTCATCATCACCTCGCATGCCTCGACCTATTTCACGCGCTTGATGGCCGGTTCCATCACGCTGACATTCGCCACTTATGCATTCGTCAATATGGCCATGGTCAGCGGCATCCTGCCTGTGGTTGGCGTGCCGTTGCCGCTGATCAGTTACGGCGGCACGTCCATGCTGACCCTGCTGCTCGGTTTTGGTATGCTGATGAGTATAGAGACACACAAGAAATTGGTTAAAACTTGATAAAACAGCCATCCTGCCAAGCAGCCCGAAACCGGTGACACAAGCCGCTGGTTAACGGTAGCCAGGCAGTTGGTTAATAGGAGATTGCATGAATATTAAGGCCGTAGTTCTGATCGTAACAACACTGTTGCTCGCCGCATGCGGCACTGTTCCTCAGCGCAAGGCGGCAACCCCGGGCCCGGCCACAGGCGGTGGCTACCTCCCCGGGGACGGTCCGGGCACTGATATCCCTGTTACTCTTGATGCGATACCGGATGCGGTGCCAAAAGTCGAACCGCTGCACCGTTATGCCAATCGCCCCTATATCGCGCTGGGCAAGACCTACACGCCGATGACCGTGGTTGGAAATTTCAGGGAACGGGGGGCCGCCTCATGGTATGGCAAAAAATTCAACGGCGAGCGCACTTCGAGCGGCGAGGTCTATGACATGTATGCCATGACCGCCGCGCATCCCACGCTGCCGCTGCCCAGCTATGCGCGCGTGACGAATCTCGCCAATCACAAGTCGGTCATCGTGCGCATCAATGACCGGGGCCCGTTCATGAAGGATCGCATCATCGACCTTTCCTACACTGCAGCGTACAAGCTGGACCTCATTGGTGACGGCAGTGCGGAAGTCGAAGTGGATAGCATCGATCCCAATGTCACTGTCAATAGCATTTCTGCCAGCACATTGCAGAGCCAACCACTGGACAGCGCGCCTGTAAATCTGGCACCTGTTGCTGATCCTGCTGCGGCCTCCGCTGTTGTTGCCGCTCCAGCTGCGGCTTCAGATGTTGTTGCAGCGCCGGTTGCCGCCGCGGGTTCCGCTGCTGCCATGCCGGTGGCTGCACCCGCGACTGCCAGCACTGCGCCCGCTGCAATTGCTTCATTGACAAGCAGCGGCACCGCGATTTACCTGCAACTCGGCGCATTCAAGACACAGGATGCCGCAGAAGCGTATCTGGCAAAGATGCGCAGCAAACTCGGTGACAATGGCAAGCAGCTCAAGCTGTCCACCAAAGACGGATTGGTGCGTGTGCATATCGGGCCGTATGCCAGCCAGAGTGAAGCGCGAAGCAGCGCGGACAGCATGGAAGCCAAACTTGGATTCAAGCCGATGGTGAATTTGCCGTAGGTATTTTGTTGTAGGTTGGGTTGAGTGCAACGATACCCAACAATCAAAAACAACTTCAACTTCGCCGGGGGTTGCCCGGCAGCAAGTCACTTTCTTTTGCGTCGCCAAAAGAAAGTGACCAAAGAAAAGGCGACCCCGGTTTGCCGCCGCTTCGCGGTGCCCTGCGTTGCTCGACTGGTCAGGCGGCTGCGGAACTCGCGCTACGCGCTCAAACATAACCAGCGACTTGGCTGGCGTCGTTTGCCAGCTTAGTCGAATGGCTAGTTGTTACATCAGTCCTCGCCGACTACCCCTGACCAATCTGCGCTACTCGGCGGCGCACGGGGGTAGGAAAAACAGAAGCTATTGTGTGCGCTGTGTGCCAATTGCCGAAATTCCGAGTAATCGCACAAAAAACAGCCTAGCAAGACAAGAACTCCTATTGGGTGTTTTCCTTCAAGCGTTCACGTACCAGAGTGATGTGCTGGCGCAGCACATAGAATTGGTCACCGAACATCTTGGGCACTTTCATCCGCTTCACGGAATGATCGATCTCATCCAGACGTTTGAGCATTTCCGCTTGTGCCGCAGCATCGTTCGCTTTGAGTAGGCCGCGCTCCAACTCCAGCAATGCGCCGTACCATTTGGTGATACGCGAGCGGATGCGCCAACGATACACTGATGGCAATATGCGCAAGCCGGGGATCAACACCACCATGAGCGGGACGAGTATGACCACCAGACGGCTCACCAATGTCGCCATCCAGAATGGCAGATTGCGATAGAGGAAACTTCTGCCAGATTGATAATAACGAGCGGCGTCTTCGCTGATACGGAATTCGTGCTCCAAAGGCGCGGGAAACTCGCCCTGATGCTGCAACAATCCGGCCTTGCCATGCACCTCGTGCGCAGCCTCCAGCAGCAGATCGGACAGTGCCGGATGCAGCCCGCTACGCGCGACCAGTTCGACTGTTGGTCCGATTAACGTGACATTGTGCGGCGGGATGTCTTTGCCCAAGTCGATACCACCTTCGGGCAACTCGATCTTGTTGAGATAATTGAACTTGCGGGTATAGGCATCAGCCTGAGCAAAACTCATCAACCGTATACCCGGAGTGCGTAGCAGACTGCCAATCAGTTTTATCGATGCCGAGTCACCCATCAGGAACACCGCGTCTATCTTGCCCGAGACCAGTTCGGCTGCGCCGTCTTCGGCCTCCATGTCCAGCAGCTCGGTAGTCGTGTCGCTCTCGTCGATACCATTTGCCTTGAGCAGGGTTGTCGCCAGCGCGTGCGTGCCACTGCCGGGCAGGTCGATGGCCAGTTTTTTGCCCTTGAACTGCACGAGCCTGTCCACCTCTTTTTTGTCTTTGTAGAACACCAGCAAAGGTTCGTAGAAAACACTGCCCAACGATACCAAACTGCTCGTGTTTAAACCGCTGAGCAAGCCGCTCTGTATCAAGCCGCCCTGCACAAGACCCACATCGTTATGGAAAGATGGATCGCTCAGATGCACCAGGTTCTCGAGCGAGCCTTGAGAAGGAATGATCTTCAGCCTGACCCCATTGCGTGCCAATATGGCGCTGTATTTATCGGCATTGTGCTGAAACAGGCTGTCAGCGGGCCCTCCGATGAGCGTGATGGTGCTAGGCGGCGCGGAATCGACGAACCACAACACAACAAACAGTAATGCTGACGCAGCCAGAAACAACGCGGCCGACCCTAAAACGGGGCCGAGCCCTAACTCATTTTTGATCAACTGCAGTTTCCTGTCGATCCACTCTATTCTCATGCTGGAGTTCCGATTCAATTTGAATGCGCATTCAAACACGCACCCGATTTTATCGCAAAGCATCCTGGATCAGGGAAAGGACTCAAGTCGAATGCGCAACCATGTGGGACTTAATCAGAGGTTCCTTAATTCTGTTGTGCGGATTGAGTATCCACTCCAATATGACATCAATAATGATGGCAGGTGACTAGCTGCCGGGCTACCCCGGGCGAAGTTGCTTTGTTCATTCATGCTTTGACATAGCCATTCGACTAGGCCATCAAAAGACGATAGCCAACGCTGGTTATCAGCACGAACGGCCTTTGCAGTTGGGCTGTTGGCTAAGCTACCCGCAACACCAACCCCTTCAAATAAGCCCCCTCCGGAAAACTCAGCAGCACCGGGTGATCCGCGCTGGCGTGCAGGTAATGCACGATCTGCGCGTCCACGCCGGCATCCAGCGCCGCGCCGGCGACGATCTTCTGGAACAGGTCTTCGCTGATGCCGCCGGAGCAGGA
>DIYV01000078.1 GCA_002429165.1 Gallionella sp. UBA6045 | reverse complement strand
ACCTGGACAGCATGCGGCAGCCGGTTTTTTTCGACCCCCTCGCGAAGGAAGAACAACAGTTCCTGCGCGCGTTCCAGTGCAAAAGTCGGGATGATCACATTGCCACCCCGCTTAAAGGTGTCAACAATCGTTTCGTAAAATTCTTCCACCGACGGCTGAAATGGTTTGTGCAAGCGGTCACCGTAGGTGGTTTCCATCACGACAACATCAGCTTTTGGCGGGGGCGCAGGGTCGCGCAGCAGCGGCCGGCCGCTGTTGCCTAGATCACCGGAGAACAGCACGCTGCGCTGCCGCCCGTTTTCTTCCAGCTCCAGAAGTATGCAGGCCGATCCCAGGATGTGGCCGGCGTCAAAGAAGGTTGCGCGTATGCCCGGTGCAAGCTGTACAGGCTGCCCGTAACTGCCGACACGGCCAAAAAAATCCAGCGCCAGAAAGGCATCCACGATTGAATAAAGCGGGGCTGCAGCATGGCGGTGTTTGCCGTGACGTGCGGAGCGGTGTCCCCGATGCTCCACCTCTTCCTCCTGCAAATGCGCGGCATCCACCATCACCAGGCGGGCCAGTTCGCGCGTTGCTGCGGTGGTGATGATCTCGCCGCGAAATCCCCGCTTGGCCAGCAGCGGCAGGCGGCCGCAGTGGTCCAGGTGGGCATGGGTAAGAAGCACAAAATCAATTTCTTTTGGATCGAAACCGAAGGGCTCGCTGTTCTCTTCCTCCAGCTCGCGGCCGCCCTGGTACATTCCGCAGTCGATCAGTATCTTCTTGCCCGCGCAGCTCAGCAAATGGCAGGAACCGGTGACACCCCGGTCGGCACCGTGAAAAGAAATTTCCATTGTCTACTCCTTTTTGTTGTTCATTTGGCATCCGTCAACGCCGTCTGTCATCTTTGACCGTGCATTCCCCGAACCAGAAGTATCGCGCTGGATCGCGGGCCCAGTTGGTACTTTTGTTGATCTTCCCAAAGCGGTTCCCCGCCCGCGGCAAACAGGTCCTGCGTCGCGGCGCGGCCGGTATCAACGGCCAGATGCCACCGCGCTTCCGGCGACACGGAAGGCAATACAAAATCGACCGCATCGGTGCCTGCATTGAACATCAGATAAAGAGCGCCCTGTTCGTCCTCTTTGATCAGACAGGCGAACTGTTTTTGGTTCGGGTCGGTCCAGTCGGGCAATCCTCCCCGAGGTCCAAACCACTGGATCTCGTCGTCTGTGTAGAATTGCTCCTTGCTCAGGACCGGGTGCACGCTACGAAAGGCGATCATGCCGCGGGTGAAGCGGGAAATTTCCTGATGCTGTTCCAGATAACTCCAGTCATGCCAGCTGGTTTCGTTGTCCTGGCACCAGGCGTTGTTGTTGCCGCCCTGGGTGCGGCGGAATTCGTCGCCGCCTAGCAGCATCGGCACGCCGCGCGAGATCAGCAGGGTCAGCAGAAAGTTCTTGATCTGGGTTTTGCGCAATGCCTCGATCCCGGCATCCGTGGTCGCGCCCTCGGCGCCGTAGTTCTCGCTGAGATTTTCGTCGATCCCGTCGCGACTGTCTTCTCCGTTGGCTTCGTTGTGCTTGTTGCAATAGCTCACCAGGTCGTTCAGCGTGAACCCGTCGTGGCAGGTAAGGAAATTGATGCTGCCCTCGGGACCTTTGCCGGACTTGGTGTAGATGTCGGCGCTGCCGCAGATGCGGCTGGCGAACAGGCCGAGCATGCCCTCATCGCCGCGCCAGAAGCGCCGCACATCATCGCGGTAGCGGCCGTTCCACTCCGCCCAGCGCAGCTCCGAGAAACTGCCCACCTCGTAGCCACCGGCGGCATCCCACGCCTCGGCGACGATCTTGATATCTCTCAGGATCGGGTCTTCGGCGATCCGCTCGAGCAGCGGGGCATTGGCCAGCAGCTTGCCCGTGCCATCACGTCCGAGAACTGACGCCAGGTCAAACCGGAACCCATCCACATGCATCTCCATCACCCAGTAGCGCAACGCACCCATGATGTGATCCCGCACCACGGGATGGTTGGCATTGATGGTGTTGCCTGTGCCCGTGTAGTCCTGGTAGTAGCGTTTGTCCGACGCCAGCATATAGAAAATAGCGTTATCAATCCCGCGGAAACACAAGGTCGGGCCCAGTTCGTTTCCCTCCGCCGTGTGATTGAACACGACATCCAGGATCACTTCGATGCCGGCATGGTGGAGCGCCCGTACCATTTCCTTGAACTCCAGCTTCTGCTGACCCAGGCCGCCCGCACTGCTGTATGACGCTTTCGGCGCAAAGAAGGCCACGGGATCGTAGCCCCAGTAATTTTTGAGTCGCTTGCCTGTTTGCGGATTGATGCCGGATGTCTGGCCTTCGTTGAACTCGTGGACAGGCATCAATTCCACGGCCGTCACGCCCAGCTCTTTCAAATAGGGTATCTTTTCCATCAGGCCGCGGTAGGTGCCGGGATGCTCCACGCCGGAGCTGGAATGAATGGTAAAACCGCGAACATGCGTTTCATAAATCACGGTCTTGGACCAGGGATGCCTGGGCGGCTGGTCGTCATGCCAGTGGAAGTCTTCACGAGTGAACACGCATTTCGGCATGGCTCCGGCATCATCAAGTTTCGAAGGGCCCCGCTCCGGTGCAGACGGATCATATCCGCGGGCCGGCCCGAAATCCCAATCGGGCAACGGCGAGATCGCAGTCGCAAAGGGGTCCAGCAGCAGCCTGTTGAAATTGAAACGATGTCCCTGTTCGGGCTGGTATGGGCCATCCACGCGATAGGCATAGAGTTGGCCCGGACGAATCCCTTCAACCCATACATGCCACACCTCTCCCGTGCGGTTGCGTGCGGGGTCGAAATCAACAACCCTGGACGGCTTTGCATCCACGGGCTGGTCGAACAATTCCAGCCGGATGCGGGTGGCATGACGGCTGAACAGCGCAAAGTTGACCCCCCCACCGGATTCATGGGGTCCCAACGGCAATGGAACGCCTCTGCGAACTTCTGTGTGTTCGGAGACTTCCGCCACGTAATCATCGAGTGGGCGTTCAGGCGTATTCATGTTCGTGTTGAATTATCTCCACCATAAAATTCGGGCTGCTTTGTAGAGAACCTCCATGCCGGGGCCGTACGATATGAGTCGCACCATATAGTGAAGGCAGCCAGCATCCATGCGCGACAGGTGCAGCTATCTGTTGATCCCATCATCTGTTAACGCACGCGTTTATCTCCACTCGCTCCGGCACAGTACTGTTAATTGCATAAAGATTAAAGTGTTGACACTCACTGTCGATTCTATCTCGCCATCATTTCAAAAACTTCTGCGCAATCGGTGGTAAGCCGTTTATCACCCCAGGGTGCCGATCCTGGTGAGCACGGAGTTGACGATGCTGTGCCGGCCGGCCAGTGTCTGGATTGTCGAAGCAACGATTCAAGATGGCTTGTCTTTGCGTAATATCCAGCCGATAGCAACCAGCGCCCAGCCATCAAGCAACAGGCTGATCCCGACATAAAGACCCACCAGCCACAGGGAAGTCGCTGACCATCCGATCAGAAACAGTGTGGCCAACAGAACAGAGACAACGCCGTTGAAGGTCATCCAGCCCCAGCCCTTGGCAGGATAAATCGACTGCGCGAGGGCGAAGCTGTGCATCGCATCCAACAACAGATAAACGGCCATTAACAGTCCCACCGCTTCCACACCTAATACAGGATAGAACAGCATCAGGCCGCCGATGATGAACAGCAGGGCAGGTTTGAGCCAGTCCATGATGTTGTTCGGGCTATATTTATAGGTGTGAACGGCCCACAAAATGCCGCCGATGAGCATCAGCCAGCCGACAAAGAGCGCGGTGCTCAGGGACATCACACCCGGCAGTAGAATACCTGCCGTTCCCAGCACGATCAGCAGGATCCCGGTGATCAAGGTATATGGCCCGAATTTATCGAGGACTTTTTTATCAATGGGTAAAATGTTCATCATTTTTCTCCTGGATTATCCTGCTGCTGCAACCTGATGTGGAACACCCTCTGGACCAGGCATTTCTTTAGTGGCGAGCGAAAGCGCCAGACTCGTTACCGGGGGATTCAGACTATCGACCATCGAACTCGGAATCAGGATCGTGGCTCCCCGTTCCTTGGTGGTCTCGTAAATAATGTTCATGGCTCTGAGTTGGAGCGCGGCGGGATGACCGGCATAAATTTCGGCGGCTTCGACAAACCTACCCGCGATCGCGGCTTCGGCTGACCCGAGTATTACCCGTGCCTGCTTCTCGCGCTCGGCCTGGGCCTGGCGAGACATGGCATCCTGCAATGCTTCAGGGAGCGCGACGTCGCGAATCTCCACCGAACCCACTGTTATGCCCCAGGGAGCAGTCTTTGCGCCGATATCGTTTTTCAGCTGCTCGTCGGCATCCTTGCGATCGGACAACAATGCGGCCAGCATCGAAGACCCAATCATCTCGCGCAGCGAGGTTTGCGCAACCTGGTCGATGGCTGCGCGATAATTGGTAATGGCCAACGCAGCTTTTTCTGCGTCATGCACATGCCAGAAAATGATCGCATCGACATTGACTGGAACCGTGTCCCTGGTCAGTGCCTGTTCGGCATTGAAGCCCGTGGTCTGTATGCGCTCGTCGATCACGGCAATCACGTTGTCGATGACCGGAATAATGATGAACATGCCGGGTCCCTTGACGCTTTGCAGTTTGCCCATCCTCAGGATGACAAACTTCTGCCAGGTATTGGCCATCTTCAATGACATCGCGACAATCACTGCGACGACGAAGAACGCCAGTGCCAGATAGTGACTCACCCAGTTGCCGACGGCAAGGCCCGCGAGGATAAGAACGAAGACCAGAAATGATGTGATTGGATTCATGTGTATTGCCCCTTGTGTTTGGTTGCAGTTTTCGAAACTACACGTCATCACGGGCTATTTCTGTGCGGTGCCGCACCAACGCACACAATCAGGCAATAGAATTCAGGTCACAATTGAATCATCGTTGCCATAGAATATGTGCGGCTTCCAGAGGAACTGCAACGTCATTGCGGTGTGGAATGAGGCGTGCCGTATAGTCCGATGCGGGGCGTGTTGCAGGCACCTCGGCGCGATAGGCGTAGCCGTTTATTGCACCCACCAGTTGCCGCACACGCTTCATTTCCACACGTTCAGGTGCAACATCCTTAATGCCATTGGCGTAAAGCTCAACCAGCACCGCCTCCGGGTCGAGGTCATCGAGATACATTTGAACCTCGAATACATGCTGCTCGCCATCGGTTTCAACCTTCACTTCGCCGAAGCGCAGTGCTTTCCATTTTTGTTCAATATCGTGACTCCAGTTGATCATATCCACGCCGAACCTGCCTTTATCGGCTGCACGCGCAAGATAGGCCGAGGCGGCAGGCAGGTAGTGTTGCTCGGTGTATTCGCACACCGCGCGGTTAGTGGAAAAACGCGGCGTCAATTGCGCCATGCTTTCCCGCATCCGATTCACCCAGGCAGTGGGGATTCCTTGTTCGTCGCGCATATAGAATTCCGGGATCACCTCGTGTTCAAGCAAGTCATAAAGTGCCTCGGCATCACGAGAGTCCCATGCGGGATCATCGCCGTGTTCCTGTCGGTCACCCAGTGCCCAGCCAACTTCCGGCGTATACGCTTCTGCCCACCAGCCATCCAGTTCAGACAGGTTGATGCCGCCGTTGACCAGCACCTTCATGCCGCTGGTTCCACACGCTTCCCAGGGGCGCCGCGGCGTATTGATCCAGACATCCACCCCCTGCACAAGGTACTCGCTCAAGAGCATGTTGTAGTCGCTGAGGAAAATGACATGTGGGCGTGCCTCGGGTCGATCGATGAAATGTATCCATTGCTGGATCAGTGCCTGGCCTGCCAGATCGGCGGGATGAGCTTTGCCAGCCATGATGAGCTGCACCGGGCGCTGCGGATTGGTCAGCAGACGCAGCAGTCGCTCCGGGTCGTGCAGCAGCAGGTTAGGTCTTTTGTAGCTGGCAAAACGGCGTGCGAAACCCAGCGTCAATAGGTTTGGGTCAAACATGTACTTTGCAGCTTCAATCGCCTCGGACGACGCACCTGACGCGGCCAGTTGTCTGGACAATCTTTCGCTGGCGTAATCGACCAGCACCGTTCTGGAGGCGGTGCGAAATTGCCAAAGCCTTGCATCGGAGACTTTTCGTATGTCCTGTGCCAGAGTCTCTGCTTTGCCCAGCCAGCGATCCTTGCCGCATGCTTCCGTCCAAAGATCGTCCGCTTCTGCGGAATCCCAGGTCGGCATATGGACACCGTTGGTCACATGTCCGACCGGTATTTCTTCTGTGGGCCAGTGAGGAAAAAGCGGCTCGAACAGGTGCCGGCTCACCCTGCCATGCAAGCGGCTCACGCCATTCACCGCACCGCTGCCGCGTATCGCCAGATAGGCCATATTGAAAGGCTCCAACGCGTCATTCGGGTTCTGGCGACCCAGCGCCAGCAAATCGTGAAGTGATATCCCGAGTTTCTGCTCGGCATATCTACTGAGATATTGCTCGACGAGCGCCGGAGCGAAACGATCGAAGCCGGCAGCCACTGCTGTGTGTGTGGTAAACAGATTGCCTGCACGGGTCACGGCCAGCGCGGCTTCGAAGGTCTGCCCGGTTACCTCCATGAAACTGCGCGCGCGTTCCAGCACCACGAACGCCGCATGTCCTTCATTCAAGTGGCAGACTTCCGGCTTGATGCCGAGCACCGCAAGCAGCCGCCATCCGCCGATCCCGAGCAGCATTTCCTGTTTGAGGCGCAACTCCGGCCCGCCCCCATACAGCTCGCTGGTTATGCCGCGATGAGCGGGATAATTCGCGGCGTCATTGCTGTCCAGCAGGTACAGCTTCACACGCCCGACCTGAACCTGCCAGGCGCGCAGCCAGACCGAATAACCGGGCAAGGCGATCTCCAACCGCAGCCACTCCCCATCCGGTTTGCGCAACGGTGTGATCGGCAATTGGCCCGGGTCGTTATACGGATAAAGCGCCTGCTGTGCGCCATCCTTGTCGATCACCTGGCGAAAATAGCCTTGCTGGTAGAGCAGCCCCACGCCGATCACCGGCACGCCCAGATCGCTGGCAGCCTTGAGCTGATCTCCGGCTACATTGCCCAGCCCGCCGGAGTATATGGGCAACGCTTCGCTCAACATGTATTCCATGCAGAAATACGCGACACAGCTCAGCGGAGATTGAGGGTGGGCCTGCTGAAACCACGCGGGAGCATCCTCCGCCTGCTTTTTGGACAGCAGCAGGTCGTCTATCTTCTTGCGGAATGCCGGATCGGCGAGTGCGTCCCGGATCTTGTAGCGCGAGACCGTTTGCAACACATCGCACGGGTGATGGGTCAGATCCCACAGCACCGGATCCAGTTGCCGCCACACTTCGTCGGTGGCATGACTCCAGGACCAGCGCATATCCAGGGCCAGATCGACCAGCGATTCGAACCCCGCGACATCTGTGGGCAGCAGGTCGTATAGCGGGTGGCTTGTTCGTGTTTGTTCGCTCATGCTCTCGCCTCCATCTGATTCTTCAGTGATACGTGATTGGCACTGGCCTGCATCGCCTTTCGCACTCGTTCGGCATTCCCTGGATAATAATGACGGATCGGTTTCATATCCACATCCAGTTCATACACGGGATGCCGGTAGGAATATTCATCCCGACAATATCGGCATCCGAGACGCCATCCAGATACTTGACCTGCGCACGCAGGCTGTTGCCATGTGCCACGATCAACACGCGCTTCCCGGAACGAACCGCCGGCATGATGTGATCTTGCCAACATGGCAGGAAGCGCTCCATAGTATCCTTCAAACATTCCGTGCCGGGTATCTCATTCTGGCTGAGCGCACTGTAACGCGCATCGTGCCGGGGATTTGGCCTGGGCCTGCCTTCCAGCGCCAGTTTGTTCGGCCCGTGGAAGACGAGCGCCTTTATTGTGGTGATATTGTTTTTGTCATCGGCAGAATCGGTCATTATTTTTCCTCTTGTTAAGGGGACTGATTTAGGGAAGGTCTGATTAAGTCCGTTCGTAGTGAGTATTTTCCGTTCGCACCCTCGATACACCGCGCAAGCGCGGCACTGGTGGAACTACTGATAAGACTACTAGCCATCTGACTAACCCAGCACAAGACGCTGGGCAAGTCATTGGTTATAGCCATTCGACTAGGCTGCCAAACAACAACAGCCAAGTCGCTTGTTATCAGGACGAACGGGAAATGTATCGAAGCATAGTTTTCGGACTTAATCAGACCTTCCTTAGGCGAGCTGATTTATCTTGGCCATCGACCGGCCCGCAATGCGCAGCGCCTCGGGACAATCCAGACGACCGGTGTGAATTTCAATGAATACCAGACTGTCCGCCGTGGCGGCTTTATCCAGTGCATCTTCAAGTTCACCTTCAGTGTGAACATCAAGCCCCAGCCCGCCGCCGAACACTTCCACCAGCTTGTGATAGCGCCACGGTTGAATGTCGTTGTAGGGACGATCGACGATCACCCGCTCGATGGTGTAGCCGTCATTGTTGAGCAGGAAAATGATGGGTTTGTGGCCGTAGCGGATCATGGTCGAGAGGTCCTGGCAGGTCACTTGAAAAGCACCATCCCCCACAAACAAAATGACACGCCGGTTCGGCGCAGCCGTGGCAGCGCCCAGCGTGGCACCGA
>DIYV01000005.1:18582-19283 GCA_002429165.1 Gallionella sp. UBA6045 | reverse complement strand
ATGCCGGTCAGCTTCTTGTTCAGTTCGGGAATCACCACGCCAACCGCTTTGGCAGCTCCGGTGGACGACGGGATGATGTTTTCCAGGATGCCGCGACCGCCGCGCCAATCCTTGCTGGACGGGCCGTCAACGGTCTTCTGGGTCGCTGTTGCCGCGTGCACCGTGGTCATCAGGCCGCGCTTGATGCCCCAGGTGTCGTTCAACACTTTGGCGACCGGCGCCAGCGCGTTGGTGGTGCATGAAGCAGCAGAAACGATCTTCTCGCCGGCATATTTTCCGTGGTTCACGCCATACACGAACATCGGGGTATCGTCCTTGCTTGGTGCGGACTGGATGACTTTCTTGGCACCCGCATCGATATGTGCCTGGCAGGTTTCCTTGGTCAGGAAGAATCCGGTGCATTCGATCACGATATCAACCTTGGCTTCGTCCCATTTCAGTTCAGCGGGATTCTTGAGGGCAGTCAGGCGTATTTTCTTGCCATTCACAACGAGCGTGTTGCCTTCGACAGAAACGTCACCCTTGAAACGTCCATGCACCGAATCATGCTTGAGCATGTAAGCAAGGTATGCCGGCTCCAGCAGGTCGTTGATCGCAACGACTTCTATTTCAGGAAAATCCTTTGCGGCAGCACGGAACACCATGCGTCCGATACGACCGAATCCATTAATCCCAACACGAATAGCCATTTTTTTCTCCCT
>DIYV01000005.1:0-18426 GCA_002429165.1 Gallionella sp. UBA6045 | reverse complement strand
TCAGTGGTAAATCCGAAGTGTTTGAACAGTTCCGGTGCCGGTGCAGACTCGCCGAAACAATCCATTCCGACAACTGCGCCATCCAGACCGACATACTTGTACCAGCCGCCGGTCACGCCGGCCTCAACTGCCACGCGCCTGATACCCTTGGGCAACACGCTGTCCCGGTAGGCCTGGTCCTGCTTGTCGAACACATTGGTGGACGGCATCGATACCACACGCACGCTGATGCCTTCTGCAGCCAGGGCTTTTTGCGCTTCCATGGCCAGGCTTACTTCCGAACCGGTAGCGATGATCACCGCTTTCGGTTTGCCGCCGGCCGCTTCGGACAACACATACGCGCCCTTGCGGATATTGGCGATCTGCGCCGCATCGCGTTTCTGGAACGCCAGATTCTGGCGGCTGAATATCAAGCTGCTCGGACCATCCTTGCGCTCTACTGCAGCCACCCAGGA
The DNA here is from genome assembly GCA_002429165.1 of Gallionella sp. UBA6045. GTDB lineage: Bacteria > Pseudomonadota > Gammaproteobacteria > Burkholderiales > Gallionellaceae > Gallionella. The sequence goes on along the minus strand of DIYV01000005.1, from coordinate 17,971 downwards.
CACTACGGACTCGACCGTGTCGCAAGGACGCCATACTTCCATGTTCGGTATATAGCGCAGCGTCGCGGTTTGTTCGACCGGCTGGTGCGTCGGACCGTCTTCCCCCAGACCGATGGAGTCATGGGTATACACGAACAACACGCGTATTTTCATCAGTGCCGCCATGCGCAATGCATTGCGCGCATATTCCGAGAACATCAAAAAGGTGCCGCCGAAAGGCAGCAGGCCGCCATGCAGTGCCATGCCGTTCATGATCGCGGACATGCCGAATTCACGCACGCCGTAGCTGATGTAATTGCCCGGCTTGGCGCCGTTTACATGATGCGCTCCGGTCCAGTTGGTCAGGTTGGAGCCGGTCAGGTCGGCAGAACCGCCGAGAAACTCGGGTAATGCCGGTACCAGTGCGTTGATCGCGTTCTGCGAAGCCTTGCGGGTGGCGATGGTCTCGCCCTTTTCGTTGATCTGCGCAATCGCCTTGGCGGCATGATCTGCCCAGTTGGCAGGCAAGTCGCCCTTGATGCGTCGTTCAAACTCGGCAGCTTCTTTGGGGAAGGCTTTTTTGTATTCCGCGAATTTGTTGTTCCACAGGCTTTCCAGTCCGGTGCCCTTGGTGCGCGCATCCCATGCTGCATAAACATGCTTGGGAATCTCGAACGGAGGGTAGTTCCAGCCGATATGCGCACGGGTCGCGGCGATCTCCGCATCGCCCAGTGCAGCACCGTGCACGTCATGCGTGCCTTCCTTGTTAGGCGAGCCGGCACCGATGATGGTCTTGCAGCAGATCAGCGTGGGCTTGTCGGTAACCGCCTTGGCGGCCTCGATTGCGGCGTCGAGTGCAATGGGGTCGTGACCCTGCACGTTGGCGATCACATGCCAGCCATAAGCTTCGAAACGCTTGGGGGTGTTATCGGTGAACCAGGCGCCGACATGGCCGTCAATGGAAATATCGTTGTCGTCCCAGAACGCAATCAGCTTGCCCAGGCCCCAGGTTCCGGCCAGCGCGCAAGACTCGTGGGATATCCCTTCCATCATGCAGCCGTCGCCCATGAACACGTAAGTGTGGTGGTTGACGATTTCGTGGCCCGGTTTGTTGAATTCATTGGCCAGCAACTTCTCGGCCATTGCCATGCCCACCGCATTGGTGATGCCCTGTCCGAGCGGGCCGGTGGTGGTTTCCACGCCGGGTGCGTAACCGTACTCGGGATGACCGGGCGTCTTGGAATGCAATTGACGGAAACGTTTCAATTCATCCATCGGCAGAGCGTAGCCGGACAGATGCAACAACGCATAGAGCAGCATAGAACCGTGGCCATTGGAAAACACAAAGCGGTCGCGGTCTGCCCAAAGCGGGTTTGCCGGGTTATGGCGAAGATGGCGGTTCCATAACACGTCGGCGATTTCCGCCATGCCCATCGGCGCACCAGGATGTCCCGAATTGGCCTTTTGCACGGCATCCATTGCCAGAGCACGTATAGCGCCGGTAATGTCATTGAATTTTGGTGGGGTGACGCTTCGTGTTACTGCCATTTCCTGTTACCTCTTAGAACATCCCTGCGGGATTGGTTATGTAAAGGGCACCCCTAAGGGTGCCCTGTGCTGATTCGGGCCCGCAATTATGCCGTACCCCCCCGATTAGGGCAACCGCCATACTGAATATGGTTTTCCAGCGTGATTTAGCCAATGCCGCCCTTCTTGACAAATTTAATGCCCAGTTGCTTGAGCTTGCGATAAAGGTGAGTCCGCTCCAGCCCGACATTTTCGGCTACGCGCGAGACATTTCCGGCCTCTTTTTGCAGATGATAGTCCAGGTAAATCGCGTCAAAATGGTCGCGCGCTTCACGCAAGGGCAAATCCATGGGCAGCGAAATTTGCAGCGCACGTCCGCCGATGTTCATTGCTATTTTTTGGCCTTGTGCCTCGGGTATCTGTTCCTTCAGCTTGGGTGCATCATCCATGATCGCCTTGGCAATGGTGCTTAGCAACTTTTGCAGCGCAATGGGTTTTTCCAAAAAATCCACCGCGCCGATACGTGTTGCTTCGACCGCCGTTTCTATCGTGCCGTGTCCCGACATCATCACGACCGGCATGGTCAGTAAATCCTGTTCGACCCACTCCTTGAGCAAAGTTATTCCATCTGTATCCGGCATCCAGATATCGAGCAACACCAGATTCGGTTCATGCTCGTTTCGATAGGCGCGCGCCTGCTCGGCGTTTTCGGCCAGATAAACCTGATACCCCTCGTCGAACAGGATCTCCGATAACAACTCGCGGATACCTATCTCATCGTCCACCACCAAAATATTCCTGCTTTCCATTACGCCTCCTCAACCAGCGGCAGACTGAGACTTACCAGCCCGCCACCGCTTATGTTATTTTCAATGGAGATGTGCCCGCCGTGCTCTTCCACTATCTTTTTCACAATTGCCAGCCCCAATCCGGTGCCCTTGGCCTTGGTCGTCATATAGGGTTCAAAGGCACGCATCAGCACGCTTGCCGGAAATCCCGCACCGTTGTCCTCTACCCACAGATGAATTTCTCCGTTTTGTGTTTCGGTATGAAGTGTTATTTGCGGTTGCGCGACATCATGCAACGCGTCCTGCGCATTCTGCAGCAGATTGTGTATGACTTGCCGCAGGCGGGTCGCGTCCCCATTGACCACGCTCTGCAACGCATCAAGTTTCAACACAATGGAAACGGCATTTGTCTCGTAAAGGCCCAGCACTTCGCCGATCAGTTTGTGCAGGTCCAGGTGCGAAAGTTTTAATGCCGGGCCGCGCGCGTAATTTGCAAAGTCGCTCACCATGTTTTTCATCGCGGCAACCTGACTGACGATGGTTCGCGTTGCGCGCAGCAGCAGTTGCGCGTCTCCTTCATCAAGCTTGTCGCTGAGTTTGTGCTGCAAGCGTTCCGCCGAAAGCTGTATCGGCGTGAGCGGATTCTTGATTTCGTGTGCAAGTCGTCGCGCCACCTCGCCCCATGCCGCCTGCCGCTCTGCCTGCAACAGGTGGCTGATATCATCGAACACCACCACGAAGCCCGCTTCCCCGCCTTCCGGCAACCGCGTTCCACGCATCAGCAGAATCTGATTGCCGTTTCTGCTCAGCCGCTCTATCTGCCGTTGCCATTCGCCGCTGCCGGTTTCACCGAAGGCTTCCATGACAGTCTGGCAGAACGTTCTGAGCAGGGGGTATTTTTCGGCGATCTGGGTCAACGACATGCGCTGCATCTCGTGCAAAGGCGCGGCGAGAATTTGCGCCGCGCTGGTGTTCACCGAGCGCAGGCGCAATTCATGGTCCAGCGCCAACACGCCGGACGACAAGTGGGTCAACACGCTTTCCAAATGCACCTTGGCACTTTCCACCACGCGCTGCTGTTGTTCGCTGGTCTGCTTGGCATCGAACAGCTGGCGCGTCATCTGGTTGAACAGGCCGGTCAGCGCGCCCAGTTCATCGCTGCTGCGAATCGGATATTGTTCGGTAAAATCTCCCTGTGCCACCGCGCGCGTCCCTTCCGCCAATGCTTCCAGCGACGACCCGAATCTTTCACTGAGATAAAATGCGGCGGACACCGCCGTCAGCAGCACAACCAGCAGGGACAGCGTCAAAGTGATCGCATACAACCGTTTCAATCCGAGACGTGAGAGCGTCAGTTCCTGATAGTCCCGGTACACCGCTTGCACGGTCTCGGCATCCGCTTCGATCTGCTTCGGCACCGGCTGGGTGAATTGCAGCACGTATTGCACGCCCGCTGGCGTTCTGGAATTCACCATCACCAGCGCAAGCAGCGTCAGCCCTTTGTCGGGGAAGGTATCGATCACTGCATATTCGCCCTCGTCCATCGCCCGGCGCAGCAGATCATCGTCAGGCTTGTCCGGCGGCCGCGCGTTGTTGGCCGGGGAAGACGCGATCAACTTCCCATTGACGCTAAAAATGGCCGCTTGCTGCGCCACATCTTCATCCACCAGCTGATCCAGAGCCTTCTGGTATTGCCCCGAATGTTTTCCCGCCAGCAACGACGCGGTAAATTCCGCCTTTTTGGCAAGCTCTTTCAAACTGTTGTCGAGGCCGCTTCTGCCCAGATTAAGGCCGCCCTCCAGGGCTTTCTCGACGCGCACGTCAAACCACGACTCAATACTCTTGTCCAGGAATTGCACTGAAACCACATAGATCAAAATGCCCGGCAATACCCCGATCAGCGTAAAAAACAACACCAGTCGCAGCGTCAACTTGGCGCCGAACACCTTGTTTTTGAGCTTGTTGCGCAACCGCCACAGCTGATAGCCGACCAACCCCGTCAAACCTGATGCAAGCAAGCCGGTCAATCCGAGCAGGCTATAATAATCGATGGAAAAACCTTCGGTATTGGCGCTGTTGCTGGATAACAGATAAAGCAATGCACCGCTCAGGGCGACACTAATGAAGATCAGATAAGTCACCGCGCCGTCACTCCGCTTTGCTATCGCCGTCGACGGCAATATCTGCCGGACTGATCGTCCAGCGATACCAGCCGGAATCGAGTGTCCAATCACTGTCGGTCAGCGCATTCACCTGCAACGGTTTGGGAAGTTGCTCAATGTCCAGGCTCAGGCGCGCCGCCGCGATATAGTTGCCGTCCTTATCAAGCAGGTTGGCGGGAATAACCGTGGAGTTTTGCCTGGCCACTATGTTTAGCGCATCTTCAAGGCTGGCAAAATTCTGAAATAACGCGCCGCGCGAAATACGGTAACGGCCCGTCAATACGCTGTAAGAAATTTTGACGGTCTGTTCGCCTTTGAATACTTCTTTGTCCAGCCACGACCAGCGCGTCAACGGCGTATCGCCCACGATAAAGTGCGGAAGGTGGCGCACCATAGTCTTTTGCGCAGAATCCAGCCAACCCCAGCGGGCATGCGTCAGCGAGAACTGACCCACAAAATAAATCGGGATGCCGCGAGACAATGCCTGTTTAACGACAAAATTCAGGTTGATGTAATAGCTGGCGGAAAGCTGGTAGCCATCCTGCTCCACACGAATATCCGCCTTGTTGATGGCAATGCCTTCGGCTTGCGCCGTTGCGGTGAACAGGCAGGCCAGCAGCACACCGAACAGCAATGCACTAAGCGATTTTTTGCAACAAAGCATAAAAGAATCCGTCATGCTGGTGATCGGGCAACAGCTGGCCCTGTATATTGTCAGGCAAAGCAGCCGGTATACGCCGTGCATCCGGCTGTTGTGCCAGAAACGACGCGACAACCTGTTCGTTCTCCTGATGAAAGACCGAGCAGGTGACGTAGAGCAATTTACCATCTTGTGCAAGCAGCCGCCACAAAGCGCGCAAGATGCCGAGCTGTTGTGCGGCAAAGCCGGCAATATCCGTGCTGCGCCGCAGCCATTTGATGTCTGGATGGCGGCGCACCACGCCGGAAGCAGAGCAGGGCACATCGGCAAGTATGCGCTGAAAGGGTTTGCCATCCCACCACACATCCGGCTCTGCGGCATCCCCGACGACCAGTTGTGCGGTCAGTTGCAGCCGCTGCAAATTTTCCGCGACCCGCTGCAATCGCTCTGCGTCTTTGTCCACTGCCACCATTTCTGCATCTGCCAGTTCCAGAATATGTGCGGTCTTGCCCCCGGGGGCCGCACATGCATCCAGCACGCGCATCCCGTCGTGGATATCCAGCAAACGTGCGGCGTATTGCGCACCGGCATCCTGTATCGAAACCATCCCGTCAAAAAATCCCGGGAGTCTGTCCACCGGTACCGACTTGTCCAGTTGCAGAGCATCGGGCGCGACCAAACGGGAGGATAAATCCCGCTGCGTCAGTTGCATCAAATAGTCCGCGGTTGTATTGCGGCGCTGATTGACGCGCAAAGTCATCGGCGGATGCTGATTGCCCGCTTCAAGTATTGCCGCCGCACGTTCGCCATACTGTGCATTCAGTTCATCTATCCACCATTGCGGATAACTGTATTTACCCTCTGCATTTCGTGCTGCCTGTTCCAGCAAGGCATCCCGGCTGCGCAGGAAATTGCGCAAAATCGCGTTTACCAGACCGCTCACTTTCACGTTCAACATTTGCGCGGAACGCACCGCATGATCAACCACGGCATGATGCGCGGCTTTGCTGTATTGCAGTTGGTACAGCGCCACCAGCAGCACATAGTAGATACGCTGGTCCAGCATCGGCTTGTGCAGCAACAGCGCCAATATTGAGCGCAACTGGCCGTAAAAGCGCAACGTGCCATAACTCAGATCCTGCAAGGCCGCGCGCTGTGCCGGAGTCCATACCGATTTTTTGCGCAGCGACTTCTCCAGAACCTGATTGAGATTCCGCCCGTCCGTCAGCACCTGCTGAACGATTTGCCCGGCGGCGAGTTGTATGTTGTGCATCTATTTGCTTGAAAATTGATCGCCGACCCTGATCGGCATTGCCTGCAAAAATTGCGCGGCTGGTTGCGCCTTGCCCCCGGGACGCTGCAATATTTCCAGCCGTAGCGCGCCCTTGCCGCAAGCAACGGTAATGCCAAGTTTGTCTGCCGCCAATACTTTGCCTGGTTCTCCGGATATGTCTGCACCTATCCCGGCCTGCCAGATTTTTATCATTACGCCGTCCAGTCTGGTTTGGCACACCGGAAATGGATTGTATGCGCGCACAGCCCGTTCGATCTGGCGGGCATCCTGCCGCCAGTCGATCTGCGCTTCGTCCTTGAGCAGCTTGGCTGCATAACACGCGGCATCATTGTCCTGTTTGACCGGCGTCAACCGGTTGTCCCCGAGCAGACGTAACGCTTCGAGTATGCAGCCCGCGCCCATCTCGGCCAGTTTGTCATGCAGGGTCTGGGCTGTGTCGCTTTGCTCAATCGGGCAGGCCTTGCGCAACAGCATGTCGCCGGTATCCAGTCCCTCGTCCATTTGCATGATGGTAATGCCGCTTTCCTTGTCGCCCGCCAGAATCGCCCGCTGTATCGGCGCGGCTCCCCGCCAGCGCGGCAAAAGCGAAGCATGGATATTCAGGCAACCGTGGCGCGGCAATTGCAGCACCGCTTTAGGCAAGATCAAACCGTAAGCGGCCACCACCATCACATCCGCACCCAGTGCGGCGATCGAACGTCGTACTTCTTCAGATTTTAAAGTAACGGGTTGTATTATTGGCAGGTCGTGCTGCATCGCGAAAAGTTTCACCGGACTGGCTGTCATTTGCATGCCTCGTCCTGCGGGACGATCCGGCTGTGTCAGCACCGCGATGATCTGATGTTCCTTGTGCAGCGCAGCCAACGCGCTGGCCGCAAACTGCGGCGTACCGGCAAAAATGATTTTCATTAGTTATTTTTCCAATTTCATTTCGAAGGTCAAACAAGGCGGCTGCACCCGCAAGGGGTATGCCGTGCGGTTCCCGATGCGTCGCATCGACCGCGACGCAAAGCGAACGACGCTGGCAGTGCAATTGGCACGACTAGGAGAGAGCAAGGAAGCCAACGCAGTTTCACCGATGAAATGGAATTGGAATTACATGGTTTCGCGCAGGCGTTTTTTCAGCTTGGCGCGAATCCGGTTCTGCTTGAGCTGCGACAGGTATTCGACAAACACTTTGCCGATCAGATGATCCATCTCATGCTGTATGCAAACCGACAGCAATCCTTCTGCATCAAGCGTAAAAGTTTCACCTTTTTCATCAAGGGCGCTCACGGTGATCTTTTCCGCGCGGCTCACCGTTTCATAAATGCCCGGCACCGACAGACAGCCTTCCTCGCAATCACTTGCACCGCTGCTGGCGATGATTTCGGGATTGATAAACACTTTCAATTGATCGTGCGTCTCGGAAACATCCATCACAATGATACGTTCATGCACATCCACCTGCGTCGCCGCCAAGCCCACTCCGGGCGCGGCATACATGGTCTCGGCCATATTGCGCACCAGCTTGCGGGTGGCTTCATTGACCTGTGAAACTTTCTTCGCGACTTTATGCAGACGCTCATCGGGATACTGCAAAATTTTCAGGATTGCCATAGGTGACCTATAAATGCTTGCTAATTTAGTGTACTAGATGCAGAATTTAACGTAGCGCAGTAACTTTGCGCGCCCTTTATTATCGACTCTGCCGGAGTTTCCATGCGCAAGATTATATCGCTGATTTTCTTTATATTGCCTGTCTTGGCCTTTGCTGCCGGCTCCGATAGTCCCTCGGATATTCGCCTGAATATTCGCAACGATGCGCCGGACCGGCACATCGTGGTCAAGGGTGACACCCTGTGGGACATCTCCGGAACATTCTTCAAAGATCCCTGGAAATGGCCCCATATCTGGGGCCTGAACAAAGATACCATCAAGGATCCGCACTGGATTTATCCGGGCGACGTGATCTTTCTCGATCGCAATAGCGGCACCCTGCACATCGGTCAACCCGGCGCCGAAGTAGCCGCGAGCGGGGTAAGTGATGCAGGCAATACCGTAAAACTTTCCCCCGAAGTGCATATATATCCGAGCTCTCACGATGCCATTTCGAGCATTCCCGCCAGCGCCATCGCACCATTTCTGACGCGTCCGCTGATCATTGAAGCGGATGGGCTAAAAAATGCTCCAACACTGATCGGTGCCCGCGAAGGTCGCGTGATACTCGGCAACGATGATACTGCTTTTGTCAAAAACCTGCCTGCCGACAAGGGTGACCAGTGGCAGATTTACCGCCCGGGCAAAACTTTTATCGACCCGGACACCGGTGAAGTGCTGGGCATCGAAGCCATCTATCTGGGCAACGCCGAAGTAACCCGTTTTGCTGATGTCAGCACCGTAAAAATCACCAATGCCGTCGAGGAAATCAATGCAGGTGACCGACTGGTCTTGCATTCCGAGGACGAGGCCAGCAGCTATTTACCCCGCGCACCGGAAAACAAAATTTCCGCACGCGTGATTTCTATTTATGGCGGCGTATCACAAGGCGGCCAAAACACCGTCATTACACTGAACAAGGGCGAGCGCGATGGGCTGGAAAAGGGCCATGTGCTGGCTTTGTATCGCAAAGGTGAAGTGGTTAAAAGTGATGGCCAAAAATACACCCTGCCCGATGAACGCTATGGTTTGGTGTTCGTGTTCCGCGTGTTCAACAAGGTGTCTTACGCACTGATAATGGAGACACGCCTGCCGGTACAGTTGTTGGACAACGGCAAAAATCCTTAACGGTCAGAGAATCTCCCGATATTTACATTTCATCCCGACTGTTTGCACAAACTCTGAATTCTTAGATGCTCCCGGTGAATTTTGACGTTTCACTCAAAGCTTGGCTGGCACTCAGCCTGACGCGCGGTTTGGGCGGCGAAAGCGCGCGCCGCCTGTTAAAGGAATTCGGTTCACCGGACGCGGTTTTCGCCGCTTCAATCAGCTCACTCAAATCCATCGTCAAGCCGGATGCCGCCGCCGAAATCAAAAAGGGAATTGCTGATGACGCTCTCGCCCCTGCCCTGGCCTGGCTGGAGGACGACAACAACCATATCGTAACCCTTGCGGATAGCGACTATCCGCAAGCGCTGCTGAATATCCCCGATCCGCCGCTGTTGCTTTATGTGAAGGGGCAGTTGGGCTTGCTCAATCAAGCCGCGCTGGCCATCGTTGGCAGCCGCAGCGCCACGCCGCAAGGCATTCACAATGCCGAGGCATTTGCCAAATCGCTGAGCGATGCCGGACTGTGCATCATCAGCGGCTTGGCGCACGGTATCGATGCCGCCGCACATCGCGGCGCTTTGCGCGGGCGCGGCGGCAGCATCGCCGTGGTCGGCACCGGTCTGGATAAAGTCTATCCTGCTGCCAACCGAGATCTCGCTCACGCGCTCGCCCAACAAGGCACGCTGGTCTCCGAATTCCCGCTCGGCACCGCGCCGCTGGCGGCAAACTTTCCGCGCCGCAATCGTCTTATCAGCGGCTTGGGTCTCGGTTGCCTGGTAGTGGAAGCATCATTGCAAAGCGGCTCGCTGATCACCGCGCGGCTGGCCCTGGAACAGGGCAGGGAGGTGTTTGCCATTCCCGGTTCGATACATGCGCCGCAAAGCAAAGGCTGCCACGCGCTGCTCAAACAGGGCGCGAAACTGGTCGAGACCGCCCATGATATTCTGGAAGAACTGGGCGGACAGCTTGTTTCACCCGCCCAACGGGCAAGTTCGGAAGGCCCTGACTCCGCGCTGCTTGAACATCTCGGCTTCGATCCGGTGGATGCGGATACGCTCAGTGTGCGCTGCGGCTTGACGATAGCCGAGCTATCCGCCATGCTGTTGACACTTGAACTGGACGGACGCATCAGTGCGCTACCCGGCGGCTTATACCAACGAATCCATTAACTCACTGCGCAAACCATGTTTGAAATCCTGATGTACCTGTTTGAAAGTTATTTTGACGCAGGCAGCTATCCCGAGCCGGACAAACTGTCGCGCAAACTTTCTGCTGCCGGTTTTGAGGGCGACGAAATCAGCGAGGCGTTAACCTGGTTGTCGGCGTTGCATGAGCAAAATCCCGACAGTTATCCCGACAGCCTTGAGCACGCCGGTCATCGTCATTTTGCCGGACTGGAATTGCAGTTAATCAGTGATGAAGCGCGCCAGTTCCTGCTGTTTGCCGAACAGCAGCACTTAATTTCCGCAGTCGAACGCGAGATGATCATCGACCGATCCGTTGCGCTGAAGCAGGAAAGCCTCGCACTTGATAAACTCAAGCTGATCATGCTGATGGTGTTGTGGAATCGCCATCAGGACCTTGATCCGCTGTTGATCGAAGAATTGCTCACACCGCTTCATTCCGCACAACTGCATTGAACCCAAGATCTAAAAAAAGCACACGCGCATGGCAACCAACCTACTGATCGTCGAATCCCCGGCCAAGGCCAAGACGCTGCAAAAATATCTGGGCAAGGATTTCGAAATACTTGCCTCGTATGGGCACGTGCGCGACCTCATTCCCAAGACCGGCGCAGTCGATACCGAAAACGGTTTCGCGATGAAATACGAAACCATCGCGCGCAACAGCAAGCACATGGATGCAATCGCCAAAGCCGCCGCTGCTGCGGATCACATCTATCTGGCACCCGATCCGGATCGCGAAGGTGAAGCGATCGCCTGGCACATTTCCGAATTGCTCAAGGCCAAACGCGGCATGAAGAACAAAAGCATGCAGCGCGTGGTGTTCTATGAGATCACCCAGTCTGCCGTGCGCGAAGCGGTCGCCCACCCCCGTGAAATCGCACAGCCGCTGGTGAACGCGCAACAGGCACGGCGCGCGCTGGACTACCTGGTCGGTTTCAATCTGTCGCCGCTGCTGTGGCGCAAGATCCGGCCCGGCTTGTCGGCAGGCCGGGTGCAGAGTCCCGCGCTGCGCATGATCGTCGAGCGCGAGTTGGAGATCGAAGCGTTCAGGAGCCAGGAATACTGGACCGTGCATCTCGATACAAACAAGGATCACCAGCCGTTCACCGCCAAGCTGTTCCAGTACCAGGGCAAGAAGCTGGAGCAGCTCAGTATAAGCAACCAGGCCGAATACGACGCGATCCACGCCAAACTCAATGATGCCAAGCTGCCACCCAAGGTGGTGCGCGTCGAGAAAAAGGCCAAGCAGCGTTATGCCGCCGCGCCGTTCACTACGTCCACGCTGCAACAGGAAGCGGTGCGCAAACTCGGCATGACCGCCGACCGTACCATGCGCACCGCGCAATCGCTGTATGAAGGCGTGGACATCGGCGGGCAGACTGTCGGCTTGATCTCTTACATGCGTACCGACTCGGTTTCGCTGGCGAAGGAAGCGGTGCAGGAAATCCGCGATTACATCGGCAACAATTTCTCGCCGGAATACCTGCCAAGTACCCAGCCTGCCTTCAAAAGCAAAACCAAGAACGCGCAGGAGTCACACGAAGCGATCCGCCCGACTTCCATCCTGCGCACACCGGATAACATGCGCGACCATCTGACCGCCGATCAGGCGCGGCTCTATGAAATGATCTGGAAGCGCACCCTGGCCTGCCAGATGGCGCCGGCCCGTTTCGACACGGTCAGCCTGGACATCAGGCTGGGCGGAGACAACACGCTGTTCCGCGCCAGCGGTCAGGTGCTGGTATTTCCCGGTTTTATCGGGGTGTACATGGAAGACGTGGACGACGCGACCGAAGAAGAAAGCGGCAAACTTCCGCCGCTGGCCGAGGGCGATGTGTTGCCGATCGACAAGCTGTATGGCGAACAACACTTCACCCAGCCGCCGCCGCGCTATTCCGAAGCCAGCCTGGTCAAGTCGCTGGAAGAATATGGAATTGGCCGGCCGTCGACCTACGCAACCATCATTTCCACTCTGCAAGCCCGTGAATACGCCATTCTGGACAAGAAACGCTTCATGCCGACGGATGTCGGCCGTGTCGTCACGCGCTTCCTGACCGATCATTTCACCCGCTATGTTGATTACGATTTCACTGCCCACCTCGAAGACGAGCTGGATGAAGTCTCCGAAGGAAAGCGCGACTGGATCGGCGTGATGGACGAGTTCTGGAAAGGCTTTTCCAAACTGATCAAGGAAAAAGCCGACATCGACCGCCCGGTCGAGTTGATCGACGAGGCTTGCCCGGAATGCGGAAAACCGCTCGCCAAAAAGCTCAGCCGTTACGGCAGCTTCATCAGTTGTACCAACTATCCGGAGTGCAAATACAAACGCAGCCTCAGCGGCGAATCACAGGACGATGCCTCGGCAAGAGTGGAACTGGGCATCCATCCGGATACCCGGCAAGCCGTGTTGTTGTTGCGCGGACCTTACGGCCACTATGTGCAACTCGGCGAAGTAGTGGAAGGCGAAAAGCTCAAGCCCAAGCGTGTCTCATGGCCCAAGGAAATGCCGCTTGAACAAGCCGATCTGGCCAGCGCGTTGAAGTTGCTGGCCCTGCCGCGCGAACTCGGCTTGCACCCCGAATCCGGCAAAAAGGTCATCGTCAATATCGGTCGCTTCGGACCCTACATCGGGCACGACGGCAAGTTCAAATCCATTCCGCGCACCGACAGCATCTTCGACATCAGTCTGGAGCGCGCGGTGGAATTATTGGCACAGGCACGTGATGGCAACACGGTATTGCGCGTGCTGGGCGATCACCCTGACGACAAGGCCAGCGTGGAGATCTGCAGCGGGCGCTACGGCCCCTACGCCCGCCACGGCAAGATCAACGCAACGTTGCCCAAGGGCGTGTCGCCGGATGTGATCACGCTGGAGGAAGCGCTGGAATTGATCGCGGCCAAGGCGGCAAAGGGACCAAGCAGCAAAAAGTCAGCGGCCAGAACCACTAAAGCCAAGGCTGCACCCAAGGCGACAAAAACCAAGGCAGCCAAGCCCAAGACCACAGCTGCCAAGACCGCGACCACCAAGGCGAAGGCCGCAACAAAAGCAGCCGGGCCTGCCGCCAAAAAAGTCGCTGCCGGGAAGGTGACGAAGCCCGCCGCTAAGAAGGTTGCCGCGAAAAAAGTTGCCAAGGGCAAGCCTTAAAGCAACCCCACAGCGTACTCGTTATTAATTCGTCTTAAGCTGCCACGCTGCATGGCAGGCAACGCATTTCGTCAAAGTGTCCGATGTCATTTTCAACAGTTCTGTCGTGGGCCGGCCGTCATCCGCAGCTTTGGCGATCTCATCCATCTCGTGGTGTATGCTCATCCCCAGCGCTTTGAATTCCAGAGGCAATTTTGCCATCAACGCCGGATTGACCCCCGCCGTGCCGGCCATCCCCCCTGCGCGGGCAGCCTTGATGATGCGCGGTATATCGCCCTGATTGGCCCCCTCCAAAATACCCTGCGTCGCGACTAACAGACCGCGCATTTCGGACAGCACCAACTCACGCTCGGCAGGATGCAACATGATCGCGGTTCTGCCATCCGTTCCCGCAGCGGTACTCCCGCGCAGGAAGAACCATAGCAATACGGCAATAGTGACACCCCACAGAAGCAGGGCAACCTGGGCGAGTTTATTTGTTTTCATGGCATGATTCTACACGTATTGCCGGTCCTTGTTGGCACAGCTTTCCAGACTGCACGGACCGCATCAGAGAGTCAACTCAGGTTCGACCAGGTTTATCGAGACGGCTGATTCCGGCCAGCGAAAATTCCGCAATATGCTCGCCGATCGCCTCGATTTCCTTGCGGTCGTAGCGCAACTTGGGATAGAGGCGCTGCAACACCGGGTGCGAATGCCGGTAAAACAGACACTGTCCGAGTATGCTGTGCACGCAGCGGCGCAGCTCTGCCTCGCCGACTTTATCGCCGACGATCTCACGCACCAGCTGGCCTAAAAACTTATGGAGTGGCGCAACCGCTTCACGCACGATCTTGTCCAGCGCGGGAGTCGGATCGGCCAACTCGCGCGCCATGATCTGGCATTGCGAGGAAGGATTTTTTTCATCCAGCAACATCACCATGAAATCTCGCAGGAACAGGCGCAAACGCACCCTGGGACATTCGGCAGCACTGACATTGGCTTTCTGCAGCGCCGCAAGCGGCGCAAAGTTCAGTGCTTCGGCAAGCAGTCCGTCCTTGCTGCCGAAGTGATAATTGACTGCTGCAACATTCGCCTCGGCGCGGCGACATATCTCGCGCACTGTCGCACCCTGGAAGCTGTGTTCCGAAAACACCTCGCGCGCCGCATCCAGTAATCGCATGCGGGTTTGTTCGCTGGCGCTTTTGATTTCCACCTCGCTCATCATTATTTTCCGGCGACCTTCTGCGTTGTGCTGTCTGCCGAATCGTTGCTTTCACCCGCCAACGCCTTGTAAAGTTGCGTGGCCGCGCTGAGCCACGCGCGCCTCACCTGTATCGCCCCCTGCTCGGCAGCAAAGGCCTGTCGTTCCGCATCCAGCACCTCAAGATGACTGACGATGCCCGCTTTATAGCGCGCCTCGACCAGGCGCAACAGATGGTTCTGCGCATCGGCATTGGCTTGTTGTGCAGCAAGCTGCTCGGCGAGCCTGTCGCGCGCGCTGAGCAGATCCGCCACTTCACGGAACGCCTGCTGTATGGTTTTTTCATACTCGGCTACCGCGATCACCTTGCGTTGCTTGGCGATATCCACGTTGGCAGAAGTGCGCCCGGCATCGAATAACGGCTGGATGATGGAAGGCTGAAAGCTCCATGCACCGCTACCCGCATCGAACAAACCGGACAAACTTCTACTGGCCGTGCCCACGCTGCCGGTCAACGAAATGCGCGGAAAGTAGGCGGCGCGTGCCGCGCCGATATTGGCATTCGCGGCGATCAATTGCTGCTCGGCAGCCAGCACGTCGGGACGCCGCAACAACACCTCGGCAGGCAATCCGGCAAACAGTTCGGAACTTATTCCCTGTTCGGCGAGACTTCGTCCGGGCGGCATATCTTTTATCTCCGCCATCGATTTGCCCAGCAGCAGGTTGAGCAGATTTTCCGCGGCGGCCTGTTGTTGTTTCAGGCTGGCCAGTTCGGCCACTGCGGCTTGATATGACCCTTCCGCCTGCAACCAATCCGTGTCGCTGGACACGCCGGCATCACGGCGGCGCGCAATCAATTCCCTGGATTCGGCGCGCGCCTTGACGGTCGTTTCGGCAAGCCGGGCGCGTTCGCGCATTTCCAGCAACGACAAGTAGGCATTTGCCACGTCTGCGATCAGCGACAGGCGAAACGCGCGTTGCGCGGATTCGGTGGCGAAATAGCTGGCCTTGGCGGCCGCATTGAGACTGCTGACCCGCCCCCAAAAATCCAGCTCGTATGACAGCAGGTCAACGCCCACATCATAACGCCGCGATGTCAGCGTAGCGCCGGTGTAAGACAACTCAGCCGGGGTTCTGGAAGCGTTCTCTGTCGCCGCCAGATTCAAATTCGGCAGCCGATCGGCCCGCTGTATGCCATATTGCGCGCGGGCTTCAGCAATGCGTGCGGTGGCGACGCGAAGATCGCGATTGTTCTCCAGCGCGGCGGCGATCAATGCTTGCAAACGCGGGTCGGTAAAATAATGCTGCCAGTCGGTAAGTGCAAGCCCACCGGTGGCTTTCAGCTTCACGCTGTCCGGCCACGCCTGGGGAATGGGCGCACCGGGCCTCTGATAGGCGGGCATCAGCGAACAGCCGCCCAGCACGGCCGCCAGAATTATCAGCGCGGATTTTTTGTATAGTCTAGTCATGATGGCTCTCCTCGTGTTCGGCGGGCTTGCGCGCGTGTCCCGGAAAGATGCGCCTCACCACCACGAAAAACACAGGCACCAGAAAGACTGCCAGCAAGGTCACGGCCAGCATCCCGCCCATCACGCCCGTGCCGATCGCATGACGGCTTTGCGCACCCGCGCCGACCGAGAACGCCAGCGGCGATACCCCGGCGATAAATGCGATCGAGGTCATCAGTATCGGCCGGAAGCGCAAACGACATGCTTCCAGCGTGGCATCGATCGCGCTCATGCCGCTGTCTTGCAGCCTGCGTGCGAATTCTATGATCAGGATGGCGTTCTTGGACGAGAGCCCGATGATCGCGATCAAGCCCACCTTGAAATACACGTCATCGGGCAGTCCGCGCAGTGTAACGGCCAACACCGCGCCGAATACACCCAGCGGCACGACCAGCAGTACCGCGAACGGGATAGACCAGCTTTCATACAACGCGGCCAGGGACAGGAACACCACAATCAGCGAGACTGCGAACAGCATCGGGGCCTCGGATCCGGACTGCAACTCTTCATAAGTGGTTCCCGACCATTCATAACCGATACCCGGCGGCAGTTTCTGCGCGATCTGCTCCATTGCGGCAACCGCCTCGCCACTGCTGCGCCCGGGTGCCGGACCACCGGCAATCTTCATCGAGGGCAGACCGTTATATCGGTCAAGCTTGGGCGAACCGGCCGTCCAGTGCACCGAGGCCAGTTCCGATAACGGAACCATCTCGCCTTTGTCGTTGCGTATCGAGACCCGCAATATATCCTTGGGCGTACGTCGTATATCCGGCTCGGCCTGCATTTGTACCTGTAGCGTACGTCCCTGGCGCGTGAAATCGTTGATATAGGCTACGCCCAAAGTGGACTGCAGCGTGTCATTCAGATCCGCGATGGAGACCCCCAGGGTCTCTGCCTTCAAGCGGTCGATATCCAGCAACAGCTGCGGCCCCGCCTCCTGACCTTCGGGACGCACCCCGGCCAGCATCGGGCTTTGCGCGGCCATGCCCAAGGCCATATTGCGTGCCTCCAGCAGCTTTTCCCGCCCCACTCCGCCGCGGTCTTCGAGCCGGAAGTCAAACCCGCCCAGTGCCGCCAATTCGGGAATCGGCGGCGGATTGACCGCAAATATCATTGCCTGTTTGATCCTGAACAACGCCATGTTGGCCTTGCGCACCAGATCAATCGACGAACTGCCCGCCGCGGTTCGTTCATCCCAGGGCTTGAGGGTCACAAATACAATACCGACATTCTGACCGCGCCCGACAAATGAAAAGCCCGCCACCGCGATCACGTGCTGAACTTCCTTTTGTCCGAGATAGTATTTTTCCATCTTGGACAACACTTCAAGTGTACGGGCCTGGGTGGCGCCCGGAGGAAGCTGGACGACGTTGATGAAATAGCCCTGATCCTCTCCCGGCAAAAAGCTGCCGGGGAGTTTGCTGAACAACCATCCCATCGCAATAAAAATCACCGCATAGACCAGCAAAAATCGCGAAGTCCTTCTTACGATCTTGCCCACGCCCGATGTGTAGTGTGTTGTGGTACGCGCGAAAAAACGGTTGAACCAACCCAGAAATCCGCGCGTCGGCAACACATCCTCCTTGCCGGGCGTGTGTTTGAGCAAGGTCGCACACAGCGCCGGTGTCAGCGTAAATGCCATCAGCGCGGAGAACATCATAGCCAGCACCAGCGTAACAGCGAATTGGCGGTAAATTGCCCCTGTCGATCCGGGGAAGAACGCCATCGGGATGAACACGGCCATCAGCACCAGCGAGATTGCGACGATCGCAGCGACGAGCTGATCCATCGCCTTGCGCGTCGCATCGCG
>DIYV01000113.1:23331-24998 GCA_002429165.1 Gallionella sp. UBA6045 | reverse complement strand
TGCCCCTCCCCGATGATTTCTGGGACCGGCACAGCAAGGACATGAAGTCGTGGCAGAAAGACGGCCGCACCTATTACCAGATATACGGCCCGCTGTGCGCGGCATTTTTCGTCAACCAGTTCGTCTATCAGGAAAACGGGGCCACGCCGTTCTATGCAATCGTACTGGAACAAAACGAACTGACCGCCCAGCTGTGCACCCTGACCGACTACACCCACAGCAAGAACAATGTGTGGGGTATCACTGCGCGCAACCGCGAACAGAATTTCGTGCTCAACCTGCTGATGAATCCGGAGATTGATTTCGTTACATTACTGGGCCAGGCGGGAACAGGCAAAACCCTGCTGACCCTGGCCGCCGGATTGCTGCAGACGCTGGAAGCCAAGCTGTATTCAGAGATCATCATTACCCGTGTCACGGTTCCGGTCGGCGAAGACATCGGCTTTTTGCCCGGCACCGAAGAAGAGAAGATGACGCCATGGATGGGCGCACTTGAGGATAATCTGGATGTGCTGAACAAATCCGACGAGGAAGGCGGAGACTGGGGCCGCGCCGCCACACGCGACCTGATCCGATCACGGGTAAAGGTCAAGTCACTGAATTTCATGCGCGGGCGAACTTTCCTCAATAAATATGTAATCATAGACGAGGCGCAAAACCTTACGCCCAAACAAATGAAGACGCTGGTCACCCGCGCTGGTCCGGGCACCAAAGTGGTATGCATGGGTAATATCGCCCAGATCGACACGCCCTATCTCACCGAAGGCAGCTCCGGACTGACCTATGTGGTGGACCGTTTCAAAGGCTGGCCGCACGGCGGGCACGTTACGCTGATGCGCGGCGAACGGTCAAGGCTGGCGGATTACGCCGGAGAAGTGCTGTAAACAATTTATGGATAAACCAGTCGAAAAATCCGATGCCGAATGGCGCAAAGAGCTCACCCCGGAGCAGTACCGGGTGTGCCGCCAGTGCGGCACGGAGCCGCCGTTCACGGGTACATATTGGAATTGCCATGATGCGGGAATCTACCGGTGCGCATGTTGCAACAGCGCCTTGTTTGATTCCGCAACCAAATTCGAATCCGGAAGCGGATGGCCGAGTTTTTGGCAACCTTATAAGCCCGAAAACGTCATGTCAAAAACCGATACCAGCCACGGCATGAAACGTGTTGAGGTATGCTGCACACAATGTGGCGCGCACCTTGGGCATATATTCCCCGATGGTCCGCAACCCACCGGATTGCGCTATTGCATCAACTCCGCCTCGCTCGTGCTGGAAAAAATCCAAGCGCCTCATCTATCACAATGAAACTGCTATTCGATCTATTTCCCGTCCTCCTGTTCTTTGTCGCTTACAAGTTCCAGGGGATATTTGTCGCCACTGCGGTGGCGATTGCCGCGACAGTGGTCCAGATCATCTGGACCAAATACCGGCACGGCAAGGTCGACATGATGCTATGGGTGACCTTTGCGATTGTCAGCGTGTTCGGCGGCGCAACCCTGCTGCTGCATAATGAGAGTTACATCAAGTTAAAACCTACCGCGCTGTACTGGTTATTTTCCGCCATCCTGTTGTTCTCGAATTTGCTGTTCCGCAAAAATCTGATGCGCGCGTTGCTTCATGAGAAAATTGCCCTGCCCGTGCATGTCTGGAATCGCCTCAACCTG
>DIYV01000113.1:21791-23130 GCA_002429165.1 Gallionella sp. UBA6045 | reverse complement strand
ACAATTTTTCGACAGATAGCTGGGTGAATTTCAAACTGTTCGGTTTTACCGGGCTGATGGTGATATTCATCCTGGCACAGGGCGCCTGGCTGGCGAAATATATCGATGAAAAGAAGGAAAACAACTGATGGGAAATTCATAAATGTGGTACGCAATCATCGGGCAGGACGTGCCGAATAGCCTGGACAAGCGCATTGCGGCCCGGCCCGCACATGTTGCCCGTTTGCAGGTACTTCAGAGCCAGGGTCGCCTGCTGCTGGCCGGACCGTTCCCCGCAGTGGATGCCATGGAACCGGGCGCAGCGGGATATAGCGGCAGCCTGATCGTGGCCGAATTTGCCACGCTGGCTTCCGCGCAAGACTGGGCGAATGCCGACCCGTACGTGGCGGCGGGGGTATATGCAGGAGTTCGTGTCCAGCCATTCAGGAAAACCTTTCCGCAATGACCCCTTCCACTAATGATGGCCGCGAAACGCAAATCCGCTCCCGTCTCGCTCCGCTTGAACCGGTTCAGCTTGAGATCATCGACGAAAGCCACAAGCACGCCGGACATGCCGGTGCGCGCGACGGGGGCGGGCATTATGTGCTGCGCATCGTTTCGGCCCGGTTTGCCGGCAAGAATACGGTTGCGCGTCACCGTATGATATATTCCGCATTGGGAGAGTTGATGAAGCGCGAAATACACGCGCTCACGATACAGGCGAGTGCGCCCGACGAGATTTAACTGTTAATTTATACTTTTTTGAAAAGGACTCAGCATGTTGAAAACTGGAACATTTGCAGCACTGGCATTATTGGGCGCACTGCTGGTTAACCCGGCATTTGCAGAGGACAAAGCTGCCGCCACAGTGAATGGCGTTCCCATTCCTCAGGCTCGCGTGGACATGCGAGTCAAGATCGCGACGGCACAAGGTCAGCCGGACACCCCGGCACTGCAAAAGGCAGTACTCGACGACATGATCAATCTCGAAGTGCTGGCGCAGGCAGCAGAAAAGGCCGGAATAGACAAGAATCCTGAGGTCATCCAGCAAACCGAACTGGCCAAGGAATCGGTGCTGGCCGGTGCGTTCGTGCAGGACTATGCCAAGAACCATCCGATCAGCGACGATCAACTGCAGCAGGAATATGACAAACTGAAAGCCCATCTCGGCACCAAGGAATACAAGGCGCGCCACATCCTGGTCGACACCGAAGCTGAAGCCAAAGCCATCATCGCGCAACTTCGCAAGAAGGGCAATTTCGCCAAGATCGCAAAAGAGAAATCCAAGGATGCCGGTTCCGCAGCCAACGGTGGTGAACTCGAGTGGGCGGTACCCACCAACTTCGTTCCGCCTTTTGCC
>DIYV01000113.1:20810-21587 GCA_002429165.1 Gallionella sp. UBA6045 | reverse complement strand
TGAAGGTGCCCACATTCGAAGAACTCAAGCCGCAACTTCTGCAGCGTATGCAGCAGCAATCCATCAAGGACTATATTGCCGACCTGCGCAGCAAAGCCAAGATCGAGTAAGGACTGACCCGCATTAATAAAAAAAAGACACCGTCAGGTGTCTTTTTTTTGTCCCCCCGCTGTGAGAAACAGGCTTCATGCGTGCACCCGAACCGGCGCGTGAAAATTATCCTGCCTGGTGCGAAGCGGGAACCGGACGCCCAAGCGGCCAGTCCAGTTCCACCCATTCACAGTTGGCAATGCTGTCTCGTATTACCTGTCCAGGATCGTCAACCAGCAAAGCCCTCGCTGCGACAATCGGATTTTCGTGCGACACCGCCAGCACCGTTCCATCCGGGTGACGCGCGAAAATCTCATCGAGAAAGCTGCGCAACCGTTCCATCTGCTCCAGGAAAGATTCGCCCCGTTCCGGTTTTATGCGCAATGGATCGGCGCGCACCAGATCGTTGAAGACCGCCACCGGCAATCCATCCATGCCGGAGCGGCGTTCGTTGAGGCGGGCATCTATTTTCAAATGAAGCTGATGATTGCGCAACAGGATTGCTGCCGTCTGCCGGGCGCGCGGAAATTCCGAAGCATATGCATGGGTGAAACCCATCGGGCGCAACCTGTCGGAAGCCGACTCGGCCTGCGCCCTGCCCCGCGCGGTCAGGTTGACAATACGCTGCGGGTTATCGTTGATCTCATGGATGACGTTGCCCTCGCTCTCGCCGTGGCGAACCAGAAA
>DIYV01000113.1:20288-20569 GCA_002429165.1 Gallionella sp. UBA6045 | reverse complement strand
TCTTCCGGCACACCCTGCCCGATCAGCTTGTCCGGGTGGTATTGGCTCATCAGCTTGCGGTAGGCGCGCTTGATCTCCGCGTCGGTGCTGTCCTTGGTTACGCCCAACGCTTTGTATGCGTCGTCCAGTGCCGAAGCCGAGCCGGCCTGGCCTCCTGCAAAGTGCGATTGATTCTGCACCATGTCCAGCAACTGCTGAAATGCAGCCTGATCATAGCCGAGGCGATGGGCGATGCCGGCCAGCAATGCTTCCTCGGCGGGATGGAAATGTCCGTCCGCCAG
>DIYV01000113.1:10902-20119 GCA_002429165.1 Gallionella sp. UBA6045 | reverse complement strand
GCGATGTGTCTCGGTCATGCCCAGTTTTTGCATGAACTGCTCGACATGGTCGATCTCATCCTGGGAGACATGCCCGTCGGCCTTGGCCAGCTTGCCCATCGAGGTGAACACCGTCTCGAGAAACACCGCCTGGCGCAGCACATTCTGCAACGGGTTCACCCCGCCGGGGCCATACGCCAGCATGCGATCGATGAATGATCCGACGAACAGCCCGAACAGCGCCCCGAAGAATCCGAAAAAATAATAACCGGCAATGAAACCTATGAACTTGAACAAGACAACTCCAGAATGACAATCGAAGAAAGGAACAGCTGCTACGGGGTGCGCATTATACCGTCAGCAGATTGCAGCGCGGATTGTCCACCTACGCAGCGCATTAACCAAATAGAATTACAACCCTTCTCACGCGGCGCTTCCAAACCAGGATTGCGTGCCCTTGCCGAGAAATTCGTCGTAGCGCATGTAGTGTGAGCCGTCGCATGAGAAAGTCAGGCTGATCATGCCGTTGAAGATGTTGATGGAAGACACGCGCAAATAGATGTTCTCGTCGGTCATGCGCATTTCGCGCAGGGTTGCCAGTATGCGGACGATGGCTTGCGCAGGTATGACAGCATCGGACGGGTAAGGTTGTGGCGGATAAACGAGACAGATATCCGGATCGCTCAGGGCCTCATCATCCAGCATGCGATAGCGGAACGGATCGTCCACCGTCCAGATCGTCGCCTGGCTGCTCGAGAAGTGGATCGAACACTGGAATACGCCCCGTTTGGTCAGCAACTCCTCCAGTATCGACAGGGTCTGCTCCAGATGTCTGTCCATCTGGCTTTCGACGCGGCATTGATACATGACGGCGTTCCGAATCGACGGGTCGCCCTTCACCTGCCGCCAGGCTGCCGGCTCTTCGTAGAGTTCCGCAGTCACCGGCAGATTGCGCAGGTCGAAATCGGCACCGAGATATCCCAATACCCGTGAATCCGTGCCTACAACCTGCAGGGCAGTAAGCGACGGTCTGCTATTCATCAGACTGATATAGGCATCCGACAACAGAAATCCCCAGCTCGGAACCGCCTCCTTCATGTAGGGTCGCTGGGAACGGTTGCGCCCGAAGTGTTCGGGCAGACGCCCGGACTGTTCAATGTTGTCGCAGACCTGCACTCCATCCGTGCCCACGCAGTACAGGTAGGTACAGTGCGGGATAGTAGCGAAGCCCTCCAGCAGAACTGCGTTCAACTGTTCGCGATCACCCCACGCCGGCGCACACTTTTCGGCCAGTCGCGCGATTGGTTCCCGCAGCAAACGCGCGAGCTGCTCGCGTTGCAGGTAGATGCTGTCTTTCCATGATAATTGCATGACGCTTTTTTCTACCTATTCTTTTACTGCATATAAGTTGTCGTTAGATCTACCACGTTGAGGGTGCTTGATTTCCTTGAACACTTTGCGCCACTGAACGGTTTATTGTCGATCCAGACAACGGTCAGTTTAACCTGAAAGTGTGGCAGCAAATTTAATCCTGGCACTAATAAATGAAGCCATATCCAGTTTTCCCGGACCAGTACTCTCAGTGTTGGCAATAATGCCCGCCGCTGCGGGACGCATCGTGAAATATTTCATTTTGATTCCAGAATAAATAAAACATCACAATATGCATCTTCGCGATCACGCGAGTACGATTATCTATTTTTAATATAGTTCATCCTGGATAACCGGCTTGCAGCGGCGGCGAGACTGCTACCGTGACGACGAGGTTGCCGCTGTTGTCGTGCACGGTTGTATCGGGCTTGGGCGAAATGATACGCACGACTTGGTAACCGTCGGCATAAGCGGAGCAGGAAATCAACGCTATGCAGATCACCTGAAAATGCAAGGTCAACTATCTGATCCTCTGTAGAATCTGCTGTCGCCAAACCCCGCCTGGCTGATATTCTTTTTCACTGAAAGTGAGCAAGCTGATGCTGCGCAGTTTTTTTGGTTTCAACCCGCGGATCATATCGATGCGAAAAAAGTGAAGAATTGCCGGCTAGATGGCCTGGATATTGGATGCCTGCTTTCCCTTGGGGCCTTGTATCACTTCAAAGCTGATCTTTTGTCCTTCTTTGAGCGACTTAAAACCGCCCATGTTGATTGCGGAAAAGTGCGCAAATAAGTCCGCACTGCCATCATCGGGAGCGATAAAACCAAAACCCTTTGCATCGTTAAACCATTTAACTGTACCCGTTGCCATGATTCTCCCTTTTTAATTTAAAAAACGAAAACAGAATTTCTGCGAACCTTGTTGCATTAAAAATTGTTCTGCCTGTGTTCCTGCATCGTCTGCGTTGACCATAGACATGAACACCGGGTTTTATGTCACCGCAACATCGATCTTCTTGGCTTTATCTTTGGCCTTCGCTGACGCTTGCTGCCATCAGTGGGCCTTGACGCCTTTGCTGCTGTTGAGCATTGCATCGATTTCCGCTTCGGCGGCCAGCCAGTCGGCCATGGAATCCCCACCCTCAAAGCCGCGATGCTCGGAGCGGAAATAAGCGGCAACGGAGATCATTTCTTCACGGTCTATCTCATCCCTAATATCATTCTTAGGGGCGGCAGATTGGGATTTCGCAATTGTTTTGCTTGGGTTTGCAGACGTGTGTGACATGATTGGTCTCCTTAGAAAATAGCCAATAATTTTATGAAAAATCATAATCAATCTATGATGAAAAATATTGCAGAGCAAATCACAGAACCAGTAATGAGTGCCATTATGTATTCCCTATAAAACACTGGTTGTTCTTTGCTGGTTATGGGAGTGTCATGCTGGCAAGATTCCATGCTGTTTTAGAATTTAAACCTCTCTTTCGATAATAGCGGTAGTCCCTGATGAACCGTGCGAACCTGGCAAATGTGCGTAACATGATTGTTCCTTTCCATTTCAATTTTTGGCTAGTGTTCTTAAACTCCAGAAACAAGATGTCCATATAAAAGATAAAAGGCAATTATGATTTTGCGTTGTCGGAAGGACTCACAATCAGCCTCAGGGTGCGCATGCCATCATGTTCAAGACGGACGAAATTCAAATTGCAGGAGAAGGCGTCACCTTGCCGATTTCGCGATTGAAAAGGTTTACCGCAACGACAGAGGAAATTAAGTAACGGGTTAAATCGCCCTTCCTGAACCAACGCAACTCCCGTGAGTTGCGGGAACAACATGGAAACATGCTGCCAAACCAAATCGTGCCGCCGGTAGCCAAACAACCTCTCGGCGGACTCACTGCAATCGCGGATCATGCCGCGTTCGTCCATTGCCAGCGCTGGCGGCTCATACCACTCAGCGGGATGTTCATCAGTCCACTCCCGCACTACAGCGTAGGAAGGCGCATTGGTTTCGATTACAGCATTGCTTTTCTTGACCAAGTTCATTTCGCACTCCTTGAAAAGGCTTGAGGGGATGTTAATTATGGGAAGTACAAATTACAGTAGCATTACGACTGAATAAATACGGGTGAATACATAAGTAGAAATACGTATCTTGCTGAAAATGGGAATATTCCCATTCCATCCAGAGTAGTATTTGCCGGAGAGGCGATACGTTGCGACCAGTTTCGATCTAGGTGTATGCTCCAAATAAACGCGACCATAAATGATGGGCGCAGTCTGGCCTCAAGGACGGATTTGGGGGGACCTCTGCGGCTATGTGGCATTTCCGGTTCCCTTCTGATAGGTCGTCGGACAAACCAGGGAGAAATTCTGATGCTTCCGGAAGATAGATTGACCAGTAGCAACTCCCACCCGGGCAAGCCCACCGGCTCCTCGCCAGCGCCCGCACAAGTTCCTTCGACAGCAGGCTCAGGACAGGTTGCATCGACAAGCCTGGAAAAGGACTACACGAAAACGATGAGCCCCTCCGCACCGTCATCGATCAGTTCGGGCATTGTGCAGGCGAATTTGGCCGTACGCACTTTTATCCTGCAACAACTCCAGGGAGTATCTCCCTTTAAACTCTGGCTGGTCTCCATTTTCATTTCCGTCGCGGCCACTGAAATCATCGTCTGCAGCATGGAATTGCTGCTGAAGAGACAGGTTACCTTCGATTATATATTTACCGGTTTCGTGGCCGCTTTGCTGGTTTCATCCACTGTTGTCGCCGCTCTGGTCTATTTTTTCAAATGGCTGAAGCTGGAAGCGCAACACAGCCAACAACTGGCCAATGAACTAACTGAGAGCGAGCAACGCGCCAAGCAGGCAATCGCGGCATCACGCCTGGCTTTGTGGAACTATGACCTGACGACGGGGAATGTTTATCTGTCGGAAAGCTGGTCGCAACTCCTCGGCGGCGCGCAAGTGCCGACCATCACCACGATAAACGACCTTACCGGACTGGTTCCGCAAGAAGAGCAGCCCGCCGTGAAGGAAGCAATCATTGAGGCCATAAAAGGACACAACTCTTCTACTTACCAGGTTGAACATCGCGTGAGGAAACTCAACGGCGAATTCATGTGGGTGCGCAGCGAGGGGGCGATAGTCGAGCGCGACCCGGATGGCCAGGCGTTGCGCATGACAGGTATCAATCGCGACATCACCGAACAGAAAAAACTGGAAAAGGAAATTCTGGAACGGCGGAATGAAATGGCAAAGTTGCAAGCATTACAGATCGCCGCGCAGACCGCCACGGCCATCGCCCATGAATTGAATCAGCCGCTGATGGCCATCGCCTCATATAACGAGACCGCGCTCATACTGTTGAAAGCAAAAAAGCCCGACCTCGAGAAAGTCCGCAAAACCATCGAGGGCAGCGAACGGCAAGCCCACCGTGCCGGGGATTCAATCCGCGAACTGCTCGTATTTTTGAGCATGAAAGAGTTTTCGACCGAGGCATTTGACCTAAACAAGGAAATCCTTGACGTCCTGAACACTGCAAAGTCGGAACACGAATTGCAGTTCCAATCCGTGCTCCAACTGGAAGAAGGGCTCCCTTTGGTCCGGGCCAGCCTCAGTCACGTACATAAGGTACTGCTCAATCTGCTGCACAACGGCATCGAGGCCATGCAGGAAGTCGGCGTGCCGCTGCCTTCCATTACTGTGACTGTGCGCACGATAAAGGACGTAGGCGTTGCCCAAGTGACAATACAGGACAATGGGCCGGGCGTTAAGGAAGAGGATTTCCAGCGCCTGTTCGAACCGTTCTTTTCCACCAAGGCCAGAGGCGTCGGCATGGGGCTTGCCATCAGCCGCTCGCTGATCGAGGCGAATGGCGGCCAGCTCTGGGTTGACCCGCAGGAAGGTCCCGGCGCCACTTTCCACTTTACCTTGCCCTTGGCAACATGAGCGACCATACCATGGTATACGTTGTAGATGATGACGCAGCGGTGCGGGATGCGCTCTCCATGCTGCTGGAAGCTGCCGGCTATGTCTTCGCAACATTCCCAGCTGCCTCTGATTTTCTCGACACCTGCACTCCCAGTTCCCAGGGATGCATCATTCTTGACGTGGACATGCCCGACATGGACGGACCAACCTTGCAGATAGAATTGATACGGCGCGGCGTGCAACTGCCGGTGATCTTCCTTTCCGGGAAAGGCACCATTTCGCTAACGGTGCGCACCATCAAGGCTGGCGCGATGGATTTCCTGACCAAGCCGGTAGACGGATCGGTATTGCTGGACCGCGTGCAGAAGGCATTGGAGAAGAGTTCTTTCCTGCTAAAACGGGTCCGGGCTAATCAGTCCAACGCATCGCGGCTGAAAAAGCTTACCGAACGCGAACGCGAAGTCATGGTGCTGGCCGTCGCCGGGCACACCAGCAAAGAAATCGCACAACGCCTCGGCATCAGCTACCGGACCGTGGAAATTCACCGCGCCCACGTCATGCAGAAGACCTGCGCAGCCAACCTGCTGGAACTCGCACGCATCGCCAACGCGCTTGAATCGCGTAAAACCCCAAGGCAAATGCCGCTCCCGCATACGTAATCATACTGATTCCATCCTGCGATGATTTGATGCTAACGTAAGACATTGGATTTCAGGAGGTTAATTTCAGGAGGTTAAAAATCATGAATCTGACTACTAACGAGAAACCACAGAAAAAAAACGTATTCGAGGCCATTCTTGCGCGGCGCTCCGTGCGCACTTATGCGCCGGATCAACTTGACTGCAACACCGTTCAAACATTGCTGGAAGCTGCCGTGCGGGCCCCAACAGCCATGCACGAAGAACCTTGGGCATTTGTCGTCGTGCAAGACCATGCGCTATTGCAGCGCTTGTCCGATCTGGCCAAGCCGATCTTCGTCGAAGAGGTGCGCCACCGCAATTCGCAAGGAGCCAGCCACTCGTTCGATCATTTCACCCGGCCGGATTTCAATATCTTCCATGGCGCTGATACCCTCATCATCATCTGCGCCAAACCGTCCAGCCCCTTCGTAGCCGCCGACTGCTGGCTGGCGGCGGAGAACCTGATGCTGGCGGCGAGCGCCATCGGGCTGGGCAGTTGTGTCATCGGATCTGCCGTTGCAGCCCTGAGTATTCACAAGGTGAAAACTGAACTCGGCATCCCTGACGAATATTCCGCGATCGCGCCTATCGTCGTGGGGGTTCCCAGCGGTGAAACCCTGGCTACATCCAGAAAAGATCCGAAAGTATTGCTGTGGAAAAAATAGCAATCAGGGAGTAATGCTGGCGGTTGGCGGGAACTTCCAGCATTTACCAAGTCAAAGAAACGTATATGGATATCTTCAAGTTGGAGCACAGCAAAACTGCGTACCGGGCGGATCTGGCGCTGTACTGCATCATGGTGCTGGCATTGGCAGCATTCCTGGTGATGTATGGCCCTCATGAGCAGCGGGCTGACATCGCGTCATTCGTGTTGGCCGGACTGGTGAGCTGGCCTGCCATCGAATACACCCTGCACCGCTTCGTGCTGCACGGCGTGCAGCCGTTTCGCCGCTGGCATGAGGAGCACCATCGGCGGCCCAAAGCGCTGATCTTCACGCCGACGATCCTGAGCGCGTCGCTGATTGCCGTACTGGTGTTCCTTCCTGCGCTGCTGGCGGCTGATCTGTGGCGCGCCTGCGCGCTGTCGCTCGGCGTGCTGACAGGATATCTGGCTTACACGATCACGCACCACGCCGTCCACCACTGGCACGTCGACAATGCCTGGCTGAAACGGCGCAAACGCTGGCATGCGCTGCATCACCACCGCATCGATCAACCGGGTTACTACGGCATGACCAGCACGTTTCTGGACCAACTGTTCGGCAGCGTCCGCCGGGCGGACGCGCTACAGGCTGTTGACAAGGACCACGATGTTTATTGAATCCCGCCTTGAAAAAATGATCCGGCGTATCACGGCTGACTTTGCCGTTCCGTTGCGGGTAGTGTTATGGAACGGCCACGAGTTCAACCTAGCTTCTGAACCCACCGTCACAGTCTACATCCCGACGCTGTCGGCGCTCCGCTATTTCATGCCGCCCGACCTCAACAAACTCGGCGAAGCATTCGTGAATGGCCGCATACGCGTCGAGGGATCAATCCACGAGATATTCCGGATTGCAGAAAGTATGGTCAGCAGCGTCGCGGCCAACAAGCCGGCCAGACTGCATTTCTTAAGGCGCCACAGCCACAAACGTGATCGCGAGGCCATCCAATATCACTACGATGTCTCCAACGATTTCTATTCGATGTTCCTGGACCGGAACATGGTTTATTCATGCGCTTATTACCGGCACCAGGATGACTCCCTGGAGGCAGCGCAGGAACAGAAGCTGGACCACATTCTGAACAAACTGATGCTGAAACCCGGCGAGCGCTTCCTCGATATCGGTTGCGGCTGGGGAGCACTGATCCTGCGCGCAGCAAAGAAGTACGGGGCCGTTGCCACGGGAATCACGCTCTCTAAAAACCAATTCGATTATGTGCAAAGCCGCATTCAGGCCGAAGGCCTGCAGGAACGTTGCACTGTCGAGTTGCGCGATTACCGCAACCTGCCCGGCGCTGGTGTATATGACAAGATCGCGAGTGTCGGCATGTTCGAGCACGTGGGTCTGAAGAATCTTCCCGTATATTTTGGCAAGATAAATTCGCTTTTGACTGACGAGGGGCTGGTATTGAACCACGGCATCACCACCAGCGATGTGGGGAGTGGCGAGATGGGCTTGGGGGCGGGGGAATTTATCGACCAATACGTGTTTCCGGGCGGAGAGTTGCCGCACCTTAGCCTGGCACTAAAGGAAATGTCGGCAGCCGGATTGGAAGTGGCCGATGTGGAGTCGTTGCGGCGCCATTACGCGCGCACCTGCCACGAATGGGCCAGCCGCCTCGAATCGAACCGTGAGCGCGCGATTGCCATCGCGGATGAGCGGCGGGTTCGCATCTGGGAAATTTATCTCGCCGGTTGCGCTCATGCCTTTTCCCGTGAATGGATAAACGTCTATCAGGTTCTCGCGTGCAAGGCTAAAAATACAGCAGCCAATCCGTTGCCCCTCACGAGGGAATACATATACCGCGCTTAGCATGCGATAGAACAGTCAGCTGAAGTTTGCCTTCTTGGTCTGATCCACGCAGCGCTTTTCACTCCGAATTTCCTGTCCACGCACACCGCGATACGCCTGATTCAAAGCGTTTACTCATGACTGAATTTTGAGAATCAATCTTGACGGATTGCGGAGCTAAGCAGCACCGTCTCGGTATCCAACAGCCCGGCCGGGTTGCCGTGGCATACGGGCATGACCCCGGTGGGCCGCACGGATAGCCTTTTGTATGCGGCAAGACAGGCTTTGCGCAGCGGCGGGTGAGCCGCGTTTTCGAGCAGCAGTGCCAGCGTAAAAGTCCGTCCGGCGCCTTCCAGCCATTGTCGCGCCTCGCGTTGCTGGAGTTCCGCCGGCAGCTTCAGCAGCGTTTCCAGGCGTTCGATATCGGAGGCTAGCCTGGCTTTGACCGGCCCGATGTCGAGTTTCTTCGCGCGTGCAAGCGCCAGCCGAATCCGCGCGAACAATGCTTCGTGGCTCCCTTCCTTCAGGATCGCCCGAAGCGCGTCGAGGGTGAGAATGTGGGTCGTGCCTTCCCAGATCGGCAGGACCTGGCAGTCGCGCAGCAGCCGGGGCAGGATGCTTTCTTCAATGTAGGCATTGCCGCCGATCGCCTCCATCGCTTCGCTGACCGCGAAGACGGCGAGCTTGCCGCTCAGGGCCTTTGCCATCGGTATCGCGATCCGCATCAGCTTGCGGGCCTCTTCATCACCATTGTCGGCGC
>DIYV01000113.1:0-10771 GCA_002429165.1 Gallionella sp. UBA6045 | reverse complement strand
GGCGCCGTATTTCAGTGCCTCAAGCACGGCCCTGCGCATGCCGGCAACGCTCGCAACGGCGTTATACAACCTCGAGAGGTTGAGCATCTCGGCCATCTGTTTGAAACCTTCGTTTTCGCCCGCGACCAAGAGAGCCTCGGTATTCTCGAACGTCACTTCGCCCGTCGGCATCGAGTGCACGCCAAGTTTTTCCTTGAGACGGTGAATACGGATTGTGGCCGAATTGCCGGCGGGCTTTCTGCGCAGCACGAGAAACAGTCCCAGACCCCTGGTGCCGGGTGCGCCTTCCGGCATTCGTGCCAATGCAAGGATCGCGTCGGCCGCCACGTTGGAGCAGAACCACTTGTCCCCGTTGAGCAGCCAGCGCCTGCCCTGCCGGGTCGCCGTGACGGCATTGCTCCCGACATCCGAACCGCCCTGCTTTTCGGTCAGGAACATCGCGCCCTGCCAGAGTTCACCCGGATCGCCGGCGGAAAGATGGGCAACGGTCATTTCATATAGCGGGGTTTGCGGCCCCTTCGGTCTGCGCTCGAGCACCCTGCCCACGCCATCGGTCATGCAGATCGGGCAATACAGACCGATTTCGCTCTGGGCGAAATAATATCCCGCGCCAAATCCGACCAGATGCCTGAACGCGCGATGTTTCGCCAGAAATCCAGGCTGATATTTGATTCCGACGATTCCGCGCCCGTATGAGAGCTTTTCCAGTTCGCGGTAGTCGGGGTGCTGGACGATGCGGTCTATGCGTATGCCCCGTGCATCGTGGGTCTGCAGCGTCGGACCCTGTTTGTCGGCGCGTGCGGAGAGTCCGGTCGCGAGCGCGCCGCTTTCGCCCAGCGCGCTGAAATGGCCGCGGAGTTTGCCGAATCGCCCTGTTCCCAGCCACAGTTTCCAGAACTCCTCGCCGAGCGGATCCTCGTCGAGCAGGTTGGTGAACCGGGCTTCGGGAGTGTTGATCAAATCGGATGCCGGATCAGTCATCATGGTTAAATCGTACCACCAAATTGGCCACCTGAAACGCACTGTTGGCGGGTAGCGCACGTTCAAATTCGACTGTCTGGTCTGGAGGCCTGGACGCCATCTCATCCAATACACTTCCGGCGTTATTCAAAATTGCACTTCATTCCCGGATTCGCCCTCTATAATATGATCCTGCCGATAAACGCGGAGGTCAGTATGTTACGCAATATTCCTGGAATTATTGTTATTTGTGCCGTCATTGCCGGGTGCGCCACAAAACCGGTCATCGAGGCCGACAACACTCCGCTCAACCGCACTGCGGTGATCGAGCAGCAGGTGGTCAGCAACGGCATCAAGGGATTCTTTCCCTTCGAAAGCACTGAACGGCATTATGTGCGCACCAACATGCGCCGGGATGAATCGACTTTCAAGGGCACCGGTACCTTCACGGGCTTTCTGGTCGGCTTGCGTTCTGATACGGAAATTACGCGAATCGACCGCAAGCTGAAATGGTTGCTGGACACAAAGAAAGAGGAGTACACCGAGTGTCCGCTGAAGGGATGCATCAGGCCGTCCAAACCGCCTGCCGAACAAAAGCAACCCGCTGAAAAGCCTCCACAGGAAAAGCATGAAACCGGCTGCACCATGCACATTGTGCACAACAGCTTCACGGTGAAAGCTACAGGCCAGAAAAAAACCATCAACGGTTTTGACACCGATGAATACCAGGCCGTATGGCTGGTCAACCTGCGCGATAACTCGGCGCGAAAATCCACCAGCACATTGAAGCTGAATGTCTGGACCACGCCGATGACTGGCGCGATGCGCGATGCGTTGGAAATGGAAGAGAGTTATGCCCGTACTTTTAACGGAGCTGTCAGCGACACAGGAAAGCGGGAAATTATGCCGACAGACGCCACCAGGTTGATCTCTGCTTATCTCGCCAATTCCATGAAGCCGGGTGAACTCAAGGAATTCCTTAAAGCAGGCAAACAAATGGAAAAGGTCAAGGGTTACCCGATATCAACCCATCTTGCCTGGGACATGGAGGGCGATGCCTGCGCACCCAAGGAAACGAATGACAAAAAACCCTCCGGCAACACGGCTCCAAGCAGTGCGGGAGATATGGTCTCCGGCCTCGCCGGAATGTTCGCACAAAAGAAAACAGAAGACTCGATGAAAGAGGCCGCGGGCGAACCGATATTGTCGTTAACCTTCGAGGTAAAGAAACTCGGCATCGAACCCTTACACGACAGCGTCTTTACCGTGCCCAAAAATTACAAGCGGGTGTCACAGCCGTAGGCGGTATCTGCGGGGCTATTCCAATTTGCGTTTGAAACGACAATGATTCTGCTGTGTGGAAGCGGGGCACGATTAAAAGGTGACTGAACAGTCGCCTTGTTCATTTCACATCAAGAGCTTCTATCCCACTAGGCCAGCTTGGCCCTATGTGGCTTGCATCCCATTTTCGAAGCTTTCAGACAATTTGGAGCGGCAGGAGTCGCGATCGCGGACAAATATGATTGCAATGGCAAGGTACTGTATACGCGATAATCCGTCCCTGTGGCGCCACAGAGACTTTTTTTATCCGTCAGGCAGACGGATTTAAATCAGCGGTGTCTGCACTGACTGTGTGCGCAGCAACTCGGCCATCTGATCCGCCGGTACAGGTTTGTTGAGATAAAAACCCTGGAATTCATCGCACGCATTCTGGCGCAAATAATCGGCTTGCTCCTTGGTTTCCACGCCCTGTGCCACAACTGTCAGGCTCAGCGTCCTGCCCATCGCAATAATGGCCTTGGTCAGATCCTTGCCTTCGGGAGTGCTGGCGATGTCACGAATGAAGGAACGATCAATCTTGATGGTATCGAGCGGGAATTGCTTGATCGTCGAGAGCGAGGAGTAGCCTATGCCAAAATCGTCGATGGCGATGCGGATTCCCATGTCCTTGAGCAATGTCAATATCCGCAGGGCTTTCCCAACATCGCGCATCAGCAGGCTTTCGGCAATCTCCAATTCCAGCAGATGCGCGTCCATGTCCGTGTCCGCGAGTATCGCCG
Source organism: Gallionella sp. UBA6045 (assembly GCA_002429165.1). Taxonomy (GTDB): domain Bacteria; phylum Pseudomonadota; class Gammaproteobacteria; order Burkholderiales; family Gallionellaceae; genus Gallionella. Next base: position 7,751 of record DIYV01000113.1, on the reverse strand, counting down.
TCAAATCAGCGAGCAGGTGTTCATCGAAAAACTGGCGTGCCGTCAGGTTGACGGCCACAGTCATGCGGGGCAGCCCCTGTTTTTGCCAGCTCACGTTTTGCAGGCAGGCAGTACGAAACACCCACTTGCCGATCGGCACGATCAAACCGGTTTCCTCCGCGACCGGGATGAATTTCATCGGCGCCACCGTGCCCAGGTCGGGATGCTGCCAGCGCAGCAACGCTTCCATACCGGTGATTCGGCCGCTGAGGATTTCCTGCTTGGCCTGGTAGTGAAGCTGAAACTGGTTGCGCTCCAGCGCGTGCCGCAGGTTTGACTCCAGGTTGAGCTTTTCAAGCGAGCTGGCGTTCAGTTTCGCGGAATAGAACTGGAAATTGTTCTTGCCTTGTTCCTTCGCCTGATACATCGCGATATCGGCATTTTTGGTCAGGGTCTGCTCGTCCAGGCCGTCTTGCGGGTAGGTGCTGATGCCGATACTTGCCGTGACGCGATATTTCTGGCCAACCAGGACAAATGGCCGGGCGACAGCGGCAAGGATTTTCTGTGCCACAGTCGCCGCGTATTTTTCCACATCAAGTTCGGGCAGCAGGACGACGAACTCGTCGCCACCCAGCCGCGCAACGGTGTCACTGTCGCGCAGACAAGCCTTGAGTCTTGCCGCGACTTCCTGCAGCAATTGGTCGCCGGCCTCGTGTCCGAGCGTGTCGTTGATGTGCTTGAAATGGTCCAGGTCGAGAAACAGTACCGCCAGTTGCCGTTTGTAGCGACGTGCATGGCTGATGCTCTGGCCCAGAAGCTTGCTGAACAGGCTGCGATTCGGCAGCGTCGTGAGGCCGTCGTGATAGGCAAGATATTCAACACGCGCAGCATTGGCGATATGCTCCTCGACAACGCGCTTGCGGCTTAGTGCGAGTTGACGGCTCATGCGGCCGAGCGTCGTGACAACCAGGATCAGTAGCAGGCTGCCGGCGGATGCTCGCCACAGGTGGGCATGCATGTCCCGGCGCGATGCCGCCAGTTGTTCGTTCTCGGATAATCCGACGATCACGGCCAACGGGAAATCAGGGAGCTGGCGAACGCTGATGTAGCGCAACACGCCATCCCAGGCGTCGATCGAGAGCGCCGGATTACTACTCGCCTCATTGGAGGTACGCATCACCTCCGCGTAATCAAGGATGTCGCCGACACTCACTACGTCTCCGCTGCGCCTGGCCAAGAATACGCCGTCTTTGCCGAAGATACCAAGCAGTCCATGCTCGCCCAATTCCGACGGCTTATATTCGCTGACGAAATAGGAGACGTCGACCGTGAGCATCACAATGCCGGAAAACTTTCCATCGGTTGCATTAAGCCTGCGGCTGAATTCCAGTATCCATTCTTTCGTTCCGTGCTTCAGGTGTGGCCGACTAACCGAAAGTGAATCCGTCAGGCTCTGACTCTGGAAATAATCCTGGTTGGCGACATTGGTCATTTCGGATGCGCGAGTACTGTCTACGACATCACCCTTGCTGTCCACGATACTGACGACGAAAAACAAATCCGGCGGCAACAAAGCTATTGCGTTCAAATCCCGAAGCACCACCTGCTTGCCTCCGAGTTCATACGCATATTTGACAACTTTCAGGGTCTGGTCTATTTCGAGCAGCATGCGCATGACCTGTGCTTCATAAGTCTCGGCCAGCTCACGGCTCGATACCGCCGCAGTGTGCTCGGCTGATACGCGTTCGTCCTTGACCAGTTTCAGGGTCGTTCCCCAGATCGCGGCCAGTGCGAGAACGGCGATCGCCGGAAACAGAATGTGCGGTTCCGTTGCGTGGCTCAGCCAACGTTTCAGCACAGTGGCTAATGGAACCCAACCGGGTTTCAATATACCCCGGTTTGCGGGCGAGTCGCCAGTGATCAGTTTCTTATTCATTGTTCGTCACCCGGCGGAAAGCGGAGCCAGGAACTTAGCTTCGTAGATCTCTGCCGGCACCGGCTTGCTGAACAGGAAGCCCTGCATCTCGTCGCAGTTCAGCGAGAGGAGCTGGCGCGATTGCTGCTCGGTTTCGACGCCCTCCGCCACCACCTTGAGCTTCAGCGCATGCGCCAGGAGGATGATGGTGGACACCAGCGCCATCCCCTCCGGGTTATCCATTTTGATCACGAAGGCGCGATCGATCTTCAGCGTGTCCACTGGCAATTTCGACAGATAGCTGAGCGAGGAGAAGCCGGTGCCGAAATCGTCGATGGCGATGGTGACCCCCATGGCACGGATCGCCTGCAATACAGTGATACTGTGCTTGACGTCCTCCATGATCAGGCTTTCGGTGATCTCCAGTTCCAACCCTGCCGCCGCATGCGCGTCAAGAGCGATCACCTTCCTGATCTCGTCTGTGAAATTGATATTGCGCAGTTGCAGCGGGGACACGTTGACTGCGATGCGCACTGTAGCCAGGCCTGCAGCGCGCCAGCGCAGGTAATCCGTGATGGCTTGTTGCAGCGCCCAGCGCCCGACTTCATAGATCAAGCCGGTTTCTTCCAAGATAGGGATGAACTTGCCCGGCGGCACCAGGCCGGTGCGCGGATCGTTCCAGCGGATCAGCGCCTCGGCGCTGGTGACCTTGCCGCTCACCAGGTTCACCTTGGGCTGGTAATGGAGCACGAATTCTTCGTTGTCGATCGCCTGGCGCAGCTGGTTTTCCAGCGTGAGCTTGCCGGCCACCGCCGCGGTCATTTTCTGTGTGTAGAACAGATAGCGATCGCCGCTTTTCTTGGCCTTCTTGAGCGCGGCCTCGGCGTTCCTGAACAAGATGTCGGCATCAGTGCCATCGTCCGGGAACAGCGCGATGCCGACCTTGATACCGATGCGGAACAGGGAGTCGTTCAGGCGGAACGAATGTTCCAGAAAAGCGGCCATCAGGTTCTCGACCAGCTTCGCCAGGTTGCCATCCGACTTGACTTCCGGCACCACGAAGGCGAAATGGTCTGCGTCGATACGCGCCAACAGGTTGGCGTCCCGTGCGAATTGTGTCAGCCGCTCCGCCACCTGATTCAATAGGGAGTCGCCGGCCAGTCGGCCGAGGCTGTCGTTGATGTTCTTGAACCGCTCCAGGTCGATCAGACCTATCGCAAGCTTGTGCCCGCCGCTGATTGCGCTGTGTATATACTGCGCCGCCCGCTCGAGAAACAGCGTGCGGTTGGCGAGGCCGGTGAGCACGTCATAATAGGCAAGGTAATTAAGACGCTCCTGTTTTTCAATGTGATCGATCGCGAATGCGATGTCGCCAGCCAGTTCGGTCAACAGCTTCATCTCCTCTTCATGGAAGAATTCGATCTCGCTGGCGTACAGCGAGATTGCGCCTACCGCATCACCCTCAACGATCAGCGGAAAAATGGCCATCGAACGAACTCCAGATTTGGCGTATTGCTTGCCTAACAAAAGCCTGTGATCGCTTAGCGTGTCGTTGGACACGATTGTTTGTTTTGCCATGATCGCACTGGCGACCATGGTCTTGGGCGCATCCTCGTTTGATGACAAGAGACCTTTGATGGCGACCAAGAGCCCCTCTTCATTGCCCGCCGAGGCGACCGGAACTATCTTCATCGTGCTTTGATCCACGATGGCTATCAAGGCCATGCGGAACCCGCCTGCCTCGATCGCGATGTTGCACGCCTCTCTGAACAACTCTTCACGGCCATTCACGCGCACGATCAGTGTGTTGATACCGCTCAACATCCGTAGCGTTCGGTTAACCTGCTGTATAGCCCGGCTCTTTGACTCTATTTCAGATTGTTGCTCCTGCACCGCTATGGCGGTACGTTCGATGATCTGCATCAATTCTCCCAGTTCGCCGCGAGGATAGGGCGGGCCGCTCTTTCCGCCACCATTGCCTGTACCGATACCTTTGGCGCAAATCGCGATACGCCGCACATGTCGGCGGATACCAGTCTCGGCGATCAACCACGCTCCAGTAAATGACAATATCGAAATTGCAACCAGGAGAAACAAGGCTTCCAACAGAATCTTATCGGCATATTGCACCAGCAAATCATACGGTATGCCCAAAGCAATGCGCGCATCGCCGTATTCGGTCATAACACCAAGCGCCCAGACCCTGCGCACCCCGCCCAAATCAGGTAAATCGGCCGTTGCACCTGTTTTCCCGGATAGCGCGAAGCGGAACAGCGTTGACGCTGCGTACCCCTTGCCGGGGGAATCCGCGTTATTCCCTTCCGGCTTGCTCAACATCAGGACACCATTTTGATTCCAAACCAGAACATTCAATTCTGGGTACTGGCTTGCCACGATAATGCCCTTGGCATACTCGGCAAGGTTCAGGGAACCCAGAAGAACGTACTTGAGCTTGCCCTTGCCGTCCAGGACGGGATAGGCCACCTGCAGCACTGCGATTCCGCTTAGCCCGCCGATCACCACTTCGTAGGCGGGCCTCAATGTCGCCCTAACCTGTTTGAAGTATTCGCGCCCGGTCACGTTCAGTTTGCGGTCAGTGCGTAGCGAATCGCAAAACAGATCGCCATCCGGCGTGATGGTGAGCAACGCGGTGTACTGCGGATAACTCGCGAATACTTGGGCGAGAAACTCCGAGCAGGCGGCCTTGTCGTTTGTGTTGAGTTCGCGCGCGTGCGACAGGCCATGCAATAGTTGCAATGTTCCATGGACTTTGTTTTCAAGATTTTCAGTCGCATATTTCGCCATCGTGCCGAGATTTTCCTTGGTCAAGTCGATGTCGTGGCCGCGCCTATAAAAAAGATGAAGCCCGATTACCAAACCCGGCACAAGGGTGACAAACAGGACAAGCATAAGGATGCGGGCGCGTAGACTCATGAGATCAACACGATATGGGGTTCCGGCTGTTTGCGGCAGGCTGGTCACACGCGTACAGATTTTCACCGGCAGGAACCTTGAATGTTACTTTCAGCAACAAAGCCATTGAAGATTTCTTTCTTGTCCCTTTTGATATGTTTTCATGCAGGATGTTTTTCAACTCTGCAATCGCGATGACATATTGAAGCACACATCCGCAAATCATAATCTGAAATGCGCGCAAGGGTGCTACCTGCTGCCAATGAACAGAAGTATTGGACGCTGTTTGACAAAAGTATCCGCTTTTATGCCGGGATTGTAAATTCGCTGTCGAACATTATTGTTTATCGTTATTAAACGCTGGATTGATGCTGGAATAATTTGACTTCGCACCGGCAAGTCATCGACAAAAAAGGCGGCCATCAGGTCGCCTTTTCATTTACGGAAATCACTACCCCACCCACTTCCGCGCATTCTGGAACATCTTCAGCCACGCGCCGTTCTCCTGCCACCCGTAGGGATGCCAGGAATTCTGCACGGCGCGGAACACGCGCTCGGGGTGCGGCATCATGATGGTAAAGCGGCCGTTCGATGTGGTGAGACCGGTGATGCCCTGCGGCGAACCGTTCGGGTTGAGCGGATAGGTTTCGGTCGCATTGCCGCGATGATCGACATAGCGCAGCGTGACCAGTTTCTGCGCCGCCTGCAGGCGCTTGTCGTCGCCAAAACGAAGTTTCAGTGAAGACTCATGCCTGCTTGCGGGCGTGATGTCGGAACTAAAATCGGCATAGCCTTCGCCGTGCGACACCACGATGGGCATGCGGCTGCCCGCCATGCCGTTGAAGAAGATCGACGGCGAGGGTTGCACCTCGACCATCACGAAGCGCGCCTCGAATTGCTCGGAGCGGTTGCGTGCAAAGTGAGCCCAGTTTTCCGCACCCGGAATGATCTCGTGCAGGTTGCTCATCATCTGGCAGCCGTTGCACACGCCCAGTGCGAAAGTATCCTTGCGCTGGAAGAACGCGGCAAATTCGTCGCGCGCCCTGGGATTGAACAGGATGGATTTCGCCCATCCCTCTCCCGCCCCAAGCACGTCTCCGTAGGAGAACCCGCCGCACGCCGCGATACCCTTGAAGTCGCGCAATGAAACACGTCCGCTGATGATGTCGCTCATGTGCACGTCCACCGTGGCAAACCCGGCACGGTCGAACGCCGCCGCCATTTCCACCTGGCCGTTCACACCCTGCTCGCGCAGGATGGCGATCTTCGGCCGGGTCAGCAGCAGCAACGGGGAAACATTCTCGTTCAGTGCATAGGTCGATTTAACGTGCAGGCCCGGATCGGCAGCATCCAGCAAGCGGTCGAATTCCTGCTGCGCACATTCCGGATTGTCGCGCAGCTTCTGCATCTGGTAGCTGGTCTCCGACCAGATGCGCTGCAGGTTAACGCCGCTTTCGCTGTACAGCTTTCCGCCGCCGCGCATGATATCGATCATGCCGGTCTGGTTCAGCGTGGCGATTTTCTGTACGTTCTTCAGACCCGCGTCATGGGCCAGTTCCATCACGTGCTGCACATCGCGGTTGCGCACCTGTATCACCGCACCCAACTCTTCATTGAACAGGGCGCGCAACGTGTCGCTGTGCTGTTCATCAAGCTGTATCGTCACCCCGATGTGGCCGGCGAAGGCCATTTCGCACAATGTCACGAACACCCCGCCATCGGAGCGGTCGTGATAGCTGAACAGCTTGCCCTCGGTGTTCAGTTCCTGTATCAGTTCGAAGTATGCTTTGAGCACCAGCGCATCATCGACATCCGGCGCGACATCGCCGACCTGCTTGTATACCTGTGCCAATGCGGAACCGCCCATGCGTTTTTTTCCCTGACCCAGATCGATCAGCAATAGCGTCGTATCCAGGTAAGGCGCAAGTTGCGGGGTGAGGGTCTCGCGCGCATCGGGAGTCGGCGCGAAGGCGGTCACGATCAGCGACAGCGGCGCGGTGACGGATTTCTTTTCCGCGCCGTCCTGCCATACCGTCTTCATCGACATGGAATCCTTGCCGACCGGGATGCTGATGCCAAGCTGGGGGCACAGCTCCATGCCCACCGCGCGCACCGTGTCGAACAGCGCGGCATCTTCGCCATGATGTCCGGCGGCAGCCATCCAGTTCGCCGAGAGCTTGATGTCGCCTATCTTGTCGATGCGCGCCGCCGCGATGTTGGTGAGCGCCTCGCCCACCGCCATGCGGCCCGAGGCCGGCGCATTCACCAGTGCCAGCGGCGTGCGCTCGCCGATCGCAAATGCTTCGCCGCGATTCGTGTTGAAACCCATCAGCGTGACGGCGACATCGGCCACCGGCACCTGCCACGGGCCGACCATCTGGTCACGTGCCGTCATGCCGCCCACGGTGCGGTCGCCGATACTGATCAGGAAAGTCTTGTTCGCCACCGACGGCAGACGCAACACGCGCTCAATCGCCTCGCGCAACTCGATCTGCCCTGTATCGCAGGCGGTCAGCCGGGGCGTTTCGCGAGCGACATTGCGCGTCATCTTCGGCGGCTTGCCGAGCAGCACCGACAGCGGCATGTCCACAGGATAATCGCCGAACTCCTTGTCGTGCACGGTCAGCTGGTCATCTGCCGTCGCCACGCCGACCACCTCGAACGGGCAGCGCTCGCGCTCGCACAGCGCGCGGAATTCTTCCAGCCGTTCCGGGGTGATCGCCAGCACATAACGCTCCTGCGATTCGTTGCACCAGATCTGTTTCGGCGACATGCCGGTCTCGTCCAGCGGGATCTTGCGCAACTCGAAGCGCGCGCCGCGCCCGCCGCCATGCACCAGTTCCGGCAGCGCATTGGACATGCCGCCAGCGCCGACATCGTGTATCGACAGGATGGGGTTGTTCGCGCCCATCTGCCAGCAGCGGTCGATCACTTCCTGCGCGCG
>DIYV01000052.1 GCA_002429165.1 Gallionella sp. UBA6045 | reverse complement strand
CCGATGGCCAATGCCTTGCTGCCCAATGCCGGGATCGGAGTCAGCACACCTCGCGCAGGCAATGGCGACTCGCCCAATCCTCCGGGATCTTTCACATTCGTGAGACTATCGCGCAACACATAGTCAGGCAATTCCTGATCGGGTTTGCCTTGCGGCTCACCGAGTTCGAAAAACATCGGCAGCAGCACATCGTTCGCATTGGCTATGCTTGCGCTGAGCTTTTGATCGTTGTCGAGATTTTGCGCCGCTTCCTGCAGCAAGGCGCCGAGCTTGGCCAATTCAGCCTGTTCTTCGGGGTTTTTTGTATCTTTAAGTTTTGAATTGCCGATCAATTCGGCAATCTTGTATATATAGTTCAGCCCGGCATCTACCTGCGGCTCGAAGAAGAATGCGGTATAGCCGATTACTTTGGGATGCCCTGCAGCCAGGACATCCAGCATCCGGGCATGTATCGCTCGCGGCCAGGGCCAGCGTCCCAGATTGGCGATGCTTTGCTCATCAATCGCAATCACCGCGATTTTGTCGCTCGGCGTCCGCGAGGAAGCCAATACGCCCAAGTCATAAGCCTTGCGCTCCAGGCTCTGCATCAGTCCGCTATTGGCGCCAAGAAAGAATACCAATGCCACCAGTAAACCTACGAACCAGTCCTTCTGCCAAAACGACCACTTATTCATGTTACCCCCTGATACCTGTTGTCGAGCCCGGTGCATGGTGTCGAACAAGATATGGCGAGGATATTAATATATTTCACAACAACGCACCACAATCCTTTAGATTTATTACGAATTATCAAAATCAGGCAGGCTGTCCAATAGCTGGATGGGCCGTTTTTCTATTTGACCAGCAATACCGGCAGGCCTGTCAGATGCAGCACCTTGTTCATCACCGAACCGAGCAACAATGACTGCAAACCGCCCTGCCCCTGCCTGCCCATCACGACCTGGTCCACGCCCTGCTCATTGGCGTATTGCGCGATCGCTTCCGCCGGGGTGCCGATGCTGATGTGGTATTGATAAGGCAACGCGGCGGCATCCAGAGCAGTGCGCGCCGACTGCAGCGCTGCCATACCCTGTTCGCGATAATAGTCATTGATCGTTTGCTGATTGATGAACAGCTTGACGTTGCCCGCCGCCACATTCCACTGCACGTTCAGCAACAGCAGTTGCGGCGTCTCCTTCAGCGCGGCGATAATTTTGATCACGTGGTCAACCGCGCGCTGGGCATTGGCCGAACCATCGACCGGGATCAGTATTTTCATGTCACCTCCTTAAATTTTTCTGTCTGGCGCAACCGTTTCATCCACCAGATTCACCGCTGCTGTTTTGCCTGCCTTGCGCATCGCCAGCCATCTGCCGACACCCAAAACCAGCAACGCACACAGTACGGGTATCAACCAGTGCAGATAATGGCGCGGCTCGACCACACTCGCGAACAATGCCTCCCCGACCAGCATTTCGCCAGCCACATAACCGAGCAGCGCGCCACCGGCATAGATGATGAACGAAAAACGGTCGATCAATTTCAGCACCAGCTGGCTGCTCCATGCTATCAGCGGAATACTGATCAACAGGCCGAACACCAGCAATGCCACATTGCCCTTGGCTGCGGCCGCCACACCCAGCACGTTGTCCAGACTCATCACGAAGTCGGCGATGATGATGGTCTTGACCGCGCCGAACAGCCGCGTGTCGGCCTTGATGTTGCCTGCGCTGTGTTCTTCCTCGGGCAGGATCAGCTTGATGCCGATCCAGATCAGCAGCAGCGCGCCGACCAGTTTGAGATAAGGCAGCGACAACAGGTTCACCGCAAAAAAAGTCAGCACCACGCGCAATCCTATCGCGCCGCCCACGCCGAACAATATGCCTTTCTTGCGCTGTTCTGGAGGCAGTTTGCGGCAAGCCAGCGCGATGACCACCGCGTTATCGCCGCTCAGAAGCAGGTCTATCATGATGATCTTGAGTATATCAACCCAGAACTGGGTCGAAGCCAACATTTCCAGCATCAACTACCCTTCAGGACTTTCTGCATCACACGCCCCATTTCAGCCGGATTGCGCGTGATGTGGATACCGCTCTCCTCCATCACCGCCAGTTTGGTTTCGGCCCCGCCCTGCCCGCCCGAAATGATCGCACCCGCGTGCCCCATGCGCTTGCCCGGCGGCGCAGTGATGCCCGCGATGAAACCGACCACCGGCTTGCGCATGTTGCCCCTGATCCAGCGCGCGCATTCTTCTTCGTCGCTGCCGCCGATCTCGCCGACCATGATCACCGCATCGGTTTCCGGGTCCTCATTGAACAGCTTCATCACATCCAGATGCTTCAGGCCGTTGATCGGATCTCCGCCGATACCCACACAGGATGATTGGCCCAAGCCCAAAGCGGTCAGTTGTCCGACCGCTTCATAGGTCAGCGTGCCGGAGCGCGACACCACGCCGATGCGTCCCTTGTGGTGGATATGTCCTGGCATGATGCCGATCTTGATCTCGTCCGGCGTGATCAGTCCCGGGCAATTCGGTCCGATCAGCAGCGTGCGCTTGCCCTGCATCTTGTAACGCGTGCGCAACATGTCGTGCACCGGAATCCCCTCGGTGATGCAGATCACCAGATCCAGATCAGCCGCGACCGCCTCGTCGATCGCGGCTGCCGCATAAGCCGGCGGCACGTAGATCACCGACACTGTCGCGCCGCTTTGCGCCCTGGCTTCGGCCACGCTGTTGTAGATCGGGATACCTTCGAAACTTTGACCGCCCTTGTTCGGGGTGACGCCCGCGACAAAACACGCCGCGCCATTCGCGTAGGCCTTGCAGTTCGTGGTATGAAACTGGCCGACCTTGCCGGTCATGCCCTGGGTCATCACTCTGGTGTTCTTATCGATCAGTATGGACATTACGCACCCCTCGCGGCATCGACTACTTTTTGGGCTGCATCCGCCATGTCGCTGCCGGAAATGATAGGCAGACCCGATTCAGCCAGTATCTTTTTACCCAGATCGACATTGGTGCCTTCCAGACGCACCACCAGCGGCACCCTGAGATGCACTTCACGCGCCGCTGCCACCACGCCCTCGGCGATCACGTCACACTTCATGATGCCGCCGAAGATGTTGACCAGAATGGCCTTGAGGTTGGGATTCTTCAGCATCAGCTTGAACGCCTCGGTGACTTTTTCCTTGCTCGCGCCGCCGCCCACATCGAGAAAATTCGCCGGGCTGCCGCCGTACAACTTGATGATGTCCATGGTCGCCATCGCCAGCCCAGCGCCGTTCACCAGACAGCCGATGTCGCCATCCAGCGAGATGTAGCTCAGGTCGAATTTCGAAGCTTCGATCTCGGCCGGGTCTTCCTCGTCCAGGTCGCGGTACGCAACGATTTCGGGATGGCGGTACAGCGCGTTGCTGTCAAAGTTGAACTTGGCGTCCAGCGCCAGCACGCGCCCGTCAGCGGTCAGCACCAGCGGATTGATTTCCGCCAGCATCGCATCCTTGTCCACGAAGCAACGATACAGGCCCTGCAACACGGTCACTGCACCCGGTATCGCTAATTCGGGGATGCCGATCTGGTGCGCGGTGCGTGCCGCATCTTCTGCGCTCAGTCCGGCGACCGGATCGATACGCACGGTATGTATCTTCTCCGGGTTATGTGCGGCCACCTGTTCGATCTCCATGCCACCCTCGCTGCTGGCCAGCAACGCCACACGCTGCGAACTGCGATCGACCACCATCCCGAGATAGAATTCCTTGCTGATCTGCGCGCCTTCCTCGATTAGCAGCCGGCGCACCACCTGGCCGTCCTTGCCGGTTTGATGCGTGACCAGATGCATGCCCAATATCTGCTGCGCCGCGCTGCGCACCTCTTCCAACGAACGCGCCACCTTTACTCCGCCGCCCTTGCCTCGTCCGCCGGCATGGATCTGCGCCTTCACCACCCACACCGCGCCGCCCAGTTGCTGAGCCGCAGCCAGCGCCTCATCGACACTGAAGCACGCCACCCCGCACGGCGTCGGAACACCGAATTGCCGCAGGATTTCCTTGCCCTGGTATTCGTGAATTTTCATAATATTTTCATCAAAAATAATTACCCGAAAAGTATCCCCGCAGAAAATGGGGAACCACATGCAATATTACCGAATTCATGTGGTAATAGACGCAACATCGCGCTTACAACCGGTAATGTACAGTTTTACAGCAACGGGGCGACGAATGAAATGAATTCGCTGATGATTTTTTCATCATGGCCAGCATCTTTCATTTCCCACTTGATCGTGTTGAGCAGTTTTGCCTTTTTATAAATATTCAGTTTATATTTTAACGAAAAAGTGCGTATACGAACGATCAGGCTATCGAACCTTCTCTGATATTCCTTCTTCGGGATCGCCTTCCCCTTTCGATCCGCAGGGGGAAACAACCGGTTGATCTCGCGGACTATTTCCTGCGCAAACAAAACCGCTTCTCCAGCGTTGAACCATTCAAGTATCATGTTGATGCTCCGGACATGTTTCTGAAATAACAAGGGCGATATTTACGGTTATCGGACCTGGAAAACGATCCTGCGCTATTCGTCCAAAAAAAAACCAAGTAGAACAAGTCTAACAAATATCATCCTGAAAAGGTTATCAGATGGGAATACTCAATCGATTCCGCTCCACTGCACCGTCCCGCCCCGGCGACGGCAAACCGGATTCATCCGACCAGGACGCGGCACGCTTGATCAACCAAGGACATGTGCTCGAGACACAAGGCAGGCTGGACGAAGCTATGCAGCGTTATCTGGAGGCCATTCGGCTGGCACCGAACCCGGCGCGCGGCCACCTCAATCGCGGCAAAGTCCTGTTGCTCCAGGGCGACATGAACGGCGCGCTGGATGCGTTCCGGACCGCGCTCGAATATCAGCCCGATTATGCCGGGGCCTATTACAACATTGGTAATGCACTGGTTAGCGACAAACAGTTCGACGAGGCGGTGGCAAGTTATCGCCGGGCACTGGAGATCCAACCCGATTATGCCGAGGTGCATTGCAGCTTGGGCGTCGCCCTCAAGGAACTCGGGCAGCTGGACAGTGCGGTAGCAAGCTTCCGCCGCGCGCTGGAAATCGATCCCGGTCTGGTCGAGGCGCATAGCAACTTGGGTAATGCTCTGCAAACCCTGGAGCAGTTCGAAAGCTCAGCGGGAAGTTACCGGCGGGCACTGGAGATCAAACCCGATTTCGTCGAAGCCCATAGCAGTCTGGGCCTTGCCCTGAAAGAACTCGGGCAACTTGAAGGCGCGATGGCCAGTTACCGACGAGCACTGGAGATCAAACCCGACCATCCTGAGACGCGCAGTGATTTGCTCTTTACCCTGAACTATACCGCCAGTTATACGCCTTTATACTGCCTTGAGCAGGCACGCCAGTATGGCAAGGTTGTCACTGCAAAGGCAGGCGCGCGTTTTTCTGCCTGGCAGTGCAAGGACAGGCCCGAACGCCTGCGGGTCGGACTGGTGTCCGGCGACCTGTGGAATCATGTGGTGGTATTTTTTCTGGAAGGGCTGTTGCAGAATATCGATTCCGCCCGCATTGAACTGATCGCCTACCCAACCCACCACAAGCAAGACGAACTCACCGCACGCATCCGCCCTTATCTCTCCGCATGGCATTCCCTTGTCGGCAGGAACGATGAAGCCGCGGCACGTTTGATACATGGTGACGGCGTGCATATCCTGATCGATCTCTCCGGCCATACCGGACAAAACCGCCTGCCTGTGTTTGCCTGGAAGCCTGCCCCAGTGCAAGTCAGCTGGCTGGGCTATTTCGCCACCACAGGAGTGTCTGAAATTGATTATTTTCTGGCTGATGCAGTCGGTGTGCCCGAAGCTCAGCAGGCGCAATTCACCGAATCCATCTGGTACCTGCCCGACACACGGCTATGCTTCACCACACCCAAAATCGATCTGCCTGTCGCAGCTTTGCCCGCCATAAAAAATGGATATATCACCTTCGGCTGTTTCCAAACGCTGGCTAAGGTGGGAGATGCTGTGCTTGAAACATGGGGAATAATTTTTACCGCTCTGCCAAACGCAAAACTGCGTGTACAGTGCAAACAATTTGGTGAACCGGCACAGGTGGAGCAAATGCTTCAGCGCTTACAGCGTTACGGCATTGACCCCGCACGGGTGATGACTCAAGGTTCTTCGCACCGGGAGGTCTATCTTGCAGCACACGCAGAAGTAGATGTGATTCTGGACACCTTCCCTTATCCGGGCGGCACCACCACCTGTGAAGCGTTGTGGATGGGTGTGCCGACCCTGACCCTTGCCGGCGACAGCCTGCTGGCTAGGCAGGGTGCCAGTCTGCTCACGGCAGCCGGATTGGAAGAATGGGTGGCGACCAGTAAAGAGGAATATATTGCCAAGGCAATCGCACTGGCGAGTGATCAAGACGGTCTTGCCGCGCTACGCGCTGTCTTGCGCGAACAGGTGCTGGCTTCCCCACTGTTCGATGCGCCCCGTTTCGCCCGGAATGTCGAGGATGCGTTGTGGGGGATGTGGCAACGTTACCAAGCCCGACCGGGAAATCCGGACAGATCCTGAGATGGGAATATTTGATCTATTCCGTACCACTGAGCCATCAGGAGCCAGGAAAGGAAGGAAGGACACATCCGCAGAGGACGCGACACGTCTGATCGACGAAGGGCATGCGCTTGAAGCAGAAAGCAAGCTTGCCGAGGCGATGCAGTGTTATCTGGAGGCCATCCGGCGGGCACCCAACCCGGCGCGCGGCCATCTCAATCGCGGCAATGTGCTGTTGTTGCAGGGCGACCTGCAGGGCGCGCTGGATGCCTTCCGGACCGCGCTCGAACATCAGCCCGATTATGCCGGTGCCTATTACAACATCGGCAATGCGCTGCTGGGCAACCAGCAACTCGACGAGGCCGTGGCGAACTACCGCCGCGCGCTGGAGATACAACCCGATTACGCCGAGGCACATTGCAGCCTGGGCGTTGCGCTGAAAGAGCTTGGGCAAAACGTCAATGCAGCCGAGAGTTACCGGGAAGCCCTGAAGATCGATCAAAATATGGTCGAGGCGCACATTAATCTGGGTAATATTCTGCATGCTCTAGGGCAGTTTGATGGCGCGGTTGCGTGTTACCAACAAGCGCTGGAGATCAAACCGGATTATGCCGAAGCACATAACAGTCTGGGTCTAGCGTTGCAAGCTGAAGGACAACTTGAGGGGGCGATGAACAGTTTTAGACGGGCGCTGAAGATTAAACCCGATTTTGCCGAGGCACATAACAATCTTGGCCTGGCATTGCAAGCAGCAGGACAACTTGAAGGTGCGAAGATGAGTTACAGTCGCGCGCTGGAGATCAAACCTGAATTAATAGAGGCTTTATGCAATATGGGAAATATCTTAAAGGATATCGGGCAGTTTGAAGGCGCGTCGGAAAGTTACTGCCGGGCGCTGGAGATCAAACCCGATTTCCTTGAAGTACATTCTAATCTGATGTTCATCCTGAATTACACCGCCAGTCAGCTGCCTGCAGCTTACCTTGAACAGGCAAGCAAGTATGGCCGGGTCGTTGCCGGCAAAGCAGCGCGTTTTGCTTCCTGGAAGTGTGCGGCGGATCTTCCCGAACGCCTGCGCGTCGGACTGGTGTCGGGAGATTTTCTGAATCACCCCGTAGGCTTTTTTCTGGAAGGTCTGCTGGCCCATATTGATCCATCTTGCATCGAACTGATCGCTTACCCCACCCATCATCAGGAAGACGAACTCACCGCACGTATTCGTCCGTATTTCTCCAATTGGCATTCCCTGGTCGGCAAGAACAATGAAGCCGCGGCACGTTTGATACACGCCGATGGCGTGCATATCCTGGTCGATGTCTCCGGACACACTGCCCACAACCGCCTGCCGGTGTTCGCCTGGAAGCCCGCTCCGGTGCAGGTGACCTGGCTGGGATTGCCGGCCACGACCGGGGTGGCAGAAATCGATTATGTGCTGGGTGATCCCCATGCCACCCCCCCTGAATTCGACCATCACTTTTCCGAAACCGTGTGGCGCATGCCCGATGTCTACATGTGCCTTGCCGTGCCGGATTCGCCTGTGCTGGTCGCTCCGCTTCCGGCACTTTCCGCAGACCATGTGACCTTCGGCAGTTTCAATAACCTGACCAAGATGGGCGACGGGGTGGTGGCGGTGTGGGCACGCATACTCCAGTCTGTGCCAGACTCACGACTATTGCTGAAGACCAGCCAGTTGAATGACCCTTCGACCTGCAAGCAGACCCGCCAGCGTTTTGCGGCCTGCGGCATTTCACCCGACCGGCTGATACTGGGCGGTACGCTTGCCTCACGTGATGATCATTTGGCTACATACAGCAAAGTCGATATTGCACTGGATACTTTCCCCTACCCCGGGGTGACCACCAGTGCCGAGGCTTTGTGGATGGGAGTGCCGGTGTTGAGCCTGCGTGGAGATCGATTCCTTTCGCGCACAGCTGAGAGCATTGCACGCAACGCCGGCTTGCCCGACTGGATCGCCGCGGATCAGGACGACTATGTGGCCAAGGCCGTGACTTTCGCTTCCGATCTGAATCACCTGGCCGCGCTACGCGCTATCCTGCGCCAGCAGGTGCTCGCTTCCCCGCTGTTCGATGCGCCCCGCTTCGCCCGGAATTTCGAGGATGCGCTATGGGGAATGTGGCAACATTATCAGACCCAACAGGGAAGTTTGGAATGACACTACTTTCTTCCAGCCTTAAACCCCGGGAAATTTAAAACCATTTTGGGCGCTTCCTCAGTTACATTGCTATAAAGCATCGAGGCTTGCTCTGCAGCGCTTGTGATTTGTGCCGAAATCGCTTTTCCAGAGTAGAAGATGCCTCACGGCCCGGAAAATTCTACACTGCGCCTGCATGGGTACAAAACAGCCGGACGTGAAAAAGGCCTGCATCGCTGCAAGCCTTACAAATATTGGTGCCGCTTGTCGGATTCGAA
>DIYV01000030.1 GCA_002429165.1 Gallionella sp. UBA6045 | reverse complement strand
CTTGACCATTGTGACTATAATAAGCGAACAGTTTGACAGAAGTTCCGCTTGAATATCGTGGAGGCATTATGGCAATGAAGAAAAAGGTTTGGATGATGGCGGCAACTGTTTTAGCTGCCCTGATCCTGGCGGGTTGTTCAACCGAAGTAAAACGAATAGATGTAAATCAAGTAAGGGATATTTCCGGTACTTGGAACGACACAGACTCACGCCTGGTGTCCGAGGAGATGATTCGCGATTCACTTTCCGCGGGCTGGATCGATCGCTACAACTTGTCCTTAAGGAAAACCCCGGTGGTCATCATCGGCAATATTCGTAACCTTTCGCAAGAACACATCAACACCAATACATTTGTAAACGACCTTGAACGTGCCTTTGTCAATTCCGGCCGTGTCGATGTGGTTGCATCGCGGAGCGAGCGCGGAGATATACGCGATGAGCGGGCTGATATGGATCTCAACGCAGCGGAAGCTACCCGCAAAGAGATGGGCAAGGAAGCCGGTGCGGATTACATGCTGATGGGCACGATCAACACCATTATCGATGCATCGGACAGTGAGCAGATTCGCTTTTATCAGGTTGATCTCACCTTGGTCAGCCTTGCCGACAATCGCATAGTTTGGACCGGCCAGAAAAAATTGAAGAAAGATATCAAAAATGCCAAGTTCCGCTAGCAAGGATGGCAATAACACCAAGTCGAGCCTTAGGTTGTGATGGGCTGAGCCGGCAGTTCTTCGGGCTGCTGGTTTTGTTGGCGGTTTTTGTCCTGCCGGGCTGCGCCACTTATAGTGTCGGCATAGCCAAGGTTGAACATGAAACCAGCAACCGAAATCTGGCCGGTGCTCTCAAATCGCTGGATGAGTTGAAGCTCAACGGTTCCGACCGGATGCTGTATTACCTCAACAAAGGCACTTTGCTCCGTCTTCAGGGGGACTATGCCGCTTCCAACCAGCAATTCGAATCAGCCAAGAGCCTGATGGATTATCTCAGTGCGATCAGCGTGACCGAACAAACCGGTTCAGTTGTGGTGAACGATACAGTGAAGGCTTACGAAGGCACAGGCAACGAACAGTTGCTGATCTATGCATTCAAGGAACTTAATTATCTGCAGTCGGGTGATGTCGATGACGCGGCAGTGGAAGCCAGACAATTCGATATAAAGCAGCGCCTGATCGCCGGAAAAGACCCGTCTGCGGCCTATCTTTCGGGCGCATTCGTGCGTTATCTGAATGGCATGGTATACGAGGAAGCGGGCGAGAGGGACGCTGCGCGTATTGATTACAGCAAGGCGGTTGATGGCTACAAGGCGCAGAGTAGCATTACCGGATTTGGCGTCCCGGCAGACCTCAAGTTCGACCTGGACAGGCTCGAGAGCCCTCGTCCCAGGTTAAGCTCCACGCGTGCACAGAAATCAGCCGGTGCTGCCAAGCAATCCCCTGATGCGCCCAATAGTGGCGAAGTGGTGTTCATCCTGCACGACGGACTGGGGCCGACCTTGGCGGAAAGCATAGTCAGAATCGTCAACCCCGATCCGCAAAATGGCGCAGCGATTTTGAGCGTGGCCGTGCCGAGGTTTGTTCAGCGACCGGTGCCGGTGGCCCGTTTCGAATTGAGCGAGGGTTCTGAATCGGCTTCTTCGGAATTGGTCGATGATGTCAACGCTATCGCCAGGAAAAGTTTGGAGGACCGGCTGCCGGCCATTACTGCGCGGGCCGTGGCGCGTATGCTGTTGAAGAACGCCATGGCGAGAAAAGTCAAAAATCAGAATGGGGATAACGGATCCGGCGCGCTGTTGTTGAGCATCGTGACTGATGTTGGCGCCATCGTCTCGGAACGGGCCGATACCCGAAGCTGGTCGTTGTTGCCGGGGAATATCCTGATGGCGCGTCTGGCTTTGCCACCGGGAAAGCATGATCTCAAGGTCACCTACTACGATGACTCCGGAAATGTTCTTGCCACCAGAGATTATGATGCGGTCAGTGTGGTTGCGGGGCGGAAGGTGTTCGTGTCTGATTATTACCTGAGTAAATCAACGGCTGCAAAATAACGTTTGCCAACGCACCCTGAACATCAAAAGCACTTGACAGGGCGCATCAAGCGGCAGCGTCAATGGCTGTTGGCCATATCGATGATAGCTGCCCGCAACTCCTTCTTCAGAATCGCATCAACCTGGTTCATGGCGCGCTTCGCCGCGCTTTCCCTGTCCGTGGCACTGCTCTTGACTGTCCAGCGCCTGGTGCCGCGCACACGGCCAGTGGCCGTCTCCGACAAGGAGATTTCCAGAACCCCGCGTTGCCAGTACCAGCCTTTCTCTAATCCCAAATCAGTCAGTTCCATCCGCGCCTGCAACACAAAATCCGGATGCTGGCCGGTTTCGATCATGAAGCCGGCATTGGCCAGTGCCCCGGCCAGGACTTCCTCCAGGCCGGGTGTGGAATCCGCGATAACCTGCGGTGCTATCCTCACCCGCTTCAGCAACTCGTCCAGATCGCTTTGGAGCTTTGCGCTATTCCATTTGGATGCTGTTCCGCGCCCGGTGGGGTCCACTATTTGCAGGGATTTCTGCAATGACTCGTGTTCCTGCTCGGACTTCACAGCCTGGCTGGCTGCGGCAATCTTCAGGAACAGGTCACTGTGTTGACGTGACTGCTCGATATAGTCGGCGGTAGCCTCATCCAGTTGGCTGATTTGCTGGCGCAGGCTGGCAGCTGCCTGCAAGCGAGGCAAAACGGCCAGCGCGTAATAGCTTTTGGTGGCGGGATCTTGCCACAGCTCAGCGATCTGAATGCCGCGTATGATCTGGTCGGTTCGTGTGCTGATGCTGCGCGAGGCTTGTTGTTCATATTGCGGCGTGCCGGTGGGACCGGATTTGGAGCGCTGCAGGTCTTCGCTGTTTGCAACCACAGCCACCTGGAATATTTTGGCCACATCGGCGCGTGCACGATCCTTGGCTTCTTCCTGCGTGGACGCCTGTCCGCGTCCGATCAGATATTGCGCGCTATTGAACCGGGCGCTATCGCCGGTGATCCAGTCGGGTGTGGTTGGCTTGTCGCTGGCGCAACCCGGCAGGAGCGAGAGCGTGAATGCAAATGCGGCAAAGGCAGAGAGTTTCATGGTCATCTCCAAGTGGCGTTGTGTATCGAGCGCTGGATCAGTCAGGAGTTGCGTATTTTGCAAGTTACCGTTGCTGAACAGCGGCAAAGGACACCGCTTGCGCCGGCATCATCAATACGGCCGAGGTGTCATTGGTCCGAGCGGATTATTTTTTCTCTTTTGCGACGCGGTCAAATATGTTATCGGCACTGGATTCAATGTAGCGCTTCAAGTCTTCATTCATGTTCTGCGTTCCGGCCAGCATGCTTTTCACCTGTTTCATGTCCAGTTCGACGATGGAATAAATGATGTTGGTTTTTGGGTCGCGCCAGTTGCCAATCACTTTGGCACCGGCCAGGTTGACCTTGGTCAGGGCATTGATCTGGCGGGAGACGGCTTCCTCGTTGGTATTGGCACCGCCAGCCTTGGCTGAAGACATGTAGTCGTTGGAAACCACGTCCATATAGGACGACAAGACCCGCGCCACTTCGGCACGCGCGCGGTCATCGGCAACGGATTTTTGCAGCGACATATCGCCCATCGGAGAAGCGGAACCAACCCCGTGGAATAGTCGGCCATCTTTCTCGCTGAGGATATTGCTTCCTTCATTGACCCAATCAGGTGCGCCCTTGATCCCCAGATCGCTTTCAACTTTGGTCGTGCTGGAGGAGCATGCCGAGATGGCAAACAAAAAAAGCGCCATGGATAACAATTTTATAATTTGACGGGAATTTTTCATGATTTCCTCCTGAAGGTTAGGGAAAACTATTTGAAAATGACAGAGACGGAAAGTTGCAGTATTGCGACGGAAATATCCAGTTGGATGTTCCAAGCATCATAAGTGAAATGACAGGTAGCCGCAATGTGACAGCTAACGAGGCGAGGTCAGAGGCGGATTGTCCGTGGCTGACGAAGGTGTACCTGCTGCCGGGGAGGGCAGGGAATTATCATCGCCCTGATCGTCATCGTAATTGTATTTTGGACGCGGCGGGTTGCCGTCATAAACCTGGCTTTTGCGGCGAAGCAGGTAAGTATCCCGCATAAACTGGTAGGGATCTATCATAGCCTCATCCAGAACTTTTTCCTGGTCCAGGAATTCGGCACGGCGGTTGATTCCCCTGATCAGGTAAGCCTGGTTGCGTGCCTGCATGTTATTCATCTGGTACATCGGGCTTGGGTAACCATCAACATACAATCCAGCGCTGTCGCGCAACGTGCTGGGCCCCAGTATTGGCAGGACAAGATAGGGGCCGTTGCCTACCCCCCACTTGCCCAGGGTCTGACCAAAATCTTCATCGTGTTTTTTCAAGCCGCCCACTGATGCAACGTCAATCAAGCCGAAAGCACCAAGGGTGGAATTCACGACGAAACGCGTCCCGTCGGAAAAACCCTGGACCAGTTTGAATTGGAGCAAATCGTTGGCGGTGACGACGACATCGTCCAGATTGGAAAAGAAATTGGAAACCATGATTCTGCCAACCGTCGGCATTACCGCTTTGTATCCCCGTGCGACGGGCTTGATGACAGCCTTGTCAACGCTATCGTTGAATTTATAGGTGATGCGGTTGATCGGTTCGAACGGGTCGGCCGGATTGCTGGCGCGTGTTGAAGCGCAACCGGTCAAGGCAACGGCAGTGATCATGATAATAGTGCTTATGGCGTTCATGTTATTTTGTTGCTGTGAATTAACGAAATTATATGGGTGCTTGACGGTGCCTGGACGGTTTGAGAAAAATCGTTTGTCAGCTTTGAGCGGGCGGTGCCAGCTCGCCGATATGGAAACTGAATTTTCCGCTGTGACATTCGGCAAAGTAATGTTCAAGGCTGAAGCGCACCGCGCGAAATGCGATTTCATCCCACGGTATTTCTGCTTCACTGAATAGTTTGACGTCCAGGCTTTCCTGCCCCGGGCCAAAATCCAGATCGAGCAGTCTGGCGCGGAACAGTATATGCACCTGGTTGATATAGGGCAGGCTGTACATCGAATAAAGGTCGCCGATTGCAATGCGTGCATTGGCTTCTTCCAGCGTTTCACGCGTGGCAGCTTCGGCTGTGGTTTCGCCGTTTTCCATGAAGCCGGCGGGAAGTGTCCACAGACCATGGCGAGGTTCAATGGCGCGACGGCACAGCAGGACTTTGTCCTGCCATTCAGGAATGGCGCCGACAACCAATTTTGGATTATGGTAATGCACCTCGCCGCAGCCGGTGCACACATGACGCACGCGGTTATCGTCCGGCGGGATACGCAGTTCGACCGGGGCACCGCACAGGCTGCAATATTTCATGGAAAGCTCATCATGGAAAGTTGGAGCGAAACAACATGACCTTCAGACTCGCTACTGAGAACTTGCGCTGACCTTGTTTGCCGTCGTTGTGGCCCTGGGGAAGTTCAAGTCCAGCACTCGCTTGGCGTCATCGCGCAGTTTGTTCATGCCCAAAGCGTCATAGCCTTGCACCAGTATCAGCAGCGCATCCTGTATCGAGGGCGTATTCGGATATTGGGTCAACACTACCTTGGCGCGGTTAACTGCAGCAATATCCGCGCCTCTGCGCAGGTAGTATTTGGCGACATGAATTTCATATTTTGCCAGCGCGTCGAGCAGATACTGCATGCGCAATCTGGAATCCGGCGCGTACCTGCTGGAAGGGAAGCGCGATACCAGATCCTTGAAGGAAGCAAACGAATCCTGCTCCGCCTGAGGGTCTCGTTCGGTGGGGTCCTGCCCGAAAGTCAGTCCGAAAGCGCCGATACCCGGATTGAAATTGGCCAAACCTTTCACATAGTATGCATAATCCACGTGCGGGTTGTTGGGATATTGCTTGATAAAGCTGTCGGCGGCGGAAATGGCCGATTCCGGCTCGTTCTGCCGGTAATAGGCGTAAGCCATATCGAGCTGGGCCTGTTGCGCGTAGCGGCCGTATGGATAACGCGATTGCAGGGATTCGAGCTGTTTGATGGCTTCCTCGAAGTTGCTCTTGTCGAGGCTTTTCTTGGCATCGTTATACATGACTTCGGCAGAAGCAGTTTTCGCCTGGTCGGCATTGGGCTTTGAGCCGAACAAACTGCAGGCAGTTAACGTTAATAGCATGAATACGGCTAAAATAGGGCGCATGACAAATCCAGAAATTAATTTGCGCAATTATACCACCCGCGGGGGCCGTGAGCTTGCTCGGAAAATCGCAAGCAAGGCCGACACGGATGCGCATCCCTTGACTGCCGATGAACAGCGTGCGGCTGACAATGCACGGCATCTGATCGTTCCGGATGATTACGCCGGACTGCGCCTGGACCAGGCATTGGTCAAATTCTTTCCCGAGTATTCGCGAAGCCGTTTGCAGGAATGGATCGCCGCGCAACAGGTCAAGGTGGACGGTGAATTTGCCACGTCCAAGCAAAAGGTCTGGGGCGGCGAAACACTGGAAGTGCTTCCGCAAGTCCATCCTGCCGATCAGCCTTACCTGGCCGAGGACATCTTGCTGGACATCGTTTACGAAGACGACGCCTTGCTGGTGATCAACAAGCCGGTCGGACTGGTGGTGCATCCGGGCAGCGGCAACTGGGAAGGCACATTGCTCAA
>DIYV01000004.1:9302-25883 GCA_002429165.1 Gallionella sp. UBA6045 | reverse complement strand
CATTCCCGCCCCGTAACCAGCGACTTGGCCAGCGTTTTTTGATGGCCTAGTCGAATGGCTAGTAGTTTCATCAGAGACTTCGTCACGCCGTGTCATGCCGCCTACCAGTATCCGTATCGCGCGCACGTCGTAGAGCTCGCTGAAATCCAGATGCTTGCGCTTCATCTTGTTGATGATGCTGTAGATGTGTTTGGGACGGCCAGTCACTTCGGCAGCTATGCCGGCCTGGCCCAGCACCTGCTTGAGCTTCGATACCACTGCGGAGATGTACTGCTCGCGATCGACGCGGCGTTCATCCAGCAGCTTCGCGACTTTCCTGTACAGCTCCGGATCGAGATAGCGTACCGAAAGATCTTCCAGTTCCCACTTGAGTTGCCATACACCGAGGCGGTTGGCCAGCGGCGCAAACAGGCTGCGGCTCTGCTGCGCGATCAGTTTCTGTTGCTCGGGGCTTGCGCCGGACAGATGACGCAAGGTCTGGGTGCGTTCGGCCAGTTTGATCAGCACCACACGGATGTCTTCCACCATCGCCAGCAGCATCTTGCGCAGGCTTTCGATCTGCTGGGTGGTTTCGCCCTTGTTCTTTTTCTCCTGGTCGGGCATCTCGCTGAATTGCTGAATCTGCTCCATCCGCGAAATGCCCTCGACCAGCATCTTCACATTGGTGCCGAAACCCTGCTCGATTTTTTCCTGCCAGTCATCCAGATATTCGGGCACGGCATGCAGGATGGCGGCGGTTATGGTTTCATGATCCATGTTCATGCCGGCCAGGATATCTGCCGCGCCCAGCGCGTGTTGCAACAGCGGTGCGCCGGTCAGTTCGACCTGCCCGGCATAGAGCGGTCCGGCCAATTCGCAGGCGTTGCGTATCGCGTCGACTTCTGCGGGAGCAAAAGTTTTCGACACGGTATCAAGCAGGGACCGGATATTCCCGGATGACAGGGATGATTGTTTGGGAGTTGAAACCATGCAGCATTATTGCATTGATGCATGCGCAGCATAAAGCCACATGGAACAGGAAAAACGAACCGGCTACTTTTTCATTGCGCGTTCGATATCTGCCAGTGTTTGTTGCGCGGTCTGTGCGAGCGGGCCGCCCAGGTTGACCGCCCGATGTGCGGCTTCCAGCGCCTCTTCATAACGTGCCTGATCGGACAGGGTTTGCGCCAGGTTATTGAAAGCGGCGACCGAATCGGGGTGGTCATGTGCGGCTTGACGGAAAGCGGTCTCTGCCCGGGCCAGGTCATGCAATTGATAGGCAGCGTTGCCGGCGCCTATTTGCGCGGACAGGTTCCCGGGCCAGCGCTTCAATGCGGCAAGGTATGTGCTCTGCACCCGTTCGGGGCCGCTGATTTTCTCAAGCGCGCTGACTGCCGCGATAAAAGAGGTTGCATCGGCGGTTTCCGGGATTCTGCCCGGCGGCATGGCGACCATCGCCCAGTAGCCGCTGCGTGCCCAGGTGTATTCGAATGTCCTCATCGGCAATACTTGCCGCTGCTCGGGCCCTGAACGCAGGATGATTTCGGCGCGGTCGAGATCGTAGCCGATTACGACCGCGTAATGCCAGACCGGATACCAGGAAAACGCCAGATTTTGCAGTACCACAACCGGCGTTCCGGCTGCAATTTCGTGCAACACATCATTCAATTCGGGTGCCAATTGATAGGCGACAGCACCGTTGCGGCGCGCGGCAGCCAGCATCTCGACCTGGAGACTACCGTGCCGGTCAGGCAAATAAAGTTCGGGCTTGAGTATCTCTGGACTAACCGAAAACCCGACCGCATTCAAAGACATCGCCAGCGATGCCGGTCCGCATTGATAGGCATCCTGCGCAAAATAGGGAACATTGGTCAGTTCGATGTGCCTGGGCAAGGAGGCGGGGGGGGAACCCAGCATCATTCGCGTCTGCGGCGGGGTTGCGCATGCGCCGAGGCACAAAAGAAAAACGCCCACTAAGGAGCGGGCGTTCAGGATCGACATGAATTATCGTCTATTGATTGAGTTGGTGAACGGGAAGACCTTGGTGAATCCCAGGATATCGGTTATCAGCAGCACGATGAATACGGTAAGCAACACACCGAGTACATCGCCGCCGGCAGGCAATTGATCCAGTTTTCCGGCGATATTGTGCGCTTCATCGTCGCTCAACGCATAGACGCGCGCTTTTGCTTCATTGCCAGTCACACCCTGTTTTTGCAGCTGGGCGACCACGTCCGCGCGGTCCAGAAATGTGTTGATCTTGGCGCGGTCCTGACTGGCCAGCTCATGGGTAACGGTCTGGTTTGTATCGACCATTACGGCAAAAGCGGATTGCATAGGCAAACCCATGGCCAGCATGCTTAACATAACCACGCGGCTGGTCCAGCGCATGAAATGGGAATATTGCTGAGTCATATTATTGCTCCTCGGTTGGGTGAATAAAATTTGCAGCATTAAAGATTCGAACCGCTTCCAGGTGTTGCTTGCAACAAGAAACTTCACGAAGGCACGGCGCTTGATTATAGCGAGACCCATTTTAAAGTGGGTTAAATTCGTGTCTAAATGTTTAGCAAGCCACTGCCCGATAGCGGCCTGTCGTGATGGTTGTCTTTTCGGTCTGGGTGGGTAAAGATAGCATTCGGGTCATGCGATCACTTTGAGCAACATCTTGGTCGCCAGCACCAGCAACAGCAGCGCGAAGAGTTTGCGCAACCGGCTAACCTTCATGTGATGCGTGGCTTTTGCACCCAGCGGTGCGGTGATGACGCTGGCAAGCGCGATCCAGGATAAGGCGGGCAGATAGATAAAACCGAGAGAGTGTGCGGGCAGAGCCGGGATGTTGAATCCGGTGAACACATAACTGATCGTCCCGCCGACCGCGACCGAAAAGCCGACGGCCGCCGAGGTGCCGATCGCATTCCTGATCGATACATTGCACCACACCAGGAAGGGGACGATGATGGCTCCGCCTCCGATGGAGACCAGGCTGCCCAAACAGCCGGTGAGCAGGCCGGCCGTCGTCATGCCGACTGCGCCGGGTAATTGGCGGGCACCGTGCGGGCGGATGTCGAACAGAATCTGCGCAGCCACCGAATACACGAACAGGGTGAAGAATATCGCCAGCCCGCGCGTCGGAATGTATGCGGCGAGTGAAGCGCCCAAAACGGTTCCGAGCAGAATGCCGGGGGTGATGTTGCGCACCACGTGCCAGTTTACCGCGCCGTGAAGATGGTGCGCGCGCAGGCTGGACAGCGAGGTGAACAGGATGACCGCCATTGAGGTTCCGAGAGCAAGGAGCATCACTTGATCGGCGGGAAAATGCTGCATGGTGAACAAAAACAACAGCACCGGTACCAGGATCAATCCGCCCCCCACACCGAATATCCCGGCCATGAATCCTGCAACCGTGCCGAGCAGCAGATAGCTTAAGTCCCACTCCATGTCAGTCGTGCTCCAGCCTGGAGGTGATGAATTTCCATTCGGCGGGATCAACCGGCGTGATGGACAACCGGTTGCCGCGTTGCAAGGTGCGCATACGTTCAAGCTCCGGATGATTGCGCAGTTCCTTGATAGAGATGAGTGCGATCTTCTTGACCAGTTGCACATCCACATTGAACCAGCGCGGCTGTTCGGGCGTGGCTTTGGGGTCGAAGTATTTGCCGGTGCGATTGAATTGCGTGGCATCGGGGTAGGCGGTGCTGCTGACCAGGGCGATGCCGGCGATGCCGGGCTCCTTGCAATTGGAGTGGTAAAACAGCACGCCGTCGCCGACATTCATCTGGTCGCGCATGAAGTTGCGCGCCTGATAGTTGCGCACGCCATACCAGGCCACGGTTTGATCGGGAAGGTTGGCGAGATCGTCTATGCTGACATCGGACGGCTCGGATTTCATCAACCAGTAGCGCATGGTTCAGGTCCGGAAATAAAAAGTGCGACCCAATCTAATCAAGGTCGCACTGGAATAGAGCCCCCCGCCTGTGCCGTTGACCCAGCATCTTGAACCTGGGTTCAAGAGGGCCGCTTCCAGGTTACATCAGGTACGTCCACTAGGGACGCGCACAACAGTAACGTTAAAGGTTGCGGCCTTAAGCAAAGCTTATTGGTTCAAAGAATTATAGGCCTGTCGAACACCGCAGGGGACAAACTATAACCAAAGACTGACCCAGCGTATCTTGCCGGGGTATAACCAGCCACTTGGTTGTCGTTTTTTGACAAGCTAGTGGAATGGCTAGTTTTTTTATCAGTCTGATGGCTAGAAGCCTTGTCAGAACAGCGAATCCTGCTCGGCTAACGCTTCATCAATCGCTGTCTGCATGGCGCCCATTCTACGCTTAAAGTCGGCAAGGTCAATGCCGCGACCGACCTTCATACCGAGCAACTCGTGGGTGATGTTGAGGGCGGCCATCAGCGC
Source organism: Gallionella sp. UBA6045 (assembly GCA_002429165.1). Taxonomy (GTDB): domain Bacteria; phylum Pseudomonadota; class Gammaproteobacteria; order Burkholderiales; family Gallionellaceae; genus Gallionella. Next base: position 21,493 of record DIYV01000004.1, on the reverse strand, counting down.
GATCCGCTCGACGCTGGCGATTTTTCCGGCATCACGAATCTCGCGCATGCGCTTGTCCAGAAAGGCCACAGCCTCCAGCAATTCGCTGCGTTCTTCCTCGGGACAGGCGACGCGCAACTCACGGTCGAGCAGCTTGATTTCCAGCGTTTTGGTGGTGTTGCTCATGTTTGATCTTCGGGCAGGGTAACCAGCAGCTTTTCAAGGCGCGCTTTAGCGCTATTCATCTTGTCGCTGTATTGCCGATTGCTGCTGAGAGCGTGCGCTAACTCCTGGCGCAACTGGTGATTCTCAGCACGCAACTGACCGTTGACTTGTATCAACTGGGCAATTTTACCTTCCAGCGCGTTCAGCTCGTTTTCCATGATCTGACTATAGATTGAAAAGTGTAGACAAGTCAAACGGTAAGGCGGATTTATGCAAGCAGTTTGTAGGCTTGCGGAAATTCTTGTTTATGCAAGACCTCGCATGCTTGTGATAAAGTGCGTGCCGCTTTGAGGTGCCCGTCTGCTTGCAGGCGGGTTAAACGGGAAGCAGGTGCGGGAACATTGGTTCCTTATGCCTGAGCTGCCCCCGCAACGGTAAGCGAGTGTGGATTTGCCAGTGTGCCACTGTGAGTAACCCCCCCAAGGGATCTTATGGGAAGGCGGCGAATCAAGACTTGTGAGCCCGGATACCGGCCTGAGAGCTGCTATGGACGGGAAATGCTGCGGGCGGCACATCCGAACAATACATTGCGACATCGTCGTCAGTGTTCTGTTTTATCTGCCTGTCGTATTTCCTGGTTATTGATTTTCCAACGGGGACGTTTGGAATTTACTCAGGGAACGACAATGAAACAAAAAATATTTATCGCGGGTGCACTGCTAGGTGCACTCTCACTTCCTTTTGCGGCTTATGCCGAAGCTTTGCATAGCCAATCGGCTAAGTCACCAAATGACGGTGACGTAAGCCGCTGGTTAACACCGATGGAGTTGCTGATTGTGACACCCACGCGGATGTCGCAACCGCTGGATAAAGCTATCGCTGATACGACTGTATTGACTCAGGAGGATATTCGCAAATCCGGTGCGCCGGATTTGCCGACTCTGTTGCGGTCTGTGGCGGGTGTCGATGTCATACAAAGCGGTGGATTGGGCAAGGTGAGCAGCATTTTCATGCGTGGCACCAATTCAAGTCATGTGCTGGTATTGTTGGACGGCGTGCGTATCAATTCTGCTACTACCGGCACGACTGCCATTGAACACATCATGCTGGACAGCATAGAGCGTATTGAAGTGGTGCGCGGCAACGTCAGCAGCCTGTATGGTTCTGAAGCCGTTGGCGGGGTGATCCAGTTGTTCACCAAACGCGGTCACGGTGCGCCTGCCTTTAACGCCAGTGCTGGTCTGGGTAGTCATGGTACGAAACGCCTGGCAGCAGGATTTTCTGGCAGTGTGGATGCGACTTCGTTCAGCATAAATGTCGGCAAGGTCAAAACTGATGGGGTGTCCGCGATCAATACGCAAATTGCACCCACGGCCAATCCCGACAAGGATGGCTACGACAATACAATTCTTGATGCGCAAGTGACCCATGCGATCAATGCCAATCATCAATTATCCGCTTCATTATTCAGCACGCGTGGCGATAGCCAATATGACAATGCCTATAATCTGGCAACAACTGACCTGAACAATACCAAGGCTGCAATCGACAAATGGTCACTGTCTTCGGACGACCAATTGAGCGCGATGTGGCACAGCAAATTGAACTGGGCGCGCGGCACAGACGATAGTAAGGATTATCTCAATGGCGCGAATAATGGCCACATCAAAACCGCGAACAAGCAACTGGGTTGGCAAAATGAGTTCAAGTTCACCGACGCCCAGCGCTTCGATCTGGTTGTTGAACGTTTGGTGCAAACGGTCGATTCCGACACTTCTTACACCCAGAACACGCGTAACGTGAACAGCATCTTGGGCGGTTATGTGGGCGAATACGGCACGCAGCAGGTTCAACTTAATTTGCGACAGGATCGTTACTCGGATTTCGGCACGGCGAACACCGGCCTGCTCGGATATGGCTTGGCGTTTTCAGACAATTGGCGCGCTACCGGGAGTCTCAGCAGTGCGTTCAAGGCACCAACTTTTAACGATATGTATGCTCCCGCTTCATGGGGCGGCAATCCGAATCTGCATCCTGAGCGCTCGAACAACCGCGAAATCGGTTTGAAGTATTCATCGGAAGGCCAACAAGTCGGACTGGTTTATTTTGATAACCGCATCCACGATCTGATTGCTTACCAGTTTCCTTTGACGGTGAATGTGGGTCAGGCACAGATTAATGGCACGGAGTTGAACTATAGCGGCGCGTTTGGAAATACCAATATCAAAGCCAATGCAACAATGCAGAATCCGCGTGATACAGCTACCGGGAATACCCTGCTGCGCCGTGCCAAACGGCTGGCCAATCTTATGGTGACCAAACCTTTCGGCGCGTGGGAGGCGGGCGGGGAATGGCAATATAGCGGTGTGCGTCAGGATGTCGACATCAATACATTTGCGCCGGTTACATTGCCGGCTTACCAGTTGTTTAATTTGAACGCGCGTTATCAGGTTGAAAAAAATCTTTCGGTCTCCGCGCGGATAGACAACCTGTTCAACAAGGATTATGTGCAGGTGCATGGCTATAACACGCTGGGCCGCACGCTGTTCGTCGGCTTGAACTACCAGCAATAACGCCGATAAATTAATGGCAAAGGCGGCATGGCCGCCTTTGCTTTTCCCCCGGCTTGGTGTACTGTTGCCGCCATTGAAACAAATTTAATTCGGGAATGAAATGAATAACACCCAAACCAAAACGATCGCAATTTTTGTAATACTGGCCGCACTGATGGCAGCGACCCGGGAATATCACTTCGGTACGGCATTGCACCTGCCGGATGCTTCGCTGGCGGTGTTTCTGCTGGCGGGCTTTTACCTTCCGCGCTGGGCTTTTCCGGTGCTGTTGATCGAGGCGGGGCTGGTGGATTACCTGGCGCTCAATTACGGCGGGGTAGACGGCTGGTGTTTCTCGCCGGCTTACTGGTTCCTGATCCCGACTTATTTTGTGCTGTGGTTCGCCGGAAGATTTTATGCAACACGCTACCGGTTCTCATTGCGCAGCCTGTCTGAATTTGCGGCAATCTCTTTCGCGGCTACGGGCGCGGCTTTTCTGATTTCCAATGCCAGCTTTTATCTGTTGGCCGACTATTTCGACAAAATGACCGCGGCGCAATACGGCAGCCAGGTTGCCCAATATTTCCTCCCCTATCTGCAAAGCGCGTTCCTGTATCTGATCGCTGCCGCAGTGCTGCATATCGCCGCGGTGCAAGTCTCGCGCCGTGCTGCGCAAGCATGATTTTGCCGGGAACGGTCCGGCAGCCTGAACCGGCTTTCAGTTAAACCATGCTGGCGCAGGACAAACTCCGGGTCTACCTTTCCATCATACTGCTCGCTTCGGCCGCATGGCTGTTGCATGGTTTTATTCCGGCAATGTTATGGGCGGCCGTGATTGTCATCGCCACCTGGCCGCTGCGCCTTCTGGTGGAGGTCAAAACAAAGCTGGGCGATACCGGTGTGGCGATCGTGATGACGTCACTCGTTGCCGCATTGTTTTTCTTTCCGATCGGCTATGTGTTATTTCATGCCGCAGCAGAGGCCGGCACCGTGACCCACTGGATGCTGGTTGCGCAGAAGACCGGTATCGCTGTTCCGGAGTGGGTGCCCGGTATTCCCGTGATAGGCGACTCGGCCACTGCCTGGTGGCGCGAGAATCTGTCCGATCCCGCCGCGCTGTCCAGCCTGATCGGTCAAAGCGATAACGCATCGTTGGCGGAGTATGCGCGAAGGTTCGGTATCCAGGTCGCTCACCGCCTGATTACCCTGTTGTTTACCATCGTTGTGATCTTCTTTCTTTATCGGGGCGGCAAGGACCTGTCGCGCAAAACTCTCGGTTTGCTGAATAAACTGACTGGCGAGAGCGGTGACCGTTATGGCTTACAGGCCGCCGTTGCAATCCGGGCTACGGTAAGCGGGCTGGTTCTGGTCGGGTTTGCGGAAGGTCTGCTGATCGGCATCTCCTACTTGCTGGCAGGCGCCCCCCATCCTGCCCTATTGGCTCTGCTGACAGGCGTGCTTGCGATGATCCCCTTTGCAGCCCCCATTATTTTTGGCGGCGTGTCCCTTGTTCTGCTGGCCAAGGGGAGCATGCTTGCAGCGGTCGCGGTTTTCACATTCGGCATGCTGGTGCTATTCATCGGCGACCATTTTGTGCGCCCGAAAATCATCGGCGACGCCGTCAAATTGCCCTTCCTGTGGGTGCTGTTCGGCATACTCGGCGGTGTCGAGGTTTTCGGATTGATCGGTTTGTTCGTGGGCCCGGCGCTCATGGCTCTGGTGATGACGATGTGGCGTGACCTGACCGAACCGTTTTGAGCTGGCGGTTTCGGGCCTGAACCGGAACAGGCCGGTGCCGGACAATTCGACAGCCGACAGTGCCGCATCCGGACCAGTTAAAAGTCCACAAGCAACACAAGGTTGACGCGGCGGTGGCAAAAGTCTAAATTGCGCGCCTCAAAAATAATTCACTCTCAAGGAGAAAGTCATGGCTGTACTCGTCGGCAAAGCCGCCCCCGATTTCAACGCTGTTGCCGTGATGGGCAACAACGACTTTAACGAAACGTTCAATCTGAAAAAATATATCGACGGGAAATATGCCGTCATATTTTTCTATCCGCTGGATTTTACTTTTGTATGCCCGTCGGAACTGATCGCTTTCGATCACAGACTGGATGAATTCAAGAAGCGCAATGTGGAGATCATCGGTGTTTCCATCGATTCGCAATTCTCCCACTTCGCCTGGAAGAACACCCCGGTCAACAACGGCGGTATCGGCCAGGTCCGTTATCCGCTGGTGGCCGACATCAAGCACGAAATCTGCAAGGCCTACGATGTGGAAGCCGATGGCGGCGTGGCTTACCGCGGTTCATTCCTGATAGACCGTGCCGGAGTGGTGCGTCACCAGGTGGTGAACGATCTGCCGTTGGGCCGCAACATCGACGAAATGCTGCGCATGGTCGATGCACTGCAATTCACCGAGGAACACGGCGAAGTGTGCCCGGCAGGCTGGAGCAAAGGCAAGGCAGGCATGAATGCTTCGACTGAGGGTGTAGCGAAATATCTGGCCACTCACGCCAAAGAGCTATAGCGCGGTTTGCGTATTCTATCCAGGCCACCTTTCGGGGTGGCTTTTTCACGTCCATGACTTGAAGGGCTGCTACAATTCCAGCCACACCGAGCATATGACGTAGCTGTTGCCTCATCGTCCGTCCAAACATAAAATCAACGAGTGTCATCTTCCTGTCATAATTTGTTCATATTCTCGCAATCCCGGATCAATTGTGGGATGTGAAGATGAGGTATAAATCATGAATGCGAAGATTTTGATTGTTGAAGATGAGCCGGCGATACAGGAGTTGCTGGCGTTCAATGTGATGCAGGCCGGCTTTCAGGCTTTGCGCGCCGAAGACGCGGATAGCGCGTGGCAGCAGATACGCGGCGCGGCGCCGGATCTGATATTGCTGGACTGGATGCTGCCGAATACCAGCGGCGTGATCCTTGCGAAACAATTTCGTGCGGATGCGCGAACAAAAGATATCCCGATTATCATGCTGACTGCACGCGGCGATGAGCGCGACAAGATATTGGGCCTGGAGTCGGGTGCGGATGATTACATCACCAAACCGTTCTCCCCGCGCGAGTTGATGGCGCGGATCCGTGCCGTATTGCGCCGCCATATCCCGGCAATGCCCGACGAAACGGTGGCCGCGGAGGGATTGGAGTTGTCGCCATCGTCCCATCGCGTGACGGCAAATGGCAAGGCGATCGAATTGGGACCGACGGAGTTTCGCCTGTTGCATTTTTTTATGACCCACCCCGAGCGCGTGTATAGTCGTACGCAATTGCTCGACCAGGTATGGGGTACGCAGGTTTTCGTGGAAGAGCGCACGGTGGATGTGCATATACGCCGGCTGCGCGCTGCTTTGGAGCCGGTCGAAATGGATCGTGTGGTTCAAACCGTGCGCGGCAGCGGTTATCGTTTTTCGATTAACTAGGAAATAATTTTGCAAGACTTCTGGTTCCGGGTAAGTCTGCCTGTGGTGTTCAGCGCGCTGGCAGCGTTGTTGATGTGGAGCATGTTCTCGACCACCATCGCGCTGTTGTTCATGCTGATCGTGCTGCTGATGGTGATGGCATATCGCGCGCGTCAATTGTTCAAGCTCGGGCAATGGTTGGGCGATGCGCGCCTGGAAACTATTCCCGAAGCGGGCGGAATATGGGACGAGGTCTTTACGCGGTTATACAAGATGGTCAAGCAGCATAACCAGACCAAAAAAGAGCTGGCTGCCGAATTGCAACACATCGAACAAGCCACTTCCGCATTGCCTGAAGGTGTGGCGATCCTTAATGAAGTGAATCGCCTCGAATGGTTCAACCCGCTTGCCCAGCAACATTTCCACCTTGATGCCGAACACGACATTCTGCAGGACATCACTTATCTGGTGCGCCAGCCGGAATTCATCGAATACCTTCACGAGTCAAGTTTCAATGAGCCGCTGATCATGGTTCCGGCGCGCCATGACGATATGGTGTTATCCATCAAGCTCATCCCCTACGGCGGCAACAAGCGATTATTGATCAGCCGCGACATTACCCAGTTCGAGCGCATCGAGGCCATGCGCCGCGATTTCGTCGCCAATGTGTCGCACGAGCTGCGCACCCCGCTGACTGTGGTGAGCGGATTCGTCGAAAACCTGGAGGATATGCCCGACCTCAATCAGGACAGTGCCCGGCGGGCTTTGCAATTGATGGCCGAGCAAACCAGACGGATGGACAGTCTGGTGGCTGATTTGTTGACCCTGTCGAGGCTGGAAAACGAACAGAGTCCGTTGCGCGAAGAAACTGTGGATATAAAAGGGTTGCTCAACGAGGTTTATCAGGATGGCAAGTTGCTGAGCGGGGGGCTACATCCTATGCAGATCGATATCGCAGGCACTGCCAACCTGCTTGGCAATCGCGATGAACTGCACAGTGCGTTCGGCAATCTGGTCAGTAATGCCATCCGCTATACGCCGGAAGGCGGCGCGATTCTGTTGCGCTGGTTCGAACGCGACGGTCAGCCGGTGTTCTCGGTACAGGACAGCGGTATCGGCATTGCCGCACAGCATATACCGCGACTCACCGAACGTTTCTACCGGGTCGATCGCAGCCGCTCACGTGAAACGGGGGGAACAGGGTTGGGGCTCGCGATCGTCAAGCACATTGCGATGCGCCATCAGGCCAAGCTGGAAGTGCTTAGCGAGGAAGGCAAAGGCAGCACCTTTTCGCTGGTGTTTCCGGCAAAGCGCGCATTACAATAACTGCAATCTGTTTTCCGGATTCACTTCCCCGCTTTCTTCATGACAATTGTCGCCAAATGATGTCGGCCTGCGATCGCATTCTCGCCGTGCTTCTCGTGCTTCTTTCGCTGTGCTGGGGTTCGGTCGCCCTGGCGGATCCGGTGTCGGCGGAGAGTCCCCCCGAAAATGCGATCGGCCTCGATTCGAGTTACCTCAAGGAGAGAGGCACCAGGCTGGCGATCAACGAGGCCATCGCGGCTTATGGCAATGGGAATTTTCATTCCGGTGATGCGCCCGTTCTCGATTTCGGGATCGGCTCGCAACCAGTCTGGATTCACTTCGAAGTGGAAAACCGTACCGGCAAAAAACTGCTCCGGAGGTTATCGATAGAGACATCATGGCTGGACCAGGTCGACATCTACTTTCGGGTTGGCCGCGATGTCGTTGCCAGCTACCACCTGGGTGACGGGCTGAAATTCGCACAGCGTCCGATCGACAGTCGTTTCTTCGCTGTCGATCATGCGTTCGATAACGGAATCAGCGAGGTCTACATCCGCGTGGAGACGAGCGATCCTATGGTCGTCCCGGTCTTTCTGCGGACGCCCGGCGCTGCAATTTCCTCCGACCGGTGGCAAAGCTACAGCTATGGTTTTGTGTATGGATTCCTGTTTGCGCTGCTGGCATACAACGCGATACTTTATATCGGCCTGCGCAGCCGCCGCTATATTTTCTATGCCGTATATCTGGCCTCGTTTGTGCTGCTGAACATTGCCTATACCGGGCATGGATATGCATGGCTATGGCCGGAACATGCGGGTCTGCAACTCTGGATCATCCCATTCCTGATGGAGTTATGCGGTATCACCGGCCTGTTGTTTGCCGCCAATTTTCTGGATACGCGCACCCATTTTCCCCGCATGCACCGGATAGTCATCCAGATATGCGCGCTGTTCGCTTTGCTTCTGCTTGCCGCCTTTCTGTTCGACTACAATGCATCGGGTCTGGCTGTTGCGTTTGTTTTTGTCTTCGTATTTTCCTGCCTGATGATCCTGCTGGGCGTGCTGGCCGTCCGCTCCGGGCATAAACCTGCACGTTATTTTCTGTTCGGCGCGATCGCCGCGATGGCGGGCGCGCTGCTGACCGATCTGTCAGTGGCCGGATTCATTCCATATAACGCGTTTACCTATCGGGCTGTCGAGATCGGGATGCTCATCGATGCATCCGTCCTTGCGCTGGCTCTGGCGTACCAGTTCCGTGTCGGCCAACAGGAGAAGTTCCAGGCGGAACTCATGGCAAGGGTCGACCCGTTGACAGGGATGAACAATCGCCGGGCTTTTTACCAGATTGTGAAGCCTGTCTGGAGTACCGCGCTGCGCAATTTGCGGGATATTTCCGTAATTGAACTTGATATCGACAGGTTCAAACAGATCAACGATACCCATGGTCACGCTTGCGGCGATGAAGTACTGATCGCGGTGGCAGCCATCCTCGCGAGATCGGCCAGGGATGGTGATGTGCTGGCCAGGTGGGGTGGCGAGGAGTTCATCCTGCTTCTGCCGGAAACGAATCTTGATGCGGCAATTGCTTTGGCAGAAAGGCTGCGTGTTGTCATATCCGAGATGCGGTTGCCGTATCACGGGGAAGATATTTCCTTCACTGCAAGTTTTGGTGTTGCCCAAAGGACGGCGCAATGCACGTCCATGGAAGCGCTCATCTCCGCTGCCGATGCCTGTCTCTATCAATCCAAGCGCGAAGGAAGAAACCGGGTGAGCCACGCCCCTGCGGCGTGAGTTGCAGGAGAATTCATAATGTCCGGCGCTTACACCAGCGTAAAACTGACTCGCTCGTAATCGATCCCGCGCTCCACGCTGAAGTCCATTTTTGCCTTCTGTTTTTCGCCGTTCCGATGCTGGATATCCAGTACACGCCCGGGTTTGAACCAGTTGTTCGGGATGATCAGACTGGGGGGGGTCTTCAATGCCGGGACAGCTTGCAGTAAAAATCCGGGGGCGGCCATATCGGACGCAGACATGCCTGCGTCGGCACTGTGAATGATAATGGTCTGAATGGTTCCAGGCAGATAACGTACCCCGATGCATAACTGTCCGGTGCGTGTCACGCTCAGCCATGACGTAGCCCCCAGCATGAAAGTTTCGGCATCGCCGATGCGCAAGGCAACCAGCTGATTGTGGTTCAGCCTTCCCCCGAGTGTGTCAACGCGCATAAGCTTTGCGCCAAGGATGCTTTGATTTTCGAAATGCCAGTCTTCCAGCGGGATACCGGATCCGGGCTGTGTCTGGGTGGGAGAGTCCTGCAGCACCCGGCCATAGGCTTCGATTTGCTGTTGTACCATGCTGTTGGTCACAGCAGTTTGTTTGAAGGCTTTGCCGGACAGCAGGGCGTAAATATTTTCGCGTTGATAGCAAAGTTGCGCGTGTTGCGAGTTGGGATTCCGTTCACCAAAACGCGTGTTGTGGTCTTCGCACCAGCACTGATGCAAAAAGGTGAGCAACTCAATACACTCTTGTCCGCTGTTAATGTCGCCGAGTTTTACCTGTTGGGGGGTCTGGCCCTGCTGTAACAGGATGGTCTTTACGCGCAGCAATTTGCTAAGCGGCACCAGTGCCAGATAGCGCATGTTGCCGTTATGCGTTACAAGTTTGACCGGCTGCAGTCCTTTCGTGCTGGCAAGGTCCAGCGCAAGAGGCTGGGCATCGCCCCTGCTGGTTGTATAGCTGCGCTCCACAGGAACTGCATTGCTCCATTCCGTCAGCCAGGAATCCAGCAGCAGCAGTTGTGAACGGGTGAGTTCTGCCGTACGCGCATAGCAGGTAAGCAGGGTTTTTACATAGGTGTTATGACAACTGCTGGGCGGCGCGCCTTCATTCAACGGTTCCCGGATTTCCTTGAATTGCAGTCCTTGTTCTTCGGCAAACCCATACAACCCGTGCAGTTGCTGCCATTGCCTGGCATCGAATTCATAACGTGTGCGCAAGTGCTCTGCAATTGCCAGTCCGCCATACAACAGGCAGCGTTGGCAAAGGAAGGCGCCACGCTTGCCGAGTTGCTTGTCGCCGTCAATGTAGGCTTGCAGGCAACGTTGATAGCCGAGTGTCATTGCCTGCCAAAGCTGCACGATGGAAAAGAAAATAATCAGCTCGTTTTCACTCAACGGCAGCGGCCTGGAGATGAGTTTTTTTGCGTAATCGCTTTGCACGTAGTGAACCGTATCACGCAGCAACTCCAGCGTTTTCAAGCGTTCCATGCCGCTCATCGGGAAACGGGTGAGTTCGTTTATCTGGGTGAGCAACAGGCTGTGCGCCTGTTGCAGGTTGGTCAGTTGCAGCTGCGATAGCCATTGCGCGCAACTTTTGGCATCCCTGAAAAGCGGATCGGCGCGGTCGTCGGTCGGTTCGAGTGGCAAGGTCAGCATATTAGGAGGCCCGGTTTTGAGCATGTACTTTCTATCAGACCCGCTTTGCAGTCAAGTAGGGGCGCGATAAATTTCGCTCCAGCGATATTTCCTGTGTTGAATTAACTTCGAATCACAGCAGCACCCGCTCAATCCCGCCGTTATTCGCTTTGGCAACATAGTCCGGCAACCAGTTCGCGCCAAGCAGGTGTTTGGCCATTTCCACCACGATGTAGTCAGCCGTTGTGCCGCTGTCGTCGTTGTAGCGCGACAGGCCCTGTTGGCAGGACGGGCAGGACGTCAGGATCTTCACTTCTCCCTGGAATCCGTCGGCGCGCAATGCGTTTGCACCCTTGCGCATCTCTTCTTCCTTGCGGAAGCGCACCTGTGTCGCGATCTGCGGCAGGGTCACGCCGAACGTGCCGGATTCGCCGCAGCAGCGTTCGTTGAGCGGCACATTGGTACCCATCAACTCGTTCACCACCTTGAGCGGCTGATAGGTTTTCATCGGCGAGTGGCAGGGGTCGTGGTACATGTATCGCACCCCACTTGCACCTTGCACCTTGATACCTTTCTCTAACAGGTATTCGTGGATGTCGAGCAAGCGGCAGCCGGGGAATATCTTGTCGAACTGGTATTTCTGCAGCTGGTCCATGCAGGTTCCGCACGACACGATCACGGTCTTGATGTCGAGATAGTTCAGCGTGTTCGCGACGCGATGGAACAGCACGCGGTTGTCGGTGGTGATCTGGTTGGCCTTGTCTGCTTGTCCGGAAGCATTCTGCGGATACCCGCAGCACAGATAGCCGGGCGGCAGCACCGTGATCGCGCCGGTCTCGTACAGCATCGCCTGTGTCGCCAGCCCGACCTGGCCGAACAGGCGCTCCGAACCGCAACCCGGGAAGTAGAACACCGCTTCGCTGTCCTCGCAGGTTTTGTGCGGGTCGCGGATGATGGGCACGACGCTGTTGTCCTCGATGTCGAGCAGCGCCCGCGAGGTCTTCTTCGGCAGGTTGCCCGGCATCGGTTTGTTGATGAAGTGAATAACCTGGGATTTTATCGTTGCGCCGCCCACCGTGGCAGGCGGGTGTTTGAGCTGGCCTTTCAGCAGGCCGAAACGCCTGGCGAATTGGTAGCCGATGCGCTGTGCCTTGTATCCCCACTCTATCATCACCTTGCGCACCAGCTTGATGGTGGTCGGGTCGGTGGCGTTGAGGAACAACATCGACATCGTTGTGACCGGGTTGAATTTTTTCTTGCCCTGCTTGCGCAGGAAATTGCGCATCGCGATCGACACATCGCCGAAGTCGATGTCCACCGGACAGGGATTCAGGCATTTGTGGCATATCGTGCAGTGATCGG
>DIYV01000004.1:0-9107 GCA_002429165.1 Gallionella sp. UBA6045 | reverse complement strand
TCGATCAGCAGCGAAGTGGCGAGGATCTTGTTGCGCGGCGAATACAGCAGATTGGCGCGCGGCACATGAGTGCTGCACACCGGTTTGCATTTGCCGCAGCGCAAACAGTCCTTGATCGAATCGGAAATCTCGCCCAGCTCGCTTTTTTCCAGGATCAGGCTTTCCAGTTCCATCAGGTTGAAGCTCGGCGTGTAGGCGCGCTCCAGGTTGCCGCCGGTCAGCAGCTTGCCCTTGTTGAAGTGGCCCTCCGGGTCGACCAGCTTCTTGTATGCGGTGAACGAGGCGATTTCATCCGCTTCCAGGAAATCGAATTTGGTGATGCCGATGCCGTGTTCGCCAGAGATCACCCCGCCCAGATCCTTCGCCAGCTGCATGATGCGCGCCACCGCGCCATTGGCCTGCTGCAGCATTTCGTAGTTGTCCGAGTTCACCGGAATGTTGGTGTGCACGTTGCCGTCCCCGGCGTGCATGTGCAGCGCGATGAACACGCGACTTTTCAGCACACTCTGGTGCAGGGTGTTGCACTGGTCGAGAATGGGCTGATAAGTGCTGCCGCTGAAAATCTGGCGCAGCGGTTCGCGCACTTCGCTTTTCCATGATGCGCGAAGCTGGTGGCGCTGGACCGAGTCGAAAACCGTAACCCCCCTCAGTCCCCCCTTGTCATAACCAGCGACTTGGCTATCGTCTTTTGATAGCCTAGTCGAATGGCTAGTAGTTTCACCAGGGGGGAGGCCGCGCTCCTCCCCTGACAAGGGGAGGTTGGGAGGGGTTGGCGCATCAAGGTTGTCCCGCAGCCACTGCCAGCGGGTGCGCACATCGGCCAGTATTTGCGTGGCTTCGTGCACACGATTTCCGAGCAGCTCGGCATCGCCGAGCTGCCTGTCGTCCTGGTAATACAGCGGCAGTTCGCCGGCGAAAAATTCATCCAGCGCATCCAGCAGTTTGAGCTTGTTGTGCAGCGACAACTCGATGTTGATGCGTTCTATGCCATCGCAATAATCGCCCATGCGCGGCAGCGGGATCACCACGTCCTCGTTGATCTTGAACGCGTTGGTGTGCTTGGCGATCGCCGCAGTGCGCGCGCGATCCAGCCAGAAAACCTTGCGCGCCTCGGCGGACACGGCGATAAAGCCTTCGCCGCTGCGCAGATTGGCCAGGCGCACGATCTCGGATGCGGCCACTGCCGCCGCATCCGCGTCATCGCTGACCACATCGGCGACCAGCACCATCTTCGGGCGGGTGCCGCGTTTCGATTTGGTGGCGTAGCCCACCGCCTTCAGATAGCGCTCGTCCAGATGTTCCAGACCGGCCAGCAAGGCATTGGGATGCGCATCCATATAGGACTTTATTTCCACTATCGCGGGGACCGCTTCACGCACCTGACCGAAGAATTCCAGGCATACGGTGCGTGTGTGTTTGTGCGCGCGATGCAGGATGAAGCGCGCCGAGGTGATGATGCCGTCGCAGCCTTCCTTCTGGATGCCGGGCAGGCCGGACAGGAATTTGTCGGTGACATCCTTGCCCAGTCCGGCCTTGCGGAATGCGCTGCCGGGTATCGTGAGAATTTCCGGCGCGCCATGCGGCGTTTTGCCGTCAGTTTCATAACGGTTGATGCGAAAAGTCGCGTTTGCCACATCATGGATCTTGCCGAGGTTGTGTTCCAGCCGTTCGACATTCATCCACAAACCATCTGGCGTGACCATGCGCCATGACGCCAGGTTATCCAGCGCGGTGCCCCACAGCACGGCCTTCTTGCCACCGGCGTTCATCGCCACATTGCCGCCTATGCATGAGGCGTCCGCCGAAGTCGGATCCACGGCGAACACCAGATTGCTGTTCTCGGCGGCTTCCATCACGCGCCGTGTGACCACTCCTGCACCGCAATGGATCGTGGCATACGGCGCGCTCAGGCCGGGCAGAATCAGATGTTCGATCGCGGAAAGAGTTTCGAGTTTTTCGGTGTTGATTACCGCCGAAAATTTATCCAGCGGTATCGCGCCGCCGGTGTAGCCGGTGCCGCCGCCGCGCGGGATGATGGTGAGCTTCAGTTCGATACAGGCGCGCACCAGCGCGGCGATTTCTTCCTCGGTGTCCGGATGCAGCACCACGAACGGATATTCCACGCGCCAGTCGGTCGCGTCCGTGACGTGGGAAACGCGCGCCAGACCGTCGAACTGGATATTGTCGCGGCGGGTGATGCGGCCCAATTCGCGCAACACGCGTTTGCGCAGTTGCAGGGTTTGCTCGAATTCGTCAGCGAATTGATCGACCGCAGCACGGGCCAGTTCCAGCAGGCGCTTTACGATTTCATTGTCCTTGCGGCGCGCATCGATCGCATTCAGGCGGTGATGCAGCGCACCGATCAAAGCCTCGCGACGCTTGCGATTGCCCAGCAGGTCATCCTGCAGATACGGGTTGCGCGATACCACCCAGATGTCGCCCAATACTTCGTAAAGCATTTGTGCGGAACGCCCGGTGCGGCGTTCTTCGCGCAGCGTGTTGATGATGTCCCATGCCTCGTCGCCGAGGATGCGCAACACGATCTCGCGGTCGGAAAACGAAGTGTAGTTGTAGGGGATTTCGCGCAAACGTGCGGTCATGGTTCTGTTTGGGTCATCTCGGGCTCGGCAAGATGCGCATTTTACCTGAATGCAGCGCAGTACTCGACCCTATTGAAACTACTGATATGACTACTAGCCATCTGACTGGTAAAACAACTAGCCAATCCACTAAGCCATCAAAGAACGATGGCAAAGTGGCTGGTTATAACCCAGCACAAGACACTGGGCAAGTCATTGATGAAACAACTAGCCATCTCACTAAGGCAGCAAGCTGCCAAGTGATTGGTTATGGTTATAGCCATTCGACTAGGTTATCAAAGGACAATAACCAAATTCACCCGCAAGGGGGTACGCCGTGGTTGTAAGGGGCTAAAGCCCCAACAACACACGCAGGCTGGTTATGTTGGAGATGCGGATAAAATGCAGGCCATGACCCATCCATCAGGCAATCCGAAAGCAAAGGTGTTTTTCGCGCTGTGGCCGACTGCCGCCGAGCGCGGCCAACTGGCCGTCTGGCAGAAACCGCTGCAGCACCTGTGCGGGGGGCGAGACATGCACGGTGAGACACTGCACAACACGCTGGTGTTCATCGGCGATGTCGAGCAGTCCAGGCTTGAGGCGTTGCAATTGGCGGCGCAGGAAGTGAGCGGGAAAGACTTTGAGCTATGTTTTGATATGGCCGGCTACTGGGGGCATAACCGCATCGTGTATGCAGCGCCGGGCGAAATGCCACAGCAGTTGGCGCAACTGGTCGGTGCGCTGAAACATCGCCTGTCGGTGCACGGTTTCAAATACGATCAGCGCGAATACAAACCGCACGTCACGCTGTTGCGTAATGCCCGATGGACTGATGCACCAAAGGCAGGCAATCCGCAACCGGCCTCTGGCCGGGCGGAATTGACACCGCCGCTGCCGGCAATGCAACCGGTGCGCTGGCAGATAAAAGATTTCGCGCTGGTACAATCAGAGCAGAAGGACGGGCTGGCGAGTTATAGGGTATTGGCTCGCTTCCCTTTGCTGCCGTATAGCGGATAATCCTACCTGTAGTCGCATCGCCGTTCAGGATGTACCATCGCTTGAGTTGGTAGAAATATGATTGCCGCGCAAAGGATGCGCGCGAGTATCAGGGTTGCCAGAGGTATTCTTGAAAATTTCCATGATGATGAAGCGCGGTACTTTACTGTCTTTTGTGTTCTGCACAGCGCTATTCCAATCGGCATATGCCGGCAGCGATATCTACTTGCCGTGCGCGCAGCAGTATCCGGACGATGATGCCGCGCGCTTGAAATGCTACGACCGGTTGGCTGCTCCCGCGTCCGCGCTTACACCGGGGGTGCGGGAAAGCACCGTTCCCGACGAAAATTCGCATGCAAGTATTTCCCCCGCGGCCTCCGCTGCCGCTGTATCGCACGGCCCCGAGCGTTCATACCTGACCAAGGCGTGGAACCTGGATAACCTGTCCAATCTGGACTCAAGCGAATTGGACCGGCTCCAGCCATACCGGCAAAATTACCTGCTGGTGAATTGGAGCAGCAATCCCAACCGCCAGCCCAGTTCGCCGCTGATCGTTCATAATGCGTCCGCACCCAGAGACATGGATGCCGCGGAGGTCAAGTTCCAGTTGAGCTTCAAGGCTGATATAGGCGATCAGCGCAATATCGATTTTCTGGGTATAAAAACCTTCCGTTTGTGGGGGGCCTACACGCAACAATCCTATTGGCAGGCGTTCAATTTCCGGAACTCATCCCCGTTCCGCGAAACCATATATGAGCCGGAATTGATTGCCACGCTGGGAACAAGCCATGTGTCCGGATTGAAACTCATCAATTTCGGCTGGGTGCACCAATCGAACGGCCGTCCCATGCCGGAGTCACGCGGCTGGTACCGGTTCTATCTGCTCGGCGGTTGGGAATGGAACGATATGACCTCCATCATGCTGCGTGGCTGGTGGCGTGTCCCGGAAAATCCCTTGAAAGACGACAATCCTGACATCATCGATTATCTCGGGCGCGGCGATCTGGTCATCCGCTGGGAGCCCAGGGATAAAAAGCAATCCATCGCGATGCTGCTGCGCAACAATCTGCACAGGACGAGTAACCGCGGTTATATGCAGGTCGATTGGGCGACACCGGTAAAGGTCGGCAGTGCGGCGCGCATGCACATACAGATGTCTTCCGGGTATGGCGAGAGCCTGATCGACTATAACCATCGCCAGAATACGATAGGTTTGGGTATATCGTTCCGTGAATGGTAGAGTCTCCCTCAATCAAATTCAAACTTATAGAGGCACATATAAAATATGCAAATCAGTCCATCATCACTCACCCACTATCAGCGCATCGGCGGCGAAGAAAAGGTTCGCGCGCTGGTGCGGCGCTTCTATCAGTTGATGGACGAGTTGCCGGAGACCTATGGCATCAGGAAGCTGCACGCGGAAGACCTGCAGGGCGCGACGGACAAGCTGTTCAAGTTCCTGACCGGCTGGATGGGCGGGCCGCCGCTGTATGTCGATCAATACGGCCACCCGATGTTGCGCGGCCGCCATCTGCCGTTCAGCATCGGTGCAGCAGAGCGCGACCAGTGGCTGCTGTGCATGAATCAGGCGTTGGATGAAGTGGTGGAAGATGCGGCATTGCGTCAGGAATTGTCTGCCGCCTTCGCCAAGGTGGCTGACCACATGCGCAACCGGGAAGGGTAAACCCCTGATGCAACTACTAGCCATTCGACAAAGCTATCAGAAGACGATAGCCAAGTCGCTGGTTATCCCAGCCTCCCCTTGTCAGGGGAGGAGCATGGCTTTCCCCTGTTGCAACTACTAGCCATTCGACTAAGCTATCAAGAAACGATAGCCAAGTCGCTGGTTATGATAAGGGGGACTGAGGGGGTTCAGCCCATCGTCAGGACGATCTTGCCCAACACGCCGCCTTTTTCGATCAGGCGATGCGCCTCGGCCGCATCCTGTAGCGGCAGCGCATGGGAAACCAGCACACCTAGCTTGCCGGCCTCGACGAGTTGCGCGCCCTGCTCGAGTATCTTGCGCTGGCGGATGCGTTCCCCGTGCAGTTTCATCACCTGCGGTGTCAGCATCAGTTCATAGCATATCGACAGATTGCGCAGCCGTGCCAGTTGCATGTCCTCCGGCGATAACGGGGTGGACAGGATGGTGACGATTTTGCCGCCGATGCGCGCCGCATTGAACGAGCGCAGGAAAGTCTCCCCACCCACCGTGTCGAACACCACGTCCACGCCTTTTCCGCCGGTCCATTCGGCAATCTCCGCCACGAAATCCGTATCCCGGTAGCGGATGATCCTGTCGGCTTCCAGACCCTGTGTCAGCCCTTTCTTCCTGTCGTCGCCGACCGTGACCGCCACCCGGGCGCCGAGATGCCGGGCGAGCTGCAGCGCGATATGCCCGACGCCGCCCGCACCGCCATGAATCAGGATGGTCTGGCCAGGTTGCAAATCGGTGCGCTCAACCAGTGCTTCCCAGGCCGTGATCAGCACCAGCGGCAACGCGGCGCTGTCCTGCAGGCTGATATTCGCGGGTGCAGCGGCGCAATATTCTTCGTGCACCGTGGTGAATTCGGCATAACAGCCCGGCTCGTCGCCCTGGTTCCCGCCCAGTCCGCCGTTGTTGAAAAACACCGCATCACCAGCCTTGAAACGCGTTACCGCATTGCCGGTCTTTTCCACGATGCCTGCGCCATCGCAACCCAGTATCGCGGGCAACTTGTCGGGATGATAAAGCGCCTTGGCGCGCAGTTTGATGTCCAGCGGATTGACTGCGGCAGCGGCCAGTTTCACGCGCAGATGATGCGGCGAGGGCAGTTCGGGTATTTCGACATCGCAATGGGACAGCACTTCGGGACCGCCCGCGCTGGTCATCAGTATCGCTTTCATCGTTCAATCTCCAGGTTCGTTGGCTTATGCATGGTGGCTGTTATGTTAAACTCGCAGCAATAATTACGCGAGGTTTGGTCATGTCTGGAAACACACTCGGCACACTATTCACGGTGACATCATTCGGTGAATCGCACGGAGCGGCGATCGGCTGCGTGGTGGATGGCTGTCCGCCGGGCATGGAGTTGTCCGCGGCCGACCTGCAGCATGACCTGGACCGGCGCAAGCCCGGCACCTCGCGCCATGTCACGCAGCGCCGCGAATCGGACACGGTGGAAATCCTGTCTGGCATATTCGAGGGCAGGACTACCGGCACGCCGATCGCGCTGCTGATTCGCAACGAGGACCAGCGCAGCAAGGATTACGGCAACATCGCCAGCACCTTCCGCCCGGGCCATGCCGACTACACCTACACGCAGAAATACGGCTTCCGCGACTATCGCGGCGGCGGGCGTTCCTCCGCGCGCGAGACCGCGGTGCGCGTCGCGGCCGGCGCGATCGCGAAGAAATGGCTGCACGAAAAATACGGCGTGGTGATACGCGGTTACATCTCCCAGATCGGCGAGATCGAGATCCCGTTCAGGAGCTGGGACGGGGTCAACGACAACCCGTTCTTCGCGCCGGATCCCAGCGTGGTGCCGGCGCTGGAAGATTACATAGACGCGTTGCGCAAGTCCGGCGACTCGATCGGCGCGAAGTTGACCGTGGTGGCGGAGAACGTGCCGGTCGGCCTGGGTGAGCCGGTGTACGACCGCCTCGATGCCGAGATCGCCTACGCGATGATGAGCATCAACGCGGTGAAGGGCGTCGAGATCGGCGCGGGCTTCGGTTGCGTGATGCAGAAAGGCAGCGAACACGGCGACGAGATGACACCTCAAGGCTTTTTATCCAACCATGCCGGCGGCATCCTCGGCGGCATCATCGGCAACAACGTCGACGTGCACAAGAAGCCCGCTCCGTGAACGGCAGGATGATAGGACGATAGGACGATAGGCCCTCCTATCCTCCTATCCCCATCCCCCATTGCTGATGTTGTCGGCGGATGATAGTGTCCCCTCGAAACGCGGATAGAACTGTCCCCTAACCTACTGGCCTCTGAGGAGGTTGGTGTGGAGCGGACAGCCATGAGTCGGAAAGAGTTCAATCGAGGGGCCGTGCTGGCACGAGTCGCGACGCAGACGATCACGTTGACCGAGGCCGTCCCGCTGCTGGGGATCAGCTATCGGCAGGCGAAGCGGTTGTGGCGGCGCTACCGGCTGGAGGGCGCGGGGGCGTTGGTGCATGGCAATGTCGGGCGCTGCTCGAATCACGCCGCGGGGCCAGCGGAACGCGCGACCGTGGTGGCGCTGATCCGGCAGCACTATGGCGGGGGCATGGCGAAGGGGCCTAGCCAGCGCTTCGGCCCCACGCTGGTTGCGGAGCATCTCTGGTGTGATCACGGCGTGCTGGTGGCGCGATCCACGCTGCGGGACTGGATGCGCGACGCGGGCCTGTGGAGTCGGACCCCCCGAGGCCGGCCGGCGCAGACACGCCGCGAGCGCAAGGCCCACTTTGGCGAGTTGGTCCAACTGGACGGCAGCTTTCACGACTGGTACGAAGGGCGCGGGGCTCGCGCGGGGCAGCGGAGCTGCGTGATGAACATGGTCGATGATGCCACGAGCACGACGCTGCTGCACTTCGGCGCGGAAGAGACGACGTGGGCCGCCGTGACCGTGCTCAAGGCGTGGATCGCCGCGTACGGGGTGCCGCGCGCCCTCTACACGGATTGGAAAACCGTGTACAAGCGCGAGCCCACGCTGAACGAGACCACGCGCGGCGTGGAAGCCTTCACGCAGTTTGGACGCATGTGCCAGAAACTCGACATCACGATCATCGGGGCGGCGAGCCCGCAGGCGAAGGGCCGGGTCGAACGGAGCCATGGGACGCAACAGGATCGGTGCATCAAGAAAATGCGGCTCCTGGCGATCAGCGATGATGTCGCCGCGAACGCCTATGTCGCCGCGACGTATCTCCCCGCGCACAATGCGCGCTTTGCCGTCGCCCCCACGAGCGCGGTCGACTATCACCGCGCCCGGGATCCGCACCGCGCGGACGACGACGTGTTCTGCCTTGAGGAGACTCGCGTCATCAGCCAGGATTACGTCGTGCAGTACAAAACCCAAGGCCTGCAGCTGGATCGCGCGGCGCGCGGCCGCGTGCCGGCGAAGAGCACGGTCCTGGTGCGCGAGACGGAGGATGGGCGGGTGCGCGTGATTCATGTCGGGCGAGACGGGCACGAGCGGGTCTGTGCCTGGACCCCGGCCGTCGCGCGCGCCGTGGCGCGAGGCCGGCCCGGCACGCCGAGCGGTGCGCCCGTCCCCCTCGTGGCGACGCCCGGACCACAGCGTCCCGCCCCGGACCATCCGTGGCACGTCCAGCACCAACGCTGGGTGGACGCTGCGATGCAACGGAAGGCCTCGCTGACACCACGCCCGTGATCCGGTCGCACACCCGAGTAATAAAACCCATCACCAAGGGGACACTTCTATCCGCTCCGGGAAGGGGACATTTCTATCCGCGCTTGACAGGCTGGCCGACGCGTTCTGTCAACATTCGGTGTGATGTGCTACACTGGCGCGAGTCGGCGAAGCTCACAAGGGATGTGAC
>DIYV01000101.1:40145-40564 GCA_002429165.1 Gallionella sp. UBA6045 | reverse complement strand
CCGATGCTGCTGGGTCTCTTCCAACAGGTATCGCTGGTCTCGCCCATAGCCAATGCCTTCGCGATACCGCTGGTGAGCCTGGTCGTGGTGCCGCTTACCCTGCTCGGCGCAGTGCTGCCCCCATACTTCAGCGGGGCACCACTGTGGCTGGCGCATACCGTAATGGCCTGGACCATGGCCTTGCTGGAATGGCTGAACAGCCTGCCAGAGGCCGTATGGACACAGCATGCACCGCCGGCGTGGAGCATCGCTGCCGGCATGCTGGGTGTGCTGGTGATCCTGTTGCCGCGCGGCTTTCCGTCACGCTGGCTGGGTTTTGTACTGATGCTGCCGATGTTCCTCAACGCGCCGCCAGTACCCGCAGAAGGTAGCCTGCGCCTGATCATTTTCGATGTCGGACAAGGCCTGGCGGTCGCCGC
>DIYV01000101.1:22869-39991 GCA_002429165.1 Gallionella sp. UBA6045 | reverse complement strand
CACGACGATACCGATCACACCGGCGGCGCGGCCTCTGTGATGCAGGCCATGCCGATAGGCTGGCTCTCATCTTCGCTGCCGGATGGGCATCCGCTTTTGCAGGCATCGGTGGATAAACGGCGCTGCACGGACGGACAATCCTGGCAATGGGACGGGGTGCAGTTCGAGGTACTGCATCCCGACGCAGACAGTTATGCAAAGATGAAAATCAACGACAACGACAGGGGCTGCGTGTTGCGTATCAGCACAGGAAATCAACATATCCTTTTGGCTGCCGATATCGAGGAAGCTTCGGAAATGGAGCTGCTCAAGGAACACCGGGACAAACTGCCGGCAGCATTGCTGGTCGTGCCTCACCACGGCAGCAAGACATCATCCACGGACGAATTTGTTGCCACAGTGAAGCCCGGCTACGCGGTATTCACCGTAGGCTACAGAAACCGCTTTGGCCATCCAAAACAAAAAATTGTGCAGCGTTACGCTGACAGTGGCGCGGTTCTTTTGCGTTCGGATGAAGATGGTGCAATTCTGGTCGAGATGAATGCCAAGGGTTTACAGGTGGAACGATACCGCAAGACGCACAGGCATTATTGGACGCATTTCACATCGCATTAACATGAACGTTACAACGATATAATAATGACCCCACAATATTTCAAATATGTAGATTCATGCCGCCCATACTCTATTCCTTCCGGCGTTGCCCCTATGCGATGCGCGCCCGCCTTGCACTTTATGCAAGCGGTATGACGGTCGAGTTGCGCGAGGTGTCATTACGCGACAAGCCTGCGAGCATGCTGGCTGTTTCTCCCAAAGCCAGTGTGCCGGTGCTGGTATTGCCGGACGGAGATGTGATCGATGAGAGCTGGGACATCATGCAATGGTCACTGCACCTGCATGATCCCGATGGCTGGCTGGGGAAAAACGATAGTCACGTCGATGCGGCCATCCCGTTAATCAGCGAAAACGACACCACGTTCAAGTATAATCTGGATCGCTACAAATACCCCGATCGCTATCCGGAATATCCCCAATCACATTACCGATCCGAAGCTGAAGCATTTTTATCGAAGCTGGAAAACCGGTTGGGTGCGTCGCGCTTCCTGCTGGGTGATGAATTGTCCGTTGCCGATGTTGCCATCTTTCCGTTTATCCGCCAGTTTGCCGAGGTGGACAAGGACTGGTTCGCGCTGGCGCCCTTTTCGAAACTGCGGCGCTGGCTGAAGGATTTTATCGATTCGGAAGGTTTCATATCCGTAATGGCAAAATACTCCATTTGGCATCCGGGTGATCCACCCGTTATCATGTCGAACGAAATCAACCTCAAAGAATGAATTTCACCATGCTTCCCTCCATGTCAAACCTGATCATCTCCACCATTGTATTCTTCATAGTCGCATGGTTTGCAAACCGTTATCTGGATGAGCAGGGAATACCCAAGGGCATGACGCGAGGCATGCTGGTGTTTCTAGTCGCGTCTCTGGTGTCATGGGGTTCCGGGGATGTGGTTGACTGGGCGCAGGTCAAAATCGAGGGTCCGCAAGCAGCAGCGGCAACACAAACTTCTGCCGATTTGTCACAGCTTCTCAAGTCAGTGGGTCAACCCTGACCTGTTTGCGCGAACCGGTAACGATAGACAAAAACATTTCTGAAGGATGGCGATGATTATGAAACAAAGCAAGGCGATTCTAATGCTGGCGGCAACCAGTCTGACCGGTTTTATTTTCGCGTCCCAGGCTTGCGCGTCTGGCGCAGCGGATAACAGCCAACCTGTTGCCGCCGTGGGTGTTTATGCCCGGCACTCCGGCGGCAAGATCGCCTACCACTACCGGGTAACCAATACCAGCCAACAGAATATTACCGCTGTTACGATCGGACGCGATGAGCAGAATGATGGCAATCCCACTAACGATGTGAATGAACTGCATGATCTCCCGTCAGGGTGGAATGCCAAGTTGGGCATCCCCTCCACAAGCTCAGACTCTCCGACAGGCTGGCGCGTCAGCGTGATTGCGCCTGAGGAGAACGTTGCCCATGCCATCGCCTGGCAAGCCATGAATGACCGCTCACCCCAGATTCGCACCGGCCAGACCATGAACAAGATGAGTGTCTCTCTGGATAAGCCAGATAACAGCTATCTAAGCGGTCATGCACTGGTAACTTTCAGCGACGGAAATCCCATCAATCTCACCGTCCCGATCGATCGGCTCGACAACACTCCGCCCAGACTCACGGTAATTTTGAGTCCCGACACGATTGTGTCGCAGAACAACAAGCTTGTGGCCATCAAAGCATCGTTCATATTAAAGGACGATTACGACCGCATGCCTGAAATCAAGCTCGAGTCCATCACCGCCAGTGAATTTTTGGAGGCCAATGACATTCGTGACGCGAGCTATGGGCTTGATGACCGGTATTTCAAACTTCTCGCCGCAAGCAAGAGCATGGATGGACGGATTTACATTGTGACCTATTCGGCAACCGATGCCTCCGGCAACCAGACGATTGCCTCCGCCACGGTGACGGTGACAACACCGGCGGCAGCTCCCGCGTTTGGGACGACATCCGCCACACCGGATGCCAGATATTAAAATGGCAATGAGCAAACCGCTGTTCAAATCGGACACTCGGCATGCTAACGGTAACATCCGGTAACAATGCTGCTTTCATTTTTTCTTATGCTCATGTATCGTTCCGGCCGCTCCAAACTGCAACTTCAAAGCAATACCTGGGTCCCAAGCCGGGTTTGCCGGTGTAAATTTGAATGCAACAGAGCATATTGAAAGTCGGTTGCACCGTTTTGATTCGGTACCGCGTATACCGCAATGTAATAAATCCCCTTCAAGGAATTAAAAAGTGAAAAGATTGTTTTACATAGTAATCGTTGCAATGGTGACCCCACTACTTGGCGGGTGTGGCCTTGGTACCGGTTCTTCAGCACCTCCACCACCGTGGGCCGCTACCGTAACCTCCCTTCCGTATTCACCGGATCAGGGCGCTACTGCGGGAGACGGCAGAGTCAAGCTTGAATGGACTCCGACCGCCGGTGTCGATTATTGGGTTTTTGCAGCGACAAACCCGGCCCTCACTGCCTTCAACTGGACCGGTTTGGCCAATGCACAGGCTGTAATTGCAGCACCAATGCCTACTTATATGTGCGGCCTGATTGATAACCTGCCCTATTATTTTGCCACCAACGGCCGCATCAATGGCGGGCCCGGCGGAGCGAGCAGCCCGACGATCACTGCGACGCCCTACAACGCCAGTGCCAATTGGCAACTCAATGGCACCAACTTCAGCTCGGATATTTATGGTTTGGGATATACCGGCCTGACGACCTGTGCGAATAATACCGCGCTCAGTGCCGCTGGGATGTTCGCTGCCGTCGGTGCAACCGGTGGAATATTTACCAGTCTTGATGGGATGAACTGGACCAAGCAAACCACACCAGCCGGATTCATTGCCAATCTGAATGCCATAACCGGTTATGCAATTAACCAGAATAATGCAACCACACCCGGACTGCGCTGGGTGGCAGTCGGCGATGGGGGGAAAGCCTTATACAGCACCGATGGAATCAACTGGTCTGTTGCAGCTTCCACGGCAACCTCTGAAAATTTGCGTTCAATCGTACAAGTCGGCGGCTCCTTCTTTGCGGTGGGCGATGGCGGGACGATCATCTCGAGCGGTGATGGAAACACTTGGTCGTTAGCCGCGCCGGTTACTAGCTATCGATTGAACGGCATAGCGCATGCCGGCTTCTATGTCGCTGTGGGAGACCACGGCACCATTGTGACCAATGGAGGTGGTGGTTGGGGATTACCAACATCTCCGACCACCAGCAATCTACACCAGGTGACCGCCATCGCGACCATCTACGGCTCGATCTATGTCGCGGTCGGTGACAGCGGTACGATCGTGACCAGCGACAGCTACCTCCATAATGGTGTATGGACTGCACTGACGCTAGGCACAAACCCACTGGTCGGTGTCGCCGTGGAACCCCGTGGCGTGGAAACCACGACTGCCTATACGACCGCCCCGGCGATAGATCTATGGTTGGGATTCATTTCATCGGCCCAGTTCGTCGCGATCGATAGCACCGGCAAGACCTACACCAGCGTGAATGGCTACGATTGGACTGCATCGGCAACCAGCACCGGCATATCCTGCACCACCGGGACCACATGCATGAACCCTTTGGTCAGCAGCGGCTTTGGCTATGTCACCGTAGGGAACTCCGGCGTATATGCAACTGCTTTCTGACATTGACCAGAGAATGTGCGGGCATCAAAATTAAGCGCCATTCCTTGCAAGGATATCCCCATGTTGATACGCTTCCGCCATGCTTAATCTGACAATTTCCACTATCGTATTTTTTGTGGCCGCCTGGTTTCTCAACAATTATCTGGATGCGCAGGGCATCCCCAAGGGCATGACGCGCGGTGTGATAGTAGTGGTACTCGCCACCCTGATGGCATGGGGAGTGGGTTGGACGGTGGACTGGGCGCAGAACAAGATTGAAGGCCCGCAGGCAGTGGCGCAGGCTCCGGGCGGTTTAACGGAATTGCAGAAAGCAGCCGGTCAGGACCAACCGTAAGCCGGTGCGGCTCCGGGAGAATCCCTCAATGAGACAGGCCCGGGAATAACTCCAGCATCCCATCCGCCATCAGTTGCACAGCCATGGCAGCGAGTATCAAGCCCATCACACGGGTGCCGATGTTGAGCCCACCCGTGCCCAGACGTTCGCCTATCGGTTCTGCCAGTCGCAACACCACCCAGACTATCGCCGCCACTCCCGCGATCCCCAGACAGAACACCAGCTTGCCCGACCAATTACCCGCCTGGTGGGCATCGACTATGGCCAGGCTGATCGCACCCGGTCCGGCCAGCAGCGGAATCGCCAGCGGCACCACCGCAATGTCGTTCTTGGCCTCCGCTTCTGCCTGCTCGGCATCGGTGTGCTTGGCCGAACTGGTTATGGCGCTAAACATGGCGATTGCAATGATCAGTACCAGCAGTCCGCCGGCGATGCGAAATGCCGGGATACCGATACCGAAGAAGGACAGCAAACCATCTCCAGCCCAGACAGCAAGCATGAGGATCACCGCCACTGCAACAGCGGTTTTGAAGGCCGTGTGGCGCATCTCCTCCGGGCGGCGATCCGCCATCAGGCTGAGATAAATGGGAATGACCCCGAGCGGATTCAAAATGGCAAAAATACCCACCACATATTTGATTTGTTCGGTCCAGACAGGGATCAGCATCATGGGATTTTCCGTTGGAAAAACCTATCTGGCTTCTTCGATCATTTCTTTGGTTTTGCTCTCAACCTCTTGCGCTATCTTGACCAGCGATGCATCCTTTGACAAAGCTGCAAGCATGGGCACCGGCTTGATCATTCCGATCATGGTTTTGCCCTTTTCTGTGTACACCGAAATTCGGCAGGGCAGGGCCATGTTCAAACGCATATCGGTACCGAGCACTTTGGCAGCCTGTCCCGGATTGCACACTTCGAACACCTTGCAATTTTCGGCAAAGGCAACGCCTTTGCTGCGCAGCGTGTTGCCCAGATCATGGATGTGCAGCACGCCGAATTCATGGCGTTTTACTGCCGCTTCCAGATCGGTTGCGGCCTGTTCAAATGACTTGTTGCTGTTTACGACGTAATACATGGGCGTCTCCTTTGTTTTGTTGATAACGAATGTCAGGGTAGGCCAGTACAGTGACATTGTCCAGCAGCCACATCGGACTTGCCAAGTAACGGCGCTGTGCTAATCTAGCCCCATGAAAAATATTTCGAGCGCTCTTGCTTCACTTCTAACAACCGCCTGGATCGGCAGCCTTTGGGCTGTCGGCTATCTTGCCGTGCCGGTATTGTTCTACGCACAGCCGGACAGGCAACTGGCGGGAATGCTGGCCGGACAGATGTTCACTCTGGTGGGCTATCTCGGCATGGTCTGCGGATTGTACCTGCTGGTCCAACGCATCAGCATGTCCGGCCGCGCATCATTTCGGCAAGCCCTGTTCTGGATAGTAGCGGTGATGTTGCTGATCACGATGTTGCTGCAGTTCGGTATTCAGCCGGTCATGACCGGCCTCAAGCTGCATGCGTTACCTCTTGATGTGATGCATAGCACATTTGCAGACCAGTTCAAGATGCTGCACGGTGTGTCCAGCATCTTCTACCTGATACAAAGTCTGCTCGGGATGTTTCTGGTTATAAGGATAGCCAAGCCGGATAACAGATAGAATAAGAGCCGCATCAGCGGCTCTTTTATATTTCCTTGTCCACGGCCCGGTTATGCTTTCAGCGCAACCAAAACTTCTTCCAGCATTTTCTTGGCATCGCCGAACAACATGCGGTTGTTCTCCTTGTAGAACAGCGGATTCTCCACACCCGCATAGCCGGTAGCCATGCTGCGCTTCATCATGATAGAGGTCTTGGCCTTCCAGACTTCCAATACCGGCATGCCGGCAAGGGGGCTGCCAGGTACTTCCTGCGCAGCCGGGTTTACGATGTCGTTGGCACCTATCACAATGGCAACATCGGTATCCGGAAAGTCCTTATTGATTTCATCCATTTCCATCACGATGTCGTAAGGCACCTTGGCTTCGGCCAGCAACACGTTCATGTGACCAGGCATACGACCGGCAACCGGATGGATGCCGAAGCGCACGTTAACGCCTTTCTCGCGCAGCAACTTGGTGATCTCGTAGACCGCGTGCTGGGCCTGAGCCACGGCCATGCCGTATCCCGGCACGATGATCACGTTCCTGGCTTCGCGCAGCAGCTCTGCCGTCTCTGCAGGACTGATGGCAACCACTTCGCCCGCCGGTTGCGCATCTCCGCCGGCCTTGGCAGTTTTGCCGCCTCCGGAACCGAATCCGCCCGCAATGACGCTAATAAAGTTACGGTTCATCGCGCGGCACATGATATAGGAAAGAATGGCACCGCTGGATCCCACCAGCGCGCCGGTGACGATCAATAGGTCGTTGTTCAACATGAAGCCGGTTGCAGCGGCCGCCCAGCCAGAGTAACTGTTCAGCATGGATATCACCACCGGCATGTCGGCGCCGCCGATGGCCATCACCATATGAACGCCGAACAGCAAGGCGATCACCGTCATCACGGTCAGGCCTGTCATGCCCGAACTGATCGTTTCAGCATGCAGGAACTGCCAGCCGAACACGATAACGATCAACAGGCCCAGCAGATTCATGTAGTGACGTCCCGGCAGCAACAGCGGCTTGCCGCCGATCTTGCCCGACAGTTTTCCGAAGGCAATGAGGGAACCGGCAAAGGTCACTGCACCGATCAGGATGCCAAGATAGACTTCGATCTCGTGGATCGCCTTTTCAGCACTGGACAAATTCAGCGCCGCCATCGGGTCGATGTAATTGGCGTAGCCAATCAGACAGGCAGCGAGACCGACCAGGCTATGCATCAGCGCGACCAGTTCCGGCATCTGCGTCATTTGTACCTTGCGCGCGGCATAGAGTCCGACGCTGCCTCCCACCACCATTGCGGCTATGATCCACGGAATGCCGGCCATCGAAACACGGGGGCCGAACACCGTCGCCAGTACCGCAATAGTCATACCTATCATGCCATAGAGATTGCCGCGCCGCGAAGATTCGGGGTTGGACAGTCCTCCCAGGCTGAGGATAAAAAGAATGGTCGCGCCTATATATGAAACCGTTGCCAAACTTGCAGACATGTTTATTTACCCTTATTTGCGAAACATCGACAGCATGCGCCGAGTCACGGCGAAGCCACCGAACATATTGACCGCGGTGAGCGCGATACCCGCCACCGCCAACCAGCGTATCCATCCATCCGGGCGACCAAGCCCGAACGCCAGTGGCGGCGCGATCTGCACCAGTGCACCAATGGCGATGATGCTGCTGATCGCATTGGTCACGCTCATCAAGGGGGTGTGCAGTGCCGGAGTGACATTCCACACCACCATGTAGCCGACGAAACACGCGAGCACGAACACAGTGAAGTGTCCAAGGAACGCTACCGGCGCATAAGCGCCGATGAGCAGGAACAGCAGCGCAGCGACTCCGAACAGGACTGCCGTCTTTCCGGCCGATGCCGGGGCACCGCCGCCACCATGACCATGTGACGGAGCCGCCTTGACGGCAGCAGCCGGTTTGGTCGCTGGCGCGGGTAACTTCAGTGCAGGCGCCGGCCAGGTGATTTCGCCGTCCTTGATCACCGTCAGGCCGCGGATCGCATCGTCTTCCATGTTGACGTTGATGGTGCCGTCCTTGGTCTTGCACAACTCCTCGGCCAGACGGAACAGGTTGGTTGCATACAGCGTGGAAGATTGCTTGGCCAAACGACTATTCAGGTCGGTGTAACCGACGATGGTCACGCCGTGCTTTACCACCGCCTTGCCGGGCTCGGTCAGTTCACAATTACCACCCCGTTCCGCCGCCATGTCGACGATGACACTACCCGGCTTCATGCTCTGCACCATCTCGGCGGTGAGGAGCCTTGGCGCAGTCTTGCCGGGGATAAGCGCGGTGGTGATGATGATGTCCACCTCCCTGGCCTGTTTCGCGTACATCTCGCGCTGCGCCTGCTGGAAACCCTCGCTCATCACCTTGGCGTAGCCGCCGCCACCGGAACCTTCTTCCTCGTACTCGACTTTCACGAATTCGCCGCCCAGCGACTTGACCTGGTCGGCCACTTCGGCACGCGTATCGTTCGCGCGCACGATGGCGCCCAGACCGGCTGCGGTACCGATCGCCGCCAGACCGGCCACGCCGGCACCGGCGATGAATATCTTGGCCGGTGGAACCTTGCCCGCAGCCGTGATCTGGCCGTTGAAGAAGCGGCCAAAGACATTCGCGGCCTCGATCACGGCGCGGTAACCGGCTACGCCAGCCTGCGAAGTCAGGGCGTCCATCTTCTGGGCGCGGGAAAGCTGGCGAGGCAGGCAGTCGATGGCCAGCACGGTTGCCTTCTTCGCAGCCAGCTGCTTCATCAGCTCCGGATTTTGCCCAGGCCAGATGAAGCCGATCAAGGTGCCACCTTCGCGCATCAACTCAACCTCGGCACTCGTCGGGACGGCTACCTTGAACAAGATGTCGGACGCAGCCCACAACCGGGGAGCACCAACGATGATCTCGGCTCCCGCTGCGCGGTAGGTATCATCGCTGCAATTCGCCCCTTCTCCGGCACCCGATTCAACCGCGACTTTGAAACCCAGCTTGATGAGCTTCTCTACGACTTCCGGCACCGTCGCAACCCGCTTTTCCCCTGCGTAGGTTTCCGCAGGAATGCCTATCAGCATGAATCTCTCCTTATTTTTGAATTATTAAACGCATGGCTCGAGACATCACCAACAAGCGTATTTTTGCGGCTGCGATTATACCCGCACTACTTGGATAAAGACTATGGAGTCTGTTACACCCGTGCTAACTCATCCGATTACCGGTTCTGTACCAATAGGAGATGCCTGGGAATTTCAGGAAAACCAGCGCAGGAACGCGGCAGAACCCAGGGCGATAACGCCCAAAATTAACAAAGCGCGCCATGCAATAAGTTGCCGGGTTACGGTCCACCCCGGATTCAACCTTGCATAGGCGACCGCCAAAACAAACCCGGCAACAGCGCAGCTTATTTTGACCAGCAGCGCATCCACCGCTATACCGTGAATATCCGGCAGATGGTGTTCAAAATAGTAAGTTGTGATGCCGAAGAGCATGCCGCTCACTACCTGAATTGCCCAGGCCACTGCTGCGAGCAAGGCAAGTCGATTCTGCACCGCTGCATTGCCACGCACCAGCCACAGGGCTGATGCGGCAGTGCCTACAACGGTTACAGCACCGAAGTTATGAATTACCTGGATGAGTGCATAAATAAAATTCTGCACGACTGCAGAATTTATTTAACCGTGACTGTCACGGAACCTTCCACTCCGGTCATGGCATGGCTGGACGTTGCTTCTTTCACCGCGATGGTGTGCTTGCCGGGCGACAGTTGCGGCAAGTCGATGCTGCATGGGCAATGGCTGACATCGCGAAAGACGATGGGATGCTGGTCGTCGACATAGATATGCACATGATTGCCATTCGGGCCCAAATGGACATTGAATTCCAGCTTGTTTCCGCTGCCACTTTGCAGCATCGCGCCGTTTGCCGGAGAGGTGATGGTGACCGAACCTGCCGAATCAGCTGCAAAAACCGGACTTGCCAAAGCAACCAGGGTAAAACCAAAGAACAAACTAATGAGCCGTTTCATGACATTCTCCTTAACTGGATTAAACACGAGTAATATAGTCAACTACAGATGCGAATTCAGCACCCTATTCGTAAAAAAGTCAAGCCGCGGGATCCCGATCGCTTAGATCTGGCTCACTTGAGTCCAGTGCGCCGGCGAGCTTTTTGTCCCGGCAAAACGAGCACGCTTCTCCGTTATAATCCGGCGTCATATTAACCCTGCCCCTAGCCCATGCCTGCCATCCGGCTGCTACCCGAACTGCTGATCAATCAAATCGCCGCCGGCGAGGTCATCGAGCGTCCTGCTGCCGCCCTGAAAGAATTGCTGGAGAACAGTCTGGATGCCGGTGCGACGGATATTTCGGTGCAACTGGACGGCGGCGGCATCAAGCTGCTGCGCGTGCGCGACAACGGCACAGGCATCGCCAGAGATGAACTGCCGCTGGCACTGATGCGCCACGCCACCAGCAAGATCGCGTCGCTGGATGATCTGCAAAAGGTTGCCAGCATGGGCTTTCGCGGCGAAGCCCTGGCTAGCATGGCGGCGGTGGCGCAACTCACCCTGACCAGCCGAACAGGCGCCGATACGCACGGATGGAAAGTGGAAGCGATCGACGGACGACTCAGCGAGCCCATACCTGCCAGCCATGCGCAAGGCACGACGGTGGAAATACGCGAGATATATTTCAACACACCGGCACGGCGCAAATTCCTGAAATCCGAATCCACGGAATTCGCCTGGTGCGAGGAAGCTTTCAAACGCATCGCGTTGTCGCGTCCCGATGTCGCCTTCTCTTTGCAGCACAATGGGCGCACGATCTGGCAGCTGTCTGGATCGGATGGTGAGCAAGCCGCGTTGAAGCGCGTTGCGGCACTGCTCGGCGAAGAATTCGGACAAGCCGCAGTGCCTGTTTCGCGCACTGCGGCGAATCTGTCTCTGCAAGGCTTGGCGGCGCTGCCTGCTTATTCGCGCGCCAGCCGCGATGCGCAATATTTTTTCGTCAACGGCCGCTTCGTGCGCGACAAGGTCGCCAGCCACGCGCTGCGCCAAGCCTATCAGGACATTCTGCACCACCAGCGCCATCCGGCCTTCGTGCTGTTTCTCGAACTGCCACCCGAGCAGGTCGATGTGAACGTGCATCCCGCCAAAAGCGAGGTGCGTTTCCGCGAAAGCCAGGGGATACACCAATTCATTTTCCACACCCTGCAACAGGCACTCGCTGTTCCCGCAAGCGGGCAGGAGACCCGGACGCCAGAACAGCAACGGCCTACGTCTTTCATCCCGACGCAACAAACCATGCGGCTGGGTGTTGCGGAACGAGACGCTTCTTATCGCCTATGGGAAACGCAAACGGGAAACACACCCCCCCTCGTTCCCCCCTTGTCAGGGAGGATGACGGCTCCTCCCCTGACAAGGGGAGGCCGGGAGGGGTTTGCTTCACCATCACTCGCCGATGAGCACCCGCTTGGCTTCGCACTCGCGCAACTCTCCGGTGTTTATGTCCTTGCGCAGAATGCGCACGGATTGATCGTGGTGGACATGCACGCTGCACACGAGCGCATTGTGTACGAGAAACTCAAGACCTCGCTGGATGCCGAACAGATCGCCACACAACCGCTGCTGATCCCGGTCAGTTTTTATGCCGACGCGCTGGAAGTCGCTACCGTGGAAGCCGAACAGGATGCGCTAGCAAAACTCGGCTTCGACATCGCGCCGCTGTCGCCGAATACGCTGGCGGTAAGAGCCATGCCGGTGATGCTCAAACAATCCGAAGCCGAAGCCGCCGCGCATGATGTGATCGACGAACTGCGCGAATTCGGCGCGAGCCGCGCGATGACCGAACGGCGCGACGAACTGCTCTCCACGCTTGCCTGCCACGGTGCGGTGCGCGCCAACCGTATCCTCAGCATCACAGAGATGAACGCGCTGCTGCGCGAAATGGAACAGACCGAACGTTCCGGCCAATGCAACCACGGCCGCCCGACCTGGTTTCAGCTGAGCATGAACGATCTGGACAAGATGTTCATGCGCGGGCAATAGCAGGATGGCATCACTGCCCCCGGCAATATTTTTAATGGGCCCCACCGCCAGCGGCAAGACCGGTGTCGCTGTTGAGCTGGTCAGTCATCTTCCGGTGGAACTCATCAGCGTGGATTCGGCGCTGGTATTCCGCGACATGGACATCGGCACCGCCAAGCCGGATGTCGCCACCCTCGCCCGCGCGCCGCATCACCTGATCGACATCATAGACCCGACCGAGGCGTACTCCGCCGCCGCGTTCCGCCACGATGCGCTGCGCCTGATGGCGGACATCACACAGCGCGGCAAGATTCCGTTGCTGGTCGGCGGCACAATGCTGTATTTCAAGGCGCTGCGCGAAGGCCTCAACGACCTGCCACCATCCGACCCTGTCGTGCGCGCCGCGCTCGATGCAGAGATCGCAGAGCACGGCATCGAACACCTGCACAGCGAACTTGCCAAGGTTGACGCCGAAACCGCCGCTCGCCTGAAGCCGGCCGACACGCAACGCATCCAGCGCGCGATGGAGATCTACCGCCTCACCGGACAACCGATGTCCGTGCTGATTGCCGAACAGAAAAGCGACGGACTGCCCTACCGCATCGCCTCCATCGCCCTCGTCCCCGGCGACCGCGCCCAACTCCATGCCCGCATCGCCACGCGCTTCAAGGCCATGCTCAAACAAGGTCTGGTAGATGAGTTGCACTTGCTGCGCGAAAAATATCCGTTGCATCCGAACATGACCGCTATGCGCTGCGTAGGCTACCGCCAGGCATGGCAATTCATGGAAGGGGAAATCGATGATGTCCAACTGCTGGAAACGGGCATCATTGCCACAAGGCAATTGGCAAAACGCCAGCTAACCTGGCTGCGTTCTATGCAGGACAATATCGAACTGGATTGCCTTGTGTCTGACTTGGCACAAAGGGTTATCAATACACTCGCAGAAAACGATTTTGCCGTTTAGTATGGAGCATAGAAATATGCGGCTGTAAGACTGCATTCTGTGTACCACTTCATGGAGTCACACCATGACCACACTCCAAGCTATTCAGGCCGACATCACGCAACGGAACGTGGACGCCATCGTCAACGCCGCAAACTCTTCGCTGCTGGGCGGGGGCGGCGTGGATGGCGCGATCCATCGCGCGGCGGGGCCGGAGTTGCTGGCGGAATGCCGCACGCTGGGCGGCTGCCCGACGGGGCAGGCACGGCTGACGCGCGGCTACAACTTACCCGCGAAGTTCGTGATCCATACCGTGGGACCGGTGTGGCATGGCGGAACTCAAAACGAAGCGAAACTGCTGGCTTCGTGTTACCGCGAGAGCCTGTCCCTCGCCGCCATGCAACAGCTTGCCAGCATCGTTTTCCCTTGCATCAGCACCGGAGTGTACGGCTATCCGCCGGGGCAGGCGGCGGATGTGGCGATTGCGGCGGTGCGGGAATTTATCCGTTCACCATCCTCCCTGAGCGAAGTGATCTTCTGCTGCTACTCGGCGAACGACCTGGCGATATATCAATCACTCCTGGCGAACACGCAAGGCGGCTGACCTCCGGTTCAATCTGGGGCATAATGCGCGCCTAATTTTTGAAAGTCAGTTGCTATGAAAATTGCCATTGCCGGTACCGGTTACGTCGGTCTTTCCAACGCTGTTCTGCTTGCTCAACACAATGAGGTGGTAGCGATCGACATCATTCCCGAAAAAGTCGCAATGCTCAACCGCAAACAATCGACCATTGAGGATGCCGAGATCGAGGATTACCTGAAGCACAAAACGCTCAACCTCAAGGCCACCCTGGACAAGCACGAAGCCTATACCGGGGCTGACTATGTCATCATCGCCACGCCGACAGACTACGACCCGGAGACCAACTACTTCAATACCAAATCCATTGAATCCGTCATTCAGGATGTGATGAGCATCAACCCGCAGGCCGTAATGGTAATCAAATCCACCATTCCTGTCGGATATACCGTCAAAGCCCGAGCCAAATTCAATTGCGGCAATCTGATTTTTTCGCCGGAATTCCTGCGCGAGGGCCGTGCGCTGTATGACAACCTGCATCCCTCGCGCATCGTCGTCGGCGAACGTTCGAAGCGTGCCGAGACCTTTGCCAATCTGCTCAAACAAGGCGCGATCAAGCAGGACATCCCCACCCTGTTTACCGATTCGACCGAGGCCGAGGCGATCAAACTGTTCGCCAATACCTACCTTGCCATGCGGGTGGCCTTCTTCAACGAACTCGACACCTATGCGGCCACTCACGGGCTTGATACAAAACAGATCATTCAGGGTGTGAGCCTCGACCCGCGCATCGGGGATCACTACAACAATCCCTCGTTCGGTTACGGCGGCTATTGCCTGCCCAAAGACACGAAACAACTGCTCGCCAACTATCAGGAAGTCCCGCAAAACCTGATCCATGCCATCGTCGAATCAAACACCACGCGCAAGGATTTTGTTGCAGCAAGCATCGTCAAGCGCAACCCGAAGATAGTCGGAATTCATCGCCTGGTCAT
Source organism: Gallionella sp. UBA6045 (assembly GCA_002429165.1). Classification (GTDB taxonomy): domain Bacteria; phylum Pseudomonadota; class Gammaproteobacteria; order Burkholderiales; family Gallionellaceae; genus Gallionella. The sequence goes on along the minus strand of DIYV01000101.1, from coordinate 25,214 downwards.
GAAGAGCGGGTCCGACAACTTCCGTTCTTCCAGCATCCAGGGCATCATGAAACGCATCAAAGCCAAGGGTATCGAGGTCATTGTCTATGAGCCTGCGCTCAAGGAGCCGGAGTTTTACCACTCCAGAGTGGTGAATGATTTGGCTCAATTCAAAAAGGAATCCGACATCATCGTTGCAAACCGCATCACCGACGACATCCGGGACGTATCAGACAAGATTTATAGTCGCGATTTGTTTGGCAAGGACTAAATAACAGATCAGTTTTTCTCGCCTTGACATGCCAGCGTGCCAACACGCCCTTCCACTTCGCGCATCACCACCTCATGACGGGGTAGCGTAGCCACATCCAATCCTTCCAGATATTGCTGCATCGACACCAATTCGTAGCCCTGCGCCTGCCAGCCCTGCAACAATTGCTCGAATATCGGCAGCCATTTCCCGCCTTCCAGTTCGGCGTGCAGGGTGTATACATGACCGCTAGGCGACGGTGCTTCAGTCAGTTTCAGAATGTGTTCGGCTATATTGTCCAGCGTAATGCCGTCGCGATTCATCAGTTCATCCAGCGTTGGCAAGGTGGTGGGCAATTGCGGACAGGCGATGATCTCCGCATGCCAGGTCGGGATGAACGGATGCGTGCCGCGCGTATCTGAACTGTAATCAAAACCGAATTGCTGCATCAGGCGCAACGCATGGCGGTTCATCTGCCAGCCGGCCGCGGCATGGGCGTGCGGCGCCTCTCCGAAGATCTCGGTATAGCGATCCACTGCCAGCTGCAGTTCACGCCGCGTCCACTTCCCATCCTTGTTTGCGACATAATCCTGCCAGCGGATATGGTCATAACAATGAATGCCAACTTCAAAACCGGCGACTTTCACCATGCGCATTATGTCCGCGCATTTCATGCCGATATCCGGCGCGGGCAACAGCGTGCCATACAACAGAGTCTTGATGCCGTAGTGTTCCACCACCGAGGTGCGCGATACTTTGCCGAGAAAGCCGGGGCGGAAGACGCGCTTGATGGCGCGCCCGGTGTGATCGGGGCCAAGCGAGAAGAAAAAAGTGGCCTGCGCGTTATAGCGCTGCAACACTTCAACCAGACGCGGCACACCTTCGCGCGTGCCGCGATAGGTGTCCACGTCTATTTTGAGGGCGAGTTGTTTCGCCATACTTATTCCAATTCGATTTCGAAGGTCAAACAAGGCGGCGACGAACGAACGACGCCGACAGTGCCCGTGCCGCCCTGACACGGTGAGCGAAGCTTCTGGTGCGGGAAGGGCGGCAAAGCAACGGCTCCCGCAAGCGGCTGGCTACGCCAGTAACGTGTCGCCGTTGCACGGCTATAACCAGCGACTTGGCTATCGTCTTTTGATAGCTTAGTCGAATGGCTAGTGGTTCCATCAGGAGTGAACGAGGAAGCCAACGCAGTTTCACCGATGAAATCAAATTGTAATCAGTCGACCAGGCCGCGGGCTTCCGCAACCTGACCGCGATACGCATCGAAGATATTGCGCAGCGTGTCTGCCATGTTGATGGTCGGCTTCCAGTGCAGTTCCTCGCAGGTGTTGGTGATCTTCGGCACTCGGTTCTGCACGTCCTGATAGCCCTTGCCGTAGTAGGCCGCGGAAGTCGTTTCGACGATCTTTACCTTCTGCGCGGACTCGCTGTATTCGGCATATTCCTTCGCCAGCTTCAGCATCATGTCGGCCAGGTCGCGAATCGAAAAATTGTTCACCGGATTGCCGATGTTGTAGATCTTGCCGGTGGCGATGCCGTTCTTGTTCTCGATGATCTTCATCAGCGCGTCTATGCCGTCATCGACGTAGGTGAAAGCGCGTTTCTGATGCCCGCCATCCACCAGACTGATGTTTTCGCCGCGTACGATGTGTCCAAGGAATTGCGTGACCACACGCGAGCTGCCTTCCTTCGGCGTATGGATCGAATCCAGCCCCGCACCTATCCAGTTGAATGGACGGAACAGCGTGAAGTTCAGATTATCCTGCATCCCGTAACCCCAGATCACGCGATCCATCAGCTGCTTGGAGCATGAGTAAATCCAGCGTGGCATGTTGATCGGACCGCAGATCAATTCGGATTCTTCCGGGTCGAATTCCTCGTCATGGCACATGCCGTACACTTCCGAAGTGGAAGGGAACACCAGATGCTTGCCGTACTTTACCGACGCGCGAACGATGGGCAGGTTGGCCTCGAAATCCAGCTCGAACACACGCAGCGGCTGCTTCACGTAGGTGGCCGGCGTGGCAATCGCGACCAGCGGCAGGATCACATCGCATTTCTTGACGTGATACTCGACCCACTCCCGGTTGATGGTGATGTCGCCCTCGAA
>DIYV01000101.1:12792-22778 GCA_002429165.1 Gallionella sp. UBA6045 | reverse complement strand
ACTTCCCAGTCGGTCGTGGCGAGGATGCGGTTGGAAAGATGGTGACCGATAAATCCGTTCACGCCGAGTATCAATACTTTTTTCATTTTCATTTCCTTAACAATTAAACTCAAATCGTTGTGTGCCAAATCGTGCCGCGAATTCTGCCGCGTTCATTGCTATGCCGCCAAGCTCGAAGCGTACCACGCGCAACACACCCTGCCCGCAGGTCGCATAAGCCTTGCCGTCCCTGACATAGAATGTTTTTTTGTCGTCGGCTGCAGGGTCCTTTATTACCAGTGTTTGCAGAATTCGCATCGGCCTTCCTATCAGTTGCGTGGTCGCACCCGGATAAGGCGGCGCCACAGCGCGCACCAGATTGTGTATCTCCTGCGCCGACCTCGACCAATCAATGACGCCGTCTTCTGCCTTGCGTCCGCCGAAATATCCGCCCTTGCTCAAATCCTGTTTGACCGCTTGTGCGCGTCCGGCCAGCAGATTCGGCAGGCAGGCATTCAACGCCATCTCCGCGGCCACTGTCACTTTCTGGAACACTTGCAATGCAGTATCGTTGGGCAATATCGGCACAGACTGCTGCGCCACGATATCGCCGTTGTCCGGCTTCTCGGTCATGTAATGCAGGGTGCTGCCGGTTACTGTCTCGCCGTGGATTATCGCCCAATTCACCGGCACGCGGCCACGGTATTTCGGCAGCAGCGAACCGTGCATATTAAGTGCGCCTTGCCTGGGTATCTCCAGCAATTCGCGCTTGAGCATCTCGCGGTAATAAAATGAAAATATAAAATCCGGCTGCAGGGCGCGTATTCTGGCGACGACTTCCGGCACATTCGGATTGTCCGGTGTGATGGTCGGGATATCATGCAGTGCGGCCAACTCTGCGACGCTGTCGAACCAGATGGTTTCCTTGGGGTTGTCGCGGTGCGTGACCACCAGTGCGACATCCACACCGTGTGCGAGCAGTACGTTCAGACAACGGACGCCTACATTATGATACGCGAATACGACGGCTCTACTCATTCCTGCTTATCCGAAAACAAGGGAAGATGTGCTGCATCTTCGGCCAGCGCGGTCTGCTCTGGTTTCTTGCTGGTCTCAGGCGATGCAAACGGATCAGACTCCCCGGCAATTTTGGCTACACGCGGCGCTCTGGGCTTTCTCACCTTCACGCTATCCTGCATTTCCAGAACCGCCTCGACCAGATAACGCGGCCTGTGCCGTACCTGCTGGTAGATGCGCCCGATGTATTCGCCGAGCAGACCGATGCCGAACAGCGTGATACCGATCAGGAAGAACGCGATGGCAAACAGCGTGAACACCCCCTGCACTTCCGGGCCAATTATCAATCGGCGCACGAACAGGAATATCACGAAAAAACCGGACAAGACCGAAATTGCAATGCCCAGCATGGAAAACAGTTGCAGCGGCACCAGCGAAAAGCCGGTCATCAGATCGAAGTTGAGGCGGATCAGGCTATAAAGCGAATACTTGGATTCACCGGCGGCGCGCTCCTCATGCCCTACCACCACTTCGGTTGGATTGCGCGCAAAGCTGTAAGCCAGCGCCGGAATGAAGGTATTCACCTCCTTGCAACTATTGATCGCGTCGATGATGCCTCTGTCATAGGCGCGGAACATGCAGCCTTGGTCGGTCATCTTGATGCGCGTAATGCGCTCGCGCAGCCCGTTCATCGCCCGCGAGGCGACATGCCGCCACCAGCTGTCGCTGCGTTGGCGGCGGATCGAGCCGACGTAATCGTAACCCTCATCCATTTTTGCCAGCAACAGGCCGGTATCTTCGGGCGGATTCTGCAGATCGGCGTCGAGCGTGACGATGCGCTGCCCCCGGCAATGTTCGAAAGCCGCCATGATCGCCATGTGCTGGCCGAAATTGCCGTTGAACAGGATCACCCGCGTCACATCGGGACGCTTCTGGAACTGTTCGCGCAGGATCGCGGCGGAACGGTCGCGGCTGCCGTCGTTGACGAACAATACTTCATACGGGATGCCGAGCGCATCCAGCGCCGGATACAAACGGTCGAACAAAGCCTGCAAGCCCTGCTCTTCGTTATAGACGGGGATGACGACGGAAAGTTGGGGTGTATTCATAAGGGCGGCATTTTACAGCATGGGATGCCGTTAGCGAAATCGAGTATCTTTATCTTGTCTCCCTTCATTTTGCGGAACACTTTAAATTCTTTCGCTATACGCCATCGCCAGTCGATCTTTGTAACCTTGATACAGTCAGGGCTTTTTCATACCTTTCTGATAGTATCCCGAACATCAATGCTCAGGGCTGACCTTCATGTCTGAACAAGATCGTTTTTCGGCTGATCCCATTACTACGTTTACTCCTTTCTGGCGCAGACTGCCGCAGTTCTTTCTTTACCCCATGCAGACCGGTTCGATGATGCGCATCGCCGGTTATTCTGTGTTCGGCGGCATTTCGATGTTCATACCGAACACGTTTGGCGGGATACTTCGCCTGATTCTCTGGATCGTATTTCTCAAGTACGCCTTCCTGGTGATGGAGCGCACAGCTAACGGCCAATTCGACGAACCGAACGATGTGAATGGCAAGGAAGAAGGAGATGCGGCACAAGTAGTGCGTCAGTTCGGTCTGTTCGTAATTTTCGGGCTGCTCTTTGGCCTGCTCACTGCCATGTTCGGTAAAGTTGGATATGGCTTGGGCTGGCTTCTGATGAACGTATTGCCGCCGGCGGGGATCATGATCATTGCGGTGACCCGCAGCTTTTGGCAGGCGCTCAATCCTGTACAGATCTTTTTTTATATTAAAACCATCGGCTCGCCCTATCTGGCGCTTTGCTTTATCTTGTTAAGCCTGACCGGCAGCGGCCAGTGGTTGCAGGTTTTTTTGTACAGGCATATGGATTCATGGTTGGCGTTGCCTTTGTTGAGCTTTGTGGAGTTTTACTTCGCGCTCATCACTTACCACATGATGGGGTACGCGATATATCAGTATCACGAGAAATTGGGCGTGCATGCGGATGTCAGTTTTGAGGAGGCGGAGGCAAAACTTTCGCCGGGCAAAGTTGCCGACCCGGTATTGGCGAAACTGGGTTCATTGGTCGCCAATGGACAGCAGGATGAAGCAATTGAGTTGTTGCGCGAGGAACTGCGCACGCGCTGGGAAAATAACGATCTGCACGAGCGCTACCATAAACTGCTGATGGCATCAGGCAAACAGGCTGCGGCACTGAATCATGGGCGTGAATTCATCAACAAGCTGGTGACCGAAAAGCGCTTTTTCCAGGCGCTGGATCTGTGCGAACAGTGCCTGAAGATCGATCCCGAATTTCTGCAGCAAGACTCGAACCATGTATATGAGCTGGCCACTGCGGCAAATATGGGGAAACGCCAGAATCTCGCCATCGATTTGATGCGCCGCTTTGACAGGCGCTATCCGGATCATCCGCATATCCCATCTGTATATCTGCTCTCGGCAAAGATACTCAGCGAACACTTTCACATGAACAAGGAAGCGATGCAGATATTGCAGGGATTGCAGGCCAAATTTCCCGATCACGCACTTGCCCGCGAGGCGCGGGCACATATGGATGCCCTTGGCAAATCCGCTGTCGCAAGCTAAGCCACGCGCAACATGCCGGTAGCAGCCTCAGCCTCTTTCGAATGGGGGAATTGGCTGATCAAGGATTGCAAAATCGCCTCGAATTTTTCCTTGTGCTGTTCACGATAATATCCGCGCGCCAGCGCCAGCAGCACGGCAGGCAGTTCGCCATGCTGCGGTGCGCTGCTATGCAGAAACTTCGCCAATTTTTCCGCGTCATCACAATAGCCTGAACCCGCAAAGCGCTTCGCCAGTTTTGCAGCCAGGTCGTGTCCCAATCTGGGAACCGGCTTTGCGCTGTTCAGGTATTCCTGAAAAATGGCGTGCGTCTGTTCGGACGTGGCAGCATCCATTTCAGGCAATGTCAGCAATCTTAGTGCGGCACGATGGTAATCTTCGCTGGACGGATTTGGTTTCGCCGCCCGATAAGCGAGCAGTACCAGATTCATGTCTTGCGGATGTTTTTCCTGAAGCGTTTTGAACACGTCCAATGCCTTCTGGAATTCCATCGCACCAAGATGATCCATCCCGCGCTTGAACGCCTTGCCGTCCATCTCTTTGCTTTCTATTTCTTCGTGATGGCTTTCTATCAGCGCAGGCCGCTTCCAGCGATACAGCAAACCCATCATTGCGCCGCTGAGCAAGCCGCCGAAATGTGCCATGTAGGCAATGTGCGCGCCTTGTTCGCTGAAGAATTGATACAACTCGTTACCCAACCACAGCGGCAACAGCACAATCGCCGGGGCGCGAACATAGTCGAAATAAAACCCAAGCGAATAGAAGAAATCGATCTTTCTCAGCCCGAATATCACGGTGTATAAACCCATCAATCCCGCAATCGCGCCTGAAGCTCCCAAATATCCGCCGCCGTGGGCAGTCAGGCTGAAAGTAAAGACTGCCGCATAGGCTGAGACGATGTATGTCAGCAGGAAAAGCGCTTTACCGACCACCGATTCGACCAGGAATCCGATCAGGAACAATACCACCATGTTGCCGAACAAATGATCGAATCCGCCATGCATGAATGTGGCAGTGAATGCATTGACCGGGCTGGGGTCGTCCACATAGTACACGTAGCGTGTGGTGAAAGAACGCATGGATTCATATTTGCTGCGCTGCGCAGTCCATCCAGCATACTCGCTATCCTGGGGTGTGATGACACGGCCCGCATGCAATTCACGCATGAACTTCGCATCGCCCTCCATGGCCAGGAGCGCATCACTATCCCGCTTGCGGAGCATGTCGCCGAATTGCTGCATCTCTGCCGGATCGCCCTTTTTTTCAAGGAACTCGGAATAGCGACTCAGTTCCCATTTCGGCAATTCGGAGGAAAAATAATATCGCGTCGCCTTTTCATCATTGCGCTCGTCTCCCGCCTGAAAGACGAAGAAAACGAAGCAATTGATCAGGATGAGCAGCAGCGTAACGACGGGCGGCCGTTTCCAATCTACCCTGTTGCCGACCGGAATTATGAACATGATGTCTTGACGCTCCCGTAATGCATTCAGTTTTGGTAGGTTGGGTTAGGTCACAAGACCGTAGCCCAACAATTTGTCGGGTTATGCTGCGCTAACCCGACCTACCCGACTATGTTCCACCTATCTTACCGTGCTAGGCGTGCTTTCCTCGCAAGATCATCACATACACATTAGCGCCCTCCCAAAAACCTGAGCGAACTTCCTTCCTCAGATTCTTCCAAGCGGCTTGAAGGGTGCCATCTGGCGATGCATCGTAAACAAATAGGCATGAAAATTCATAATCCCATGCCGGCATCTTTGCTGTGCCAGGGATAAATGGCAAAGCCCTATAGAAAAAGGCCTGGTAGATACTATTTACCAGTTCCGTTTCCGCCTTGGAATGTCCACCCTTTTCAAAGTACTTTCCCTCAAACACAGTTTTGAAGGAAAACGGCTCCCGAAACGCAAAGTCTGGGCAGCTTTGTTTCAGACTTGCTCCAGGAAATTCACCTTTCCATTGGGCCATTATTTCAGCTGGCCTAGCACCTATGACCTTGTTAAATGGATGTCGCTGCTTCCTTGCCGGTGTACCTGAACACCATTCTTTCATATTCCGATAATACTCAGAAAGAAGGGTTTGCTTAGCACATTGTTGGTCAATACCATCGACCGTCTGCATGTGCTCAAATATGATTGGAAAGGCGAAGTGATACAAGAATGCGTCTTCTGGCTGACGCTTGTGCTTCCAAGTGTCATTTTCCTTCGCTTGCTTGACGATTTCCCTGACTTCTTTGCGCATCGCGTCAGGCGCAAGAAGGCGGTCATTCAATACCTTTTCCAGCCCCACAAAAAATCGTAAACATTTCTTTTATTCATACTTTCCCCACAAAAAACCTAAAGCGAATTAGACGACACGGCCAACACTTCACGCATCGCCGCACAAGCGCGCTCGACATCCGCTTCGTTCATCGCATAGAACATCGGCAACGAGACGATCTGTTTGCCGACTCGCTCGGCAACCGGGAACATGCCTTCCTTGAATCCCAGTGCGCGATACAGCTTAAACAGGTGGATGGGCGCGTAGTGAAAACCGATGCCGATGTTGTGCTCTTTCATTTTTTCCATGAACTCGGGACGGGTGATGCGCTCGGGCAGAACGACCTGGAACAGATGCCAGTTGGTCATTTCGAATTCAGCGGGAGGTAATTGCGCGCCGGTCTGCTGCTCGAAATCCTTGCCCAGTGTGGCGAAATAATACCGCGCCAGTTTGCGCCGTTGCGCGGTGATATTCTTCAATTTTGAAAACTGGCCAAGACCGATCGTGGCGGCGATGTCGGTCATGTTGAATTTGCCGCCCAGCACGTCCACCTCGATGCCGTCCCAACCGCCGCGGGTGACGCCCTGCAGCCGGTACTTCTCCGCTAATGTTGCTTCGATCTCGTCGTTCAACACCAGGCAGCCGCCTTCGGAAGTGGTGATGTTCTTGTTGGCCTGAAAACTGAACGAGATGAAATCGCCGAACGAACCGATCGGCTTGCCCTTCCATGATGAGCCGATCGCCTGCGCGGCATCCTCGATCACGCGCAGCTTGTTCTTGGCCGCGATCGCATACAGCCTGTCCATGTCCACCGGCTTGCCCGCCAGATACACCGGGATGATGGCCTTGGTGCGCTTGGTGATCGCGGCCTCGACCTTGTCCAGATCGATGTTGCGCGTGACCGGGTCGATGTCGGCGAACACCGGCGTCGCGCCAACCTCAAGAATCACGCTAGCGGTGGCCACCCAGGAGATCGGCGTGGTGATGACTTCGTCACCCGCACCTATGCCCGCGATGCGCAGCGCGATCTCCATCGTGCAGGTGCCGGAGTTGAAGGTGCGCACCGGGCGACCGCCGAAATAGGCGGAAAGCTGTTTCTCGAATTCCTGCACCTTGGGACCGCTGGTGATCCAGCCGGAACGCAGCACATCGCCGACAGCGGCAATGGTGGCTTCGTCTATCGTGGGTTTGGAAAATGGAAGAAAAGTATTCATGGATATATCCGTTAGAAAATTCTACAGCCATTCAGGCTGATGCTTCGACAAGCTCAGCACGAAGGATTCGGTAAATAGCAGCGTCCTATGCCCGCGAAATAATAATCACACCCAGAATAATCACGCCCATCCCGATCAGCTTGGTCGGATTGAATGCTTCGCCGAGCAAATACCAGGCGGCAATGGCATTCACCACATAAGCCATCGACAGCATCGGGAACGCGATGCTGACCGGCACGCGCGACAGCGCAAGTATCCAGATCACCACGCTCAGCGCATAGCAGCACAGTGCGACGATGATGTGCCACTCGGTCGCCAGTTTCAGACCGATGGGCAGGATGTTCTCCACGCTGAATTCGAAATGACCGATTGCATTGGTGCCCGCCTTCATCAGTATCTGCGCGGCGGCGTTGAGCATCACGCCGGTGAAGATGAGGCCGAAGCTGATCGGGTTCATTTGAAACCTCTGAGAAATATCGTGTGCATTACAACTCTCATGGCCTGCTTACGACTATGTATTGAGGATCTTCATAGATTATCTTCATCGCAAAATCCATTTGTTTGAGTCGCGTATATGTATCCACCGGCATGATCGCCAGCGCCGCCGGTTGCGCCTGCCAGACCTTCGCGAAACTGGCATAGTCCGGTATATAGCGCTGCGGTTCCCGCATGATACCGAATGCCATCTCATCCTGATACTGCACCAGGGTGAAGGTGCGCTTCAGATAGAACGGCAAGGTTTGTTCGTAAGTGTCCACCGAATAGAACGGCTCATCCGCCTTGACGTAGGGACGTATCGCTTCGGCAATATAGTAGGCGGAGCGCTCCTTCGCAATGGTGTTGTAACCCGACGTGCCGAGTTGCGCGGCAAGCAGGGAACTCAGTGCCAGCACCAGCACTGCGGCAAACTTGCTGTCTTTGACTGCTTGCGGACGGCGCAGCAACACCAGCGCGGCGATCACGCCCAGCGACCAGACCAGCGCGGCCGCCACCAGCCAGCCGGCATAGGCACTGTATCCCTGCACTTGCAGCGGCGTGTCTGCCAGCCGCACGGTAAATGGCGCAAAGCCAAGGCCCAGCAGGGTCAGCGGCAAGATCGGTGCGATCAGCCAGAACAACCTGCGTGCATTCATTTCGGCCAGCTGTTTGCCCATCAGCAGCGCCAGCGCCGGAAACATCGGCAGCAGATAGGACGGCAGCTTGGAATCCGAGACGGTGAAGAACAGGTAGATGAACACCGCCCACACCAGCAGGAAACGCGCTGCATTGATTGTCTTGGCCTTGGAATCATTTCTTGGCAGCTTGCTGCCGCGCCATGTCCTGAACAGGGTATCGAACATCAGCAGCGTCCACGGCAGCATGCCCAGCAGCAGGATAGGCACGAAGTAATACCATGGCTGATAACGCCCGAGCTGCTTGGTGGTGAAGCGCGTGTAATGCTCGTAGATGAAAAACTTCTGGAAGAATTCCGGATTGGCTTTCATCACCAGATAGAACCACGGGGCGGTGACCAGCAGGAACACCGTCAGGCCGGCCAGCCAGTGCATGCGTTTGAACACCGAGAAATCGCGCTGCACCACAGCATAGAGGAACAATGCCGCACCGGGCAACACCAGTCCCATCAAGCCTTTGCTCAATACGGCCAGTCCCAGCGCGGCCCAGGCCAGCAACATCCAGTTGCGCCGTTTTTTTCTGTCAGTCTCGGATTGACCGAGCAGCAAACCAGCGATACCCAGCGTAATAAAGAACGTGACACCCATGTCCAGCGTGTTGATATGCCCCATCAACGCGTACAGCATGCTGCTGCCCAGCAATATCGCGGCGTACCCTGCCGCCTCTCGTCCGAACAAACGCAGCCCGGCGAACCACACCAGCAAAATACCGGCAAAGCCGGTCAGCCCGGTCCACAACCGCGAAGTCCATTGATGCTCGCCGAACACCTCGTAAGCAGTAGCCGTTGCCCAATATTGCAGCGGCGGCTTCTCGAAATACTTGAGGCCGTTCAAACGCGGCGTGGTCCAGTCGCCGCTGACCACCATCTCGCGCGGAATCTCGGCATAGCGACCTTCGTCGGGTTTGATCAACTTGCGGTATTCGAGATTGGCAAACCAGATCAGCGCAACCGCGATCACCAGCCACCAGATTCGCTTGTTTGACATGTGATCCATGTCTATTTCAATGTCCAACCGGCACGCAACTCGCGCGCAGCGAAGAAGGTCTGCTCAAGTTGTTCCGCATCGCCCGCCGCAAGGGCAGAACTCAACCGGTTCAATTCCGCGATGTAGACCTGCAATTCACCCAACAGGGCTTCGCGATTCCCCATGCAGATGTCCCGCCACATTTCCGGGCTGCTGGCGGCGATGCGGGTGAAATCGCGGAAACCGCTTGCGGCAAAGGAAAGCAGCAGATCGCGGTTGTCGCGCTGCGCAATGTCGTGTACCAGCGCGAACGATAACAAATGGGGCAAATGGCTCACGACGGCGAATACTTCATCATGTTGTGCAGGCGTCATCTGGCTCACCATGGCGCCGCACAGTTCCCAGGCGCGACGCACACGATCCACCGATACGGCGCTGTTTTCCGGCAATGGAGTCAGCACCACCTTCTTCCACTGGAACAGATCGGATCGCGCCGCCGACGCGCCGCTCAGCTCTGCTCCTGCAATGGGATGCGCGGGAACGAATTGCCCCACCCTGCTGCCCAGTTGCGCGTAAGCCTCGCGCACCACGTCGCTCTTGGTGCTGCCGCCATCGGTGATGATGGTTTGCGGGCCGAGGTGCGGAGCGATGCGCGCCATCAGTTCCGCCATCTGCCCGACCGGTGTCGCCAGCATGACCAGGTCGGCATCCGCGATTTCCGCCGCCATATCCTTGCCGATGCGATCGATGATGCCGAGTTGCTTCGCATGAACCA
>DIYV01000101.1:5574-12501 GCA_002429165.1 Gallionella sp. UBA6045 | reverse complement strand
CCGAAAATAACGATTTTATCGAATAGCTTTTTTTTCATGATTCACTCTGGTGTATCAGTTGTCCTGCGGCATCCAGTACCCGGACGCTGACCGGAATGCCATTGCGCACGCTGTCGGTCACCACGCAGAACTCTTCGAACTGACCGGCGCAATGCGCAAGGCGCTCTACAGTCTGTTCAAGGCGGATATCCACGGCAATACCGCCCACGCGCAAACGCCCTTTCTCGTTGCGCACCATCTTGCCGGTCACATGCGCGGTCAGGCCCTGCGGATCCTGCTTGAACTTGCCCAGGCAAAACAGCAGGCTGGCTGAAAGGCAATTCGCCACTGCGGCAGCCAGCAGGCGCGAGGCATTCGGCCCGGCACCCGCCCCCAATGGCGCCGGCTCATCCAATTGCAGATCGGGCACGCCCGCGAGATCAAACTGCACGTTGAACTGATAATCCTGTTGCCTGGTCAGCGTCAACGTGAATTCCATGTCTGGCACGGTGCGTTCCCCTTAAAGTGTGCGGCCGATCGCCTTGGCGATTCCGCCCAGCGTGCCCATCAAGTCTTTCAGTTCTTGCGGCGTCAGTGCCTGGTCGGCATCGCACCATGCGTCGCAGGGACTCGGATGCATTTCGATCAGCAGGCCGTCCGCGCCCGCGGCGATCGCTGCCTGGGACAAGGATGCCACCATCCATGCCTTGCCGCCGGCATGCGAGGGATCGACGATCACCGGCAAATGGGTTTCCTTTTTCAGCACCGGGATCGCGGTCACGTCCAGCACGTTGCGGTAGTAAGTTTCGAAGGTGCGGATGCCGCGCTCGCAGAAGATGATGTTGTGGTTGCCGCCGGCCGCAATGTATTCCGCCGACATCAGCCACTCGGAGATGGTCGCTGACATGCCGCGCTTGAGGATCACCGGTTTGTTGATGCGCCCGACTTCCTTGAGCAGGTCGAAATTCTGCATGTTGCGTGTGCCGATCTGGATCACGTCCACGTCGTATTCCATGAAGGTGTCCAGCATGCGCACGTCCATCAGTTCGGTCACGATGGGCAATTTGTAGGGGCTGGCTGCCTTGCGGAACATGTCCAGTCCTTCCACACCCTTGCCCTGGAACGTGTAGGGACTGGTGCGCGGCTTGAACGCGCCGCCGCGCATCAAACGGCAACCCGCCTCGTGCACGAATTTGGCCGACAGGTCCATCTGCGCCTGAGTCTCCACCGAACACGGTCCCGCGATGACCTGGATCTGGTTGCCGCCCAGCTTGATCCCGCCGATATCGATCACGGTATTTTCCCTGTGCGATTCGCGCGACACGATCTTGTATTGCTTGGCGATGTGCATCGCCGACTCCACACCGGGCAGCGGCGTGAACATTTCCTCGGTCAGCGGACGTTCATCCCCGATCGCGCCGATCACCGTGCGCTCGATGCCGCGCGATATGTTTGCTTTCAATCCTGCCGCCTCAAGTCTTTTGACCACTGCACCGATCTGTTCATCGGTGACATCTCTTCCCATTACGATAATCATTGCTTCTCTCCAAGGATCTGCTGTAACGCAGACAAAAATTTTTCGTTCTCTGATTCCAGTCCGATGCTGACGCGCAAATAATCAGGCATGGCGTAATTGGCGATCGGGCGCACGATCACGCCCAACCCCAGCAGGAGGCGGTAAACGCGCATCGCATCCTTTATCCTGAAGCTGACGAAGTTGCCGAAGGACGGAATATATTCCAGCCCCAGCTTGACCAGCCCGTCCGTGATCTGTTTCATGCCGCGTTGGTTCAGCGCAAAAGTCTGCTGTACGAAGTCCGTGTCCTGGATCGCAGCCAATGCGGCGGCCTGCGCCATGCTGTTGACATTGAAAGGTTGGCGCACTCGGTTGAGCATGTCCATCACCTGCGCATCACCCAAAGCATAGCCGACGCGCAGCGAGGCCAGACCGTAAGCCTTGGAAAAAGTGCGCGAGATGATCAAATTGGGAAATTCCTTAAGCCAGCTGACGCTGTCGTAGCGGCATGCTTCCGGCAGGTATTCGTTATAGGCTTCATCCAGAACCACAAGAATAGTGGCGGGCAGCGCGCGCAGGAATTCATGCAGCGCAGCGCCGGAAACAAATGTTCCGGTCGGATTGTTGGGGTTGGCGATGAAGATCATCTTCGCATTCTGTGCCACGGCGGTTTTGCGCATCGCATCCAGATCATGACCGAAATCTTTGGCCGCAACGCTGATGCCGACTGCGCCGACCGCCTGGGTCGCCAGCGAATAAACGGCGAAAGAATGATCCGAGTAAACCACCCTGTCGCCGACAGTCAGAAATGCGCGCGCCGACAATTCCAGCAGATCGTTGGAGCCGTTGCCCAGCACGACCTGAGCGTGTGCCACGCCATAACGCTTGGCCAGCGCATCTTTCAGCTCGAAACCGTTGCCGTCCGGATACAGGCCGATCTCGTCCAGCGCGGCGCGTGCTGCGGCGATCGCCTTGGGGCTTGCTCCCAGCGGATTTTCATTCGATGCCAGCTTCACGATGCCGGTGATACCCATCTCGCGTTCCAATTCCGAGATCGGTTTGCCGGCCTGGTAAGGGGCGATGGCACGGATGTAGGCCGGAGCCAGTTCACTGTAATTCATTTTGATCACGTCTTATCAGAATGCAATCGCCCGATAAATCGGGCTCCTACGTAGGAGCGCAACTTGTTGCGCGAAATGTTTCAAATAGCCACCGGATAGGAGCCCAACACTTTGACGAAAGCCGCCACTTTTCCGAGTTCGGCCAATGCGGCGGCAACCTTGACATCGTCCTGATGGCCTTCGATATCCACATAGAACACATATTCCCAAAGCCCCGAACGCGCCGGGCGCGATTCAAGCTTGGTCATGCTGACACCGTGTTTGGCCAGCGGCACCAGCAGATCATGCACCGCACCCGGACGGTTTGCGGCAGACATCACCAACGATGTCTTGTCGTTGCCGGAGGGTGCGACCTGCTGATTGCCCAACACCAGGAAGCGCGTGGTGTTGCTGGCGTCGTCCTCGATGTTCTCAACCAGCACCTTCAAACCGAACAGTACCGCCGCCTGGTTGCCGGCTATCGCCGCGCTTTGCGGATGTTCTGCGGCGAGCCGCGCGGCTTCGGCATTGCTGGCGGCCGGTATGCGCGCCGCATGGGGCAAATGGGTATTCAGCCAGCCCTGGCATTGCCCAAAAGATTGCGGGTGCGAATATACCGAGTTGATCGTGCTCAATTCACTGTGCTGGCCAAGCAGGCACTGGTGTATCGGCAATTTCACTTCGCCGCATATTTGCAGCGTGCTTTGCATCAATAGATCCAGCGTGCGTCCGACCGCGCCTTCGGAAGAATTTTCCACCGGCACCACGCCGTAATGGGCTGCGCCGCTTACCACGTCACGGAACACCTCATCGATGGTCGCGCACGACTGTTCCTGTATCGCGCTGCCAAAACGTTTCAGCGCCGCGGCCTCGGTGAACGTGCCTTCAGGCCCGAGATAGGCGATCGTCAGCGGCGCTTCCATGGCGCGGCATTGCGATATGATTTCGGTGAACAACCGGGCAACAGCGGCGTTGCTCAATGGGCCGCTGTTTTGTTCCTGCAAGCGCTGCAACACCTGGGCCTCGCGTTCCGGGCGCAGCACCACGCCATCCTCTTTGAGATGGCCGACCTGCTGCGCCAGCGCGGCACGCCGGTTGGCGAGTATCAATAATTCGTCGTCCAGCCTGTCGATCTGCTCGCGGAGTTGTTTTAATTTCTCGCTCATGATTGCCTGGTGTTCAAGTTCACGTTTAAAGTTCTTTCAGCAAAGGCAGATCGCGCACCATCAACACGCCCGGTATGGCGGCGATCTGCGCAATCAGTTTAGCGGGAAATGCGCTGTCTGTATCTACCAGCGTATAAGCCATTTCACCGCGCGACTTGTTCATCATATTGTGGATGTTGATGCCCGCGGCGGCCAGCGTGGTGGAAATCTGCCCCAGCATGTTGGGCACGTTGGCATTGGCGATCGCGAGGCGGAAAGACGATTCGCGCGGCATGCTGACGTTGGGGAAATTAACCGTGTTGGAAATGTTGCCGTGTTCCAGGTAATCGCGCAGCTGTTCCGCCACCATCACCGCGCAATTTTCCTCGGCCTCCTGGGTCGATGCGCCCAGATGCGGCAGCGCGATCACGCCGGGATTGTTCTGTGTCTTGCTGGTCGGAAAATCGCAGACGTAGCAGCGCACATGTTTGCTTGCCAGCCCGGCCAATATCGCATCTTCATTGACGATGGCGTCGCGCGAAAAATTCAACAGCACACTGCCCGCCTTCATCGCCGCCACACGCTTCTCGTTGATCAGGTCGCGCGTGGCGTCCAGCAGCGGCACGTGCAGGGAAATGAAATCGCTGTGCTTGAGCAGGTCTTCCACGCTGTTCGCCTTTTTGACCTGTGATGGCAGGCTCCATGCCGCATCCACGGTGATCTCCGGATCGAACCCGATCACTTTCATGCCCAGACCGATGGCGGCATCGGCCACCAGACGGCCTATCGCGCCCAGACCGACGATGCCCAGCGTGCGTCCGCGCAGCTCTGTGCCCGCATAGTGTTTTTTGCCTTCCTCGACCAGCTTGTGCAGCATCGCATCGCCGCCTTTCAGGCTGGATACGAAATGCAGCGCGGGGACAATGTTGCGCGAGGCCAGCAGCATGCCGGTGATGACCAGTTCCTTGACCGCATTGGCATTCGCGCCCGGCGCGTTGAACACCGGCACGCCGCGCTCGCTCATTTTCTTCACCGGCACGTTGTTGGTACCCGCACCCGCGCGCGCGATAGCCATCACCGTCTTGGGGATGTGCATCTCCAGCATGTTGTGCGAACGCACCAGGATCGCATCCGGCTCGGCGATCTCGGTGCCGGTAACATAACGCGCGATGGGAAAACGGCTCAGGCCGACAGCTGAGATCTTGTTCAGCGTCAAAATTTGAAAGGTTTTAGGCATGCAGTTTTGCAAACTCGCTCATGAATTCGACCAGCGCCTGCACACCTTCCAGTGGCATCGCGTTGTAGATCGAGGCGCGCATGCCGCCCACCGAACGATGCCCCTTCAGCTGCAACAATCCGCGTGCATCGGCCTGCTTGACGAAATCGCCATCAAGATTCGCATCTTTCAGCGTGAACGGCACATTCATGCGCGAACGGTCCGATGTCGCCACCGGGCAATGGTAAAAGCCTTTGCTGGCATCGATCGCGGCGTAAAGCAGTTTGGCCTTGGCGATATTGGTCTTTTCCATCGCGGCTATGCCGCCCCTGCGCTTCAGCATCTGGAATACCAGACCGGCGATGTAAATGCCATAGGTTGGCGGCGTGTTGTACATCGAGTCGTTGTCGGCATAGGTTTTGTAATCCAGCAGGGCCGGCAATCCTGATGGGGCAAGTCCCACCAGATCGTCACGCACGATCACGATGGTCAGGCCCGCCGGGCCGATATTCTTTTGCGCACCCGCATAGATCAGCCCGAATTTGGACACATCGACAGAACGCGACAGGATGCATGAAGACATGTCCGCCACCAGCGGCACGTTGCCGACATCCGGAACCCAGTTGAACTCGACGCCGCCTATAGTTTCGTTCGGCGTGTAATGGACGTAGGCCGCATCCTTGTCCAGCTTCCAGGTGTCGAACGCGGGCACGTAACTGAAATTCTTGTCGGCGCTGCTCGCCACCACGTTCACATAACTGAATTTCTTCGCTTCGCTGATCGCCTTTTTCGACCACTCGCCGGTATTCACGTAGTCTGCGGAGAGTTTGCCGCGCAACAGATTCAACGGGACCATCGAGAATTGCAGACTGGCACCTCCCTGCAGGAACAGCACCTTGTAATTGACCGGTATGCCCATCAACTCGCGCAGATCCGCTTCGGCCTGGGCCTGTATGCCCATGTATTCCTTGCCGCGATGCGACATTTCCATCACCGACATACCGCTACCGTGCCAGTCGATCAATTCCGCCTGCGCCTGCTGCAACACTTCTTTTGGCAATACTGCCGGGCCCGCGCTGAAGTTGTATATAGTCATGTTGTGCTACTCCAAAGTTTTCAGAATTTATTCAGACTCAAGACTCAAGACTCAAGGCGCAAGTAAAACCCATGCCCCTGACTTCTTGTTCGATCCTTGCATCTTGCACCTTGCACCTAGTTTTCTTCCTCTTCATCAGGCTCGGCAATGCGGCTCAATCCCGCCAGCTTCTCGCCCTTCTCGACATTCATCAGCGTGACGCCCTGGGCGGTGCGGCCCATCTCGCGTATTTCCTTGACGCGGGTGCGGATCAGCACGCCGCTGGTGCCGATCAGCATGATCTCGTCATCGACATTCACCAGCGTCGCGGCGACCATCTTGCCGTTGCGCGGTGTAGCCTTGATCGCGATCATGCCCTGCGTGCCGCGCCCGTGGCGGGTGTACTCGGTGATCGGACTGCGCTTGCCGTAACCGTTCTCGGTCGCTGTCAACACGCTTTGCTGCTCGTTTTCGGCGACCAGCAACGAGATCACCTGCTGCTTGGGTGCCAGTTTCATGCCGCGTACACCGCGCGACGCGCGTCCGGTCGGGCGCACGTCGTTTTCGTCAAACCGCACCGCCTTGCCGCCGTTCGAGAACAGCATCACGTCATGCTTGCCGTCGGTGAGCGCAACGCCGATCAGATGGTCGCCCTCGTCCAGGTTGATCGCAATGATGCCGCGCTTCATCGGGCGGGAGAAATCATTCAGCGGGGTTTTCTTGACCGTGCCGCCGGTGGTGGCAAAGAACACATACTTGTCCTCCACAAATTCGCTCACCGGCAGAACCGCGTTGATCTTCTCGCCGTTTTCCAACGGCAACAGATTCACGATCGGCTTGCCGCGCGAGATACGGCTGCCCTGCGGCACTTCATAGACCTTGAGCCAATACACGCG
>DIYV01000101.1:0-5318 GCA_002429165.1 Gallionella sp. UBA6045 | reverse complement strand
CCGCGATTGGAGAAGCACAGAATATAGTTATGGGTGTTGGCGATGAACAGGCTGTCGATGAAATCGTCTTCCTTGGTCGCAGTCGCCTGCTTGCCGCGGCCGCCGCGTTTCTGAGCCTTGTATTCGTCCAGCGGCTGCGACTTCATATAGCCGCCATGCGACATGGTGACCACCACGTCCTGCGGCGCGATCAGGTCTTCCATGCTCATGTCCTGGGTGTGTGTGATGATCTCGCTGCGGCGCTTGTCGCCGAACTGGGATTTCACTGCAACCAGCTCATCATGGATGATCTGCGTCACGCGCTCCGGCCTGGAGAGTATGTCGAGCAGGTCGGTAATCTTGTCCATCACTTCGCGATATTCGCCGACGATCTTGTCCTGCTCCAGCCCGGTCAGGCGCTGCAGGCGCAACTCCAGAATGGCTTGTGCCTGCGCATCGGAAAAGAAATAGGCGCGCTCGTTGCCCTGACCCACCAGGCCGTATTGCGGCAACAGGCCATCCGGACGCGAAGCGTCGCTGACGCGGCTCAACATATCTTCCACCAGCGACGAATGCCAGCTGCGCTCCATCAGTCCGCGCTTGGCCTCGGCGGGATTCGCTGCAGCCTTGATCAGCGCGATGATCTCGTCCACGTTGGACAATGCCACCGCCAGACCTTCCAGGATATGGCCGCGCTCGCGTGCCTTGCGCAATTCGAAAATGTTGCGGCGCGTGACCACTTCGCGGCGATGGCGCAGGAATGCGTCGATCACCTGTTTGAGATTGAGCAGCCTGGGCTGGCCGTCGACGATGGCGACCATGTTGATACCGAAGCTGTCCTGCAACTGGGTATCCTTGTACAGCTTGTTCAGGATCACGTCGGCATTCTCGCCGCGCTTCAACTCGATCACCGCGCGCATGCCGGACTTGTCCGATTCGTCGCGTATCTCGGAAATGCCTTCCAGGCGCTTTTCGCGCACCAGTTCGCCGACCTTGATCAGCAGATTGGCCTTGTTAACCTGGTAGGGCAGTTCGTCGATGATGATGGCCTGGCGCCCGCCCACCTTGTCGATATCCTCGAAATGGGTACGGCCGCGCATGATCACCCGGCCGCGACCGGTGCGATAACCTTCCTTCACCCCGGCCAGGCCGTAGATGAATCCCCCGGTCGGGAAATCCGGCGCGGGCACGTATTCGATCAGTTGCTCGATATCCAGGTCGGGGTTGTTCAGCAGCGCCAGACAGGCATCCACCACTTCGCCCATGTTGTGCGGCGGAATATTGGTCGCCATGCCCACCGCGATACCGGAAGAACCGTTCACCAGCAGATTGGGGAAGCGCGACGGGAATACCAGGGGCTCGTGTTCGGAACCGTCGTAGTTGGGTCCGAAGTCGACGGTTTCCTTGTCCAGATCGGCGATCAATTCATGGGCGATTTTGGCCATGCGGATTTCGGTGTAACGCATCGCCGCCGCGTTGTCGCCGTCCACAGAACCGAAGTTACCCTGTCCGTCCACCAGCGGGTAGCGCAGCGAGAAATCCTGCGCCATACGCACGATGGTGTCATATACCGCTGTGTCGCCGTGCGGATGGTACTTACCGATCACGTCGCCGACGATACGCGCAGACTTCTTGTAGGCCTTGTTCCAGTCGTTTGACAGCTCGTGCATCGCGAACAGCACGCGTCTGTGCACCGGTTTCAGACCATCGCGCACATCGGGAAGTGCGCGTCCGACGATGACACTCATCGCATAGTCCAGATAGGACCTGCGCATCTCCTCTTCAAGACTGACGGGGTGTGTTTCCTTGGCGAATTGTTGTTCCATGACTGACCTAATTGTTGTTACAAGAACGATCGAACCGGCTGGCTGCCGACGCAATAATCAAAGCGAACATTTTAGCACAGAGGGGCTACTCTGAGCCATCCGGCCGACATGACCTTATATTTGGCTAATGCCGCGACTTTTGTTAGAGTCGCAGTCTCATCAATCAATATTACACATCTAAAGGCCATGGTCAACGCCGACCCCATCGAACTGGAAAAATTCTCGCAACTGGCCCACAAATGGTGGGATCCGAAAAGCGAGTTCAAACCGCTGCATGACATCAACCCGTTGCGCATGGGCTACATAGACCGCCACTCCGGCTTGGCCGGCAAGGTCGTTCTGGATGTCGGCTGCGGCGGCGGCATTTTGTCGGAGAGCATGGCTGGACTGAACGCCAATGTGACCGGCATAGACCTGTCCGACAAGGCCCTGCAGGTCGCCAGGCTGCATTTGCTGGAAAGCGGCAGGCAGGTCGACTACCGCAAGATTGCCGTGGAAGAGCTGGCGGCTGAACAACCCGGCCATTACGATGTGGTCACCTGCCTGGAAATGCTCGA
Organism: Gallionella sp. UBA6045; assembly: GCA_002429165.1. Classification (GTDB taxonomy): domain Bacteria; phylum Pseudomonadota; class Gammaproteobacteria; order Burkholderiales; family Gallionellaceae; genus Gallionella. Next base: position 2,956 of record DIYV01000101.1, on the reverse strand, counting down.
ACACGTGCCCGATCCGCAAAGCGTGATCAAGGCCTGCGCCCAGCTGGTCAAACCGGGCGGCTGGATATTCTTCTCCACGCTGAACCGCAACCCAAAGTCCTATCTGCTCGCCGTGGTCGGTGCCGAATACATATTGAACATGCTGCCGCGCGGCACACATGATTACGCCAAGTTCATCAAGCCGTCCGAACTGGCGCAGTCCTGCCGCAATGCCGGGCTGAACCTGGTCGACCTGATCGGCATGACTTATAACCCGCTCAGTAAAGTCTATTCATTGGGAAAAGATACGGGGGTGAACTACATGATCGCCTGCCGACGTGAATGAACAAACATCGAACAGGGGCAATCAGCCCCGGTTAAATTAACATTTGGACGAATGGGAAGATAATGAAGACGTTCATGTTTTTTGCGGTGCTGTTTGCCATGTTCATTTTCACCATCGTCGCCGCATACAAACCCTCGATGATTGAGAAGGAATATAACATAATCAAAGCGCCGATCAGTCGACATATAGCGGAATCAAATGCCAAGACTTGGCATCTGGCCAAAGAAAAAGCATGGGAGGCCTGGTCAGTAAAGATAAAAGCGCCCGCCGATTGCGCTAAGCCCCGCACTGCAATTCGCGCCTTGGAATGCAAAAACCAACGGCAATTACAGGCCAATACGTTCGAAAAAATCTGGGATGAAAAAGTATCCGGAGGATGAAAACCAGATGGCGTTTATTAAAAACAGAAACACAAACTGCCAGATTCGCATCACCTCAAACCAACCCATGCCACAAAACCAATGATCAAAGCAGTCCTGTTCGACCTGGACGGCACCTTCGCCGACACCGCGCCCGACCTCGCCGCCGCACTCAATCACACGCGCGCCATGCGCAACCTGCCGCCACTGCCTTTGGCAGCGTTGCGCCCGCAAGCCTCACACGGTTCGCGCGGCTTGCTCAGGACCGGTTTCGGCATCGAACCGGAGCACCCCGACTACGACACCCTGCGCGACATCTTTCTCGACTATTACGCAAACAACATCTGCGTGCATAGCCAACTGTTCGGCGGCACGGCAGAGCTGATAGCCACACTGGAACAGCGCGGCATCAAGTGGGGCATCGTCACCAACAAACCGCACCGCTACACCGTGCCGCTGATGCAGGCGCTGGGCTATGCCGAGCGCGCCGCCTGCCTGGTCAGCGGAGACACCTACGCCCATGCCAAGCCGCATCCGGAACCGCTGCTCAAAGCCTGCCAGGTCATCGGCGTCTCCGCCGCAGAATGTCTCTATCTCGGCGACGACCTGCGCGACATGCAAGCCGCAAACTCCGCCGGCATGCGCGGCATCATTGCCAACTACGGGTATATCAGCCTCGACGCATCCGTCGAGAACTGGAACGCGCACGGCAGCATCAACAAGCCGACGGAACTTCTCGGCTTAATCCCACTCTGAACCTGCTACAATCTGCACCGCTTGCTACAGAAAAGCTTTTAGAACCGTAGCGAGCAAGCTAAATAAAGCATTTCGAACCGGGGACGACTTGGCTTCGACGTGGGTTACAAAGCAGCGTAGGGCATACCGAGGACCCGCCACCTCGTAAATCAGCTGGAAAAAACTAGTCGCAAACGACGAAAAGTACGCTTTAGCAGCTTAGTCTGCTAGACCTCACACCCTGCTGTCTGTGGAGGGGCTCAAAGCCGCAAGGCTGAGATGAGTGAGGTAATCTACACAGAATCGTGCCGGTCAGGGTCACTTTGATCGGAGCTAAAACCAAGGTGACTCGTCCTTTACCAGCCCGCCGGTTGGCGTGTACGGGATTAAATTAAATAACATGGCTAAGTATGTAGAACTATCTGTAGAGGACTTGCGGACGCGGGTTCAATTCCCGCCGTCTCCACCAACACCAAGGTGACCAGAAACCACTGGAAACCAGTACAGCTAAGCCATTAGACCGGTTTGGCTGTTTCTTTTTCAAACGTCGAAATTGTCCAGAATGGGCTGATTCCAGCTTAGTTTGGTCACAGTTTGGTCACTATCGGTTTGGACTGACCTCTCTCCTCCGTTTCCCTGCTATCAAGGATGTGCTTCATGCATGTTTTTGATAGCTTCGATACCTACTCTGTAAACGATTTAGATTGTGACTTAACAACTCTAGCTTACGCGCCTTGGCAAGATGGTGTCACTTCTTCTGGTTACAGTTCTTGCATACCTGGTTCCCAACACGAATCCATAGTAAACCGTCTTGAACATACTCATTATTTGCAAGCCAAAATACAACCTTTTCGCGCTGGCGGCTATGAGGTTTCATGTAATTGGGTAAATGCTGAAAAATTGATTAATCCCCCCCCAGGTTCATCACTACTGCCGAGCTCGTGTAGAAACGGAAGAACGTACTATCGAGTCAGTTGTAAGTTCTCGCCAACGTGCAAAAAGGGCTGTTCGTCACAGGATTAAGGATATGGGAGGAAATCGGCTTTGCACTTTGACTGTTAGGCAGTCAGCTGAGCTCAGCTATCCGAATCCTGAAGAATGGTCGGCAGCTTTTAAGCGATATACACGATTGCTTCAAAGGGTTGGATTGCTTTCAGATTATGTGGCCATCCTAGAACCTCATAAGATTGGTCTTGATAGGATATTGGACGGGGAAGCGGATTCAACATTGGAATTTTGGAATATCCCCCTTCACCTTCATTTTGTTACTCGCTCAGTATGGAAAATGCCGATAAATCTAATGCGGAAGCTTTGGAATGTTGCCCTTACTCCGCTAGGGCTTGAAGGCAATATAGATGTTCAATTTATGCGTTCGCGATACGGTAGGCATAGTGAAATTGATGTGATTGACCGAGTTGCTTCTTATGCAACGAAGTACATTACCAAGGGTTGGGGCAGTTTAGAACGTTTTAACAAAAAGCGTTATTGGTCTGCTGGTGAAAAGCTTCTTGAAAGTAAGCGTCCAGCCGTCCCATAT
>DIYV01000138.1:36047-39465 GCA_002429165.1 Gallionella sp. UBA6045 | reverse complement strand
CACGCCGCTGTTGGGCTGGAGTGCGCCTTTGTTGACAGTAGCGCCATCGAAGGCCTGAAGTTGCGACAGGCCCGGCCCGATCAGCAGTTGCGGCCACGCCGACCCGCCTGCCCGGAACTGCGGCGCCAGAATGACACCCAGGGAAAACGGGCTGCTGCTGACGCTCAGTATTGCCGCACGCTTGGTGAGCGGATCATTGATCGCCGAGATCAAATTGCCGCTGCTGTCCGAATTATAGAGACTGAGCTGACCGGCGGCCGACCCATCGACCAGCACATAGCTCCCGGCGGGTTTGGCTACGCTCAGCGCGTAGCGCAGCAGGTTGGCGGTTTCTTCCGCCGCCACGCTGAGCTTTTGCGGATCATTGGACGAAAGCAAGGGGATCACCGCTGCCGCGATGATCCCCAGGATAGTAACGGAGACCAGCATTTCCACCAGGGTAAAACCGCTTGTGGCGATTCTTTTCAAACCCGCCTCCCCCGTGTGATGCTGTTGTCCGGCTTAGTGCGTCGAGTACGCGACGACTTTCTTGCTATCCAACGCGGTGCTATTCATAATGATTTGACCTGACACGGTGTCGTAGGCCCAGCCTCCAGCAGTACCTGCCGCGACGATAGGAGCACCGGTGCTGGTGACCAAAACAGTGGCAATGTTGTTGATGGGTTCTGCCGGCATGCCCTTGCGCACATAAGGACCCAGTGTCGTAGGTGGTGTATCACTTACGACAGATCTATCGCAAGTACCACCTCTGATGTCAGTGTACATGGTCAGTTGTTCTTTAAAAAGCACGTCCGTCCCAGCTGTCCCTAAGCCTTTGGTGCCGCCCGTGCAGACGGCAGCTGTAATCACAGCGCCAGGATAATTGCCGCTGTGTTGCGCCTTGTAAAGTTCGATCGCGGAGCGCAATCCATTGAGGTTGGCATCCAGTGCCGCTTCCTGCGCATCGACCGTGGAGCTTGAGAATTGCGGAATGAGAATGGCTGCCAAAATTGCCAGGATGATGACGACAATCAGCAGCTCAATAAGTGTGAAACCACGTTGAATCATATTGACGGTCTTGCAAGTCCTGGCATTCATTTTGGTTAATCCTCTCTGGTGGTTAATTTCTAATTTGCTTCAGTTGCTGACATGTACCAAGGAAATCATCTTTTCTAAAAAACTCAGGATTTCTTTCCAATCGCATCCTTGTTCTATTTGAAACGACATCATACATTAGTATTCAGAACGCTTATCAAGCCAAAATATGACAGGAGGCTTAAACTTGCCGACAGACGCGCAATTTTCACAACCAATCACTGCCAAAAACTTCCCTCGCTATTGATATTCACGTTGCGCGCCGTTATCAATGAACCGCTTCAATGAACTGCCCGCGACAGCTTGAAGATCGGCAGGATCAGGGAAACGACGATCAAACCGACCACCACCCCCATCACGATCAGCATGATCGGTTCGACCGCCTTGGACAGGAGATTGATGCGCTTACTGAGTTCCCGCTCGTAAAAGGCCGCCACACGGGTCATGACCATCCCCAGGTTGCCGGTCTGCTCACCCGTGGCTACCATTTGCCGCACCATGGGCGGGATGATCGGCGATTCGGTGAAGCCGACCGCGATGCCGCGACCCTCGTTGACATGGGTGCGGATGTTGTCGAGAAATCCCGAAAAAATCGAATTGCTGACCACCCCCTGGCAGGCCTTGAGGGCAACCGTGATCGGCACACCGTTGCTCAGCGACAGACCGAGCACGCTGAGCGTCTGGCTCACGTAAATTTGTATGTAGATATCCTTGACGACCGGCAGACTCATCCTCAGCTTGTCCATCGTCAGCTTGCCCGCTGCGCTGCCGATCCAGGTGACAAATACCCAGCCACCGGCAGCCAGTCCAACCAGGATAACAATCCAGTTATGCCGGACGAATGCGGACAGCGCCATCAGGAAGATCGTGGTGATCGGCAGTTGGTCATGGATCGATGCGAACAGTGCATCGAACTTGGGGAAGATGACCACCAGCACAAAGACCACAACCGCAATCGAAAACACAATCAGAAATGCCGGATAAGACAGAGCGGAAACAATGCTGCTGCGCAGTTGGCTGTTCTTTTCGTCCATGCGCAGCAACTGCTCAAGCACCTGGGGCAGAAACCCGCCTTCCTCGGCAGCAGCAACTAAACTGATGTAACTGCCAGAGAACATTTCCGGATGCTTGGCCAGCGCGCCAGAAAAGTTCTTGCCTTCGCTGATGATATCGGCCAATGAACCGATGATTTCTGCCAGCAGCGGTTCTTCCGTTTGCAATTCCATCGTCTTGAGCGCTTCCACCAGGCTGACTCCGGTTTCGAGCAATAGCGACAGGCGCTCGGTAAATACCATGCGCTGGTTGAGGCTGATCCTGGGTGCGCCGAAGCGGATCTCCATGTTCAGGCCGCGCTTGGCCGACTTGCGCGGTTCACCGGTTTTGGCGGGCAGCGGCTGGTTGATGTCGATAGCCATGATGGTCAGCTTGCGTGGATGACGCGCGAAACTTCCTCGATGGTCGTACGTCCGTCGAGCACGCGCTTGATGCCATCATCGAACAATGTCGGGTAACCTTCATGTTTCATGAATGATTTCAATTCGTCCTTGTTCGGATTCTTGGCCATCAGCCGTTGCAGGCCGTCGCTGGATTCGATGATCTCATGAATACCCAGTCGTCCACGATAGCCGGAGTCGTAACACTCTGAACAGCCTCGGCCCCGTGTCAGTCTCGATCCCTCGGGCCAGCCGAATTTTTCCACCAGTTCCGGCGGCGGCAGGTAGGTGGTTTTGCATGTTGGGCATACCCCGCGAACCAGGCGCTGCGCGACCACCCCTGCCAGCGCGGAGGAAAGCAGGTAAGGCTCCACTCCCATATCCATCATTCGGGAAAGCGCCCCCACAGCATCGTTGGTATGCAGCGTCGACAGCACCAGGTGACCGGTGAGGGCGGCTTGAACGGCGATCTCCGCCGTTTCATGGTCACGGATCTCACCGACCATGATGATGTCCGGATCCTGCCGCAACACGTGTTTGAGCATCTTGGCGAAGGACAGTCCGACCGACTCGTTGACCTGGTTCTGGTTGATGATGTCGAGCTGGTATTCCACCGGATCCTCGATGGTGACGATATTTTTTTCGATGCTTTTCAAATGGTTTATCGACGCATACAGCGACGTGGTCTTGCCGCTGCCGGTCGGCCCGGTGACCAGGATCAGGCCATAGCTGCGGCCGAGCAGTTTTTTCAGCATGGTCAGATTCGGCGCGCTCATGCCGAGTTTTTCGACATCCAGGATGGACTGGTTCTTGTCCAGCACCCGCAATACCACTTTCTCGCCATAGATGCCCGGCAGGGAACTGAAGCGCAGATCGACACTGCGCCCTTGTGTCATGACCTGCATGCGACC
>DIYV01000138.1:0-35767 GCA_002429165.1 Gallionella sp. UBA6045 | reverse complement strand
ATCGACACGGGTTGACATCACCTCGTACAGCAGGCCATCGATGCGGAACCTCACGAATGAACGGCTGCGGCCACTCTCGATATGTATATCGCTGACGCCGTCACGGACTGCGCGCTGGATCAGGCCATTGACCAGATTGATCACCGGACTGGCGCCGGCCATCTCATCGATCCGCGCGTAATCTTCCTTGGCCAACTCAACCAACTCGATATCGGTGGACATGTTTTCCACCATCTCGGGGGTGAATTCATTGCCACTGTAGGCGTTGATCTGATGCTTGAGGATATCTTCCCGCTTAACCAGTACCAGGCGCAGTTTGCAATCTGAAATGTCCTGCAATTCATCCAATGCCGGTACCGATTGGGGATCGGTCGTTGCAACTGTCAGGGTGTCGTGCACCTTGAACATGGGCAGCACTTCCAGGCGGCGTGACACCTCTCGTGGGATCAGGTCGGTGGCGGTGCTTTCATAAAGGCCGGTGCGCAAAGCGATATACGGGATTCTTAAATGGCGGCTGAGGGCGGTGAACAGATCGTGTTCCGAGATCATGCCCAGATCGACCAGTATCTTCCCCATGCGCTTGTTGCTATTGGATTGCAGTTTTGCGGCTATTTCCAGTTGGTCCTCGGTGATCACTCCCATTTCCAGCAGAATCTCGCCCAGCCTTAGTGGCGGGACTGACAAAAAATCTTCGCCGACCGAAAGCAGTTCACCAAATCCTGCCGATTCCATTGCGCCCTGATATCCCAGGCCGGTGACGATCAGGATGTCCTTGAGCAGCGCGGTGGGATTGACGTATTTGAGCGAGCCTCCACTATGGATAAGCCGGGTATTCGTGTCCAGGATGATTTCAAGTGCACGCCCACCCATCATGGGGATCTGCTCCAGATCAATAATCAGATGGATCTGGTTGGCTGCAATGCACTCCGCGATGGCTTGCTCCAGCGCCTTGCAGGCATCCTCGCCGGTGAGCGGGCCAACCGGTGCAAGGTAAGTCATTGTGCCGATGATACTGCGTGCAATTGCTTCCTGCATCGTCGTCAGGCCTTTTCCCGTCTGATATTGAAGCGTTGCAGCCATTCCGGTTCGGCGGCGGCGAGTTTCATGAATACTTCCACGATCCCAGGGTCCAGCTGTGTACCTGAAACCCGTTCGATTTCCTTCATGGCAGTCTCGTGACTGCGCCCGGCCCGATAGGCACGGGAACTGGTGATGGAGTCATAGGTGTCAGAGACGGCGATGATGCGGCCATGCAGCGGGATGCGCTCACCCTTGAGACCATGCGGATAACCTGTGCCGTCATACATTTCCTGATGATGCCGTGCACCGAGCACTGCTTTTTCCAGATGCTTGATGTGGCGCAGTATTTCATAGCTGCGCTCCGGATGCACCTTGATGAAGGTGTACTCATCCGGGGTCAGCCGGCTGGGCTTGCATAACACGGCGTCCGGGATGCCGATCTTGCCGACATCATGCAGCAATGAACCCCAGTACAAATCGTCTAATTCGTCCGCTGGCAATCCCATCGCCCTGCCGATCTCCATCGATAAGAAATGGACGCGCTCGCTGTGGCCTCGAGTATAGGGATCCTTCGCCTCGACGGCCTCGATCAGCGACATGGCCAATTGTTGATTGAATTCGCCCATGCTTTGCAACAGCAGGTAGGTGGTGCTCAGGTTGGATAACTGGGTGGCCAGCACCTCGGCCAGCTTGCGGTCACCGTTGGTAAAGTCAGGCTTGTGCGCGTGGTTGAGCAAGACGATCATGGAATCGACTTTTCCCTCGCTACGGATCGGGCAGGCGAGAACCTTATAAGACATGTCCGTGAATATATAGGCGCGACGCGGATCATCCACGGCATTGAGGATGACCGTTTCGCCGGAGGACTGTATAAATCGAAACAGGTCGCCGCGCATCTCGACCAGCACCAAGTCGAGGTTTGCGATTTCCTTGCTCAGCGAAGTTGCATATAAGCAGATATCTTTGGGTGGCTTCACAAAGGCGACGACATCGACATTCAGGTGCTCGGCCGCAGATTCCAGCAGGCTCTGGAACACTTTGTCATTCTGTTCCGTTTGACCCTGAAAATGTTGATCTACGGCATAAACCAGGTGCAATTCCTCATAGCGTTCTCCGAGTTCCTCGGTCATCATCTCGAGGTCGTGCTTGTACCGGTATTCGTCTGATATGCCTGCGGCCAGATCATCCATCGTTTCGGTCAGTTGGTCGATGTGCACTGGCGCGTCTTGCTCGCCGAAATGATCGACCATCACGGCCAGCCAACCCAGTTGGCCGTCATTGGTGATGCCAAGAGTCTGATAGAGCGCAGTCTTGTTGGCATCCAGATCGTGGCGATGGGGCCCCGCAGCATCCGTGCCTGCAGCTGCGATAGCCAGGCCCAGTTTGATTGCCTGCGGGATGTCTTTGCCCCAGAGCGGGATGCCGGCCTTGTCGAACACCATGAATGCGGCTTCTGCGCCAACTGCTCGATTAAGCCAGCGCTGGTATCTGGAGATGTCGATTTCCTGGAAGGTATTATCAGACATGGCTTGCACCCCCGTCCGTCTTAGCGGATCCAAAATGTTTATCGAGTGCACGAGTCATCGCGCGCATGCTCAACGGTTTTTCCAGAAATTCGAGATTGTTTATTTTCTGTGTCCATTCGCGGTGCTCGCGGTCGGTCATCGATGTCATGACGAAAATTGGAAAGGTGCGCTGCGGCAACTGCTCTTCGAGGGCAAGGCACAGCTGCCTGCCGGTCATGAGGGGCATCTGAATATCGGTCATCAGGGCGTCAGGCTCGTTTTTCAGGATTTCTGCCAGCGCCATTTGGCCATTCTGTGCCGTATCCACGGCATAGCCGGCCCGTTCGAGGTATAGCTTGAGAACGCGCGTTATGTGCGGTTCATCATCGACAATCAGGATGCGTTTCATAAGTCTTGCGAATCCTCTAATTGAACGGGCTGCGCCTTGAAAGTAACAATGAATTCCGTCCCCTTGCCCGGTTCACTGTTAACCGTAATGGTGCCGTGATGGAGGGAAATGATCTGCCTGGCCAGATACAGGCCCAGCCCGTGCCCGCTGCGTGAGGCGGTCTCGCTGCTGTTGACCCGATAGTACTTGAGAAAGACTTTTTCAACATCCTCGGGCGAGATGCCTATGCCCTGATCGCGCACGCTGATTTCAATCTGGCCATTATCTAGATTCCTTGCGCTCACCGTGACCTTGCCTCCAGGGTTGCTGTACTTGATGGCATTGCTGAGCAGGTTGTCGATGGCGATGCGAAACAGGTCCTTGTCCAGACGGACAGACCCGAGGTCTGGCGGGATCTTGAGTTCGGACTCGATACCCTTGCCAAGCGCGTTATTGCTCATGCTGTCAAAGGCATCCTGCATGAGCTCGCGAAGCTTGACCCGCTTGCGCACCAGTTGCAGGGCGCCGGTGTCCATTTTAGAGATGTTGAGCAGGTTGTTAATCAGTCCGGCCATGCGCTCGACTTCGTTATGTATGACATTCACTGCTTCCACCTGCTCGGTTTCTGTCAGGGTCGCATGGTCAAGCAGCAGTTCGCTATAGGTTGCAAGGGTGTTGAGCGGTGTTTTGAGCTCATGGGAAACCTGAGAGACAAATTCCGCGCCGGCCTGTATTGCAAGATATTCATTGCTGATGTCCCGGAAGATGATCAGCATCCCGAACACGGTGTTTTGATTCCGCGGAGAAAAGAGCGGGAATGCCGCAACGGAGATCCGCTGATCCGGATTACCCTCGGATACATATTCGATGTTGGCTGAGCGCATTGCCGAAGGGCCAGGCTTGAAACGCTGCAAGAACGCGAGCACCTCCTTTTCCTTGCACCATTCCACCGCTGGCCGGCCAATTATCTTTTCGCGACTTACACCCAGTATCGGTTCCAGCTTGGCATTGGCAAAGGTGGGTATGCATGCGTCATCAATCACCAGCAAGGCATCCGGTATCGAGTTGAGTGCGGACTCGGCCTTTTCCTGCTTGTATGTGATCAGGTGAGCATCGGTTCGCGAGGAAAACGACTCCTTGTTCATCTGATTCACCCTGGCCTGTACCAGTTGAATGAACTGGTCGAAGCGCTGCATAAAATCACCGTAATTGTGGTCTAGCATCGGCGAAATAGCCTGACCGCCATAGGAGAGAGATACTTGTTCCAATTTCTTGCTCAGTAGGCCAAGCGGCTTTGTCTCGCGGCGAATCAGGAAGTAGGAAAGCGTCGTTAGCAGGAATATCGGTAGTGCCATCAATCCCAAACTGGAAATCTGGTTACTCATCAAGTTTGTCTGCTGGATGTAGTACCCAGCGCGAATGAACCCAACCAATTGCCCTCCTTTAATGATGGGAGCAAAAAATTCCCTGATCTGGCGACCATCCCCAGGAGAAATGACATTATGCTCGCCAAACCAGGCATAGGGTTCGGACGGCATGGTTGCGGCCGGTATGATGCTGCCAGCCGAGGTGGTTTCGTTTAGTATTACACCGTCCGGGCTGGCGACAGCTATGTAGGCTAAATTTTCGTTATTCTGAACATTGACCAGATTCCGCAACAGACCGCTCTCGCCAGATTCAGGCAGCAGTTGTGAATATTCAACGCCGGATAAAGCGCGCGTAAGCGCAACACCATTCACACGCGTTTTTTCTTTGTATAACCTGGACTGATTTACGTACATCAATCCAATGACTATCGCGATCACGACCAGCGTGGCCGCAATCATCGCTAACCCCAATCGATCATTCTTCAATAGAACACCTATAGTTATGTTCGTAATTTTGTATGATTATGCATCAATTGCGGGTTTACAACACTCCAAATTCTTTGCTCTCCCGTATGGCACATCCAAGATATCCAGAGGCGGTTCCCCGCGACGTGAATTTTCAGTGACACCATTCAGGCAGCCCTGACTTTAGGATGAAAGGTGATTACTGATTAGGTGTCGATTCACATCAACTGATTCTACGTGTGCTCTTTCGCTACGTTTTATACAGTCTGGGCCGCTTTGGTCTGTTTACCATTACGTATGCCCTTAAAGCGCTACTTGGAAATACCGGTTAAACCTGCGTCCCGGGTTTTTTGGCCAGTGCCACCAATTCCTGTCCTTTGTCGAGGTCGTCAAGAAATCGCTTGGGTATGCCTTCCGGCCCAACTTGCGCACCCACAAGGGCACCAGTCAGCATCGCACGGGACATATTCTGCCCACCACCGTTAAGGGGCATGCAGGATAGCCGTTTCAAAATCATCCGCAAAACGGGACGCGAGGTAATAAGCTGCAGGAAGCTGGTGGTAAATGGCGCATGGCATGCCGTAAACAATTGAGACCTTTCAGGCCGGTTCAATTGAGAACACCAATGGTTTATTGAGGCAGTACTTCCCCAAAGGAACAGACTTATCGGTACACTCTCAGGCGCAACTCAATGCCGTGGCTCGTAGATTAAATGAGCGACCCAGAAAGACCCTGGATTTCGAAACACCAGCAGAACGATTTAACGCATGTGTTGCATCGTCCGGTTGGATCCGCAGCCGCTTCCGGCTATTCGCCGAGTTCCGATCTGTAGCGCAGAAGCCGATAAGCAACCGGTTGGCAACATTTCCTCACGCTGAAAATGTACAATGGCCCTACACGCGGATCAAGCTAGACACACTCATGGGCTTATGACAGTGCAACGAAAAATCCTCATTGCTCTATTGATCGCGGTCGTTCTGGGTGCTGCCGGCGCAGCTGGATGGTATTTCACCCGTGAGCGTGCATCCGGCGATCATGCGTTGACCCTCTATGGCAACGTCGATATCAGGCAGGTGCAGCTGGCGTTCAACGGCTCGGAGCGGATAGCCGCCATGCAGGCCAGGGAAGGGGAGCAGGTCCACAAAGGCCAGTTACTTGCGACGCTGGATACCTCGCGGTTGGCGAGCAATGTCGATCTGCAGCAGGCGCAGCTGGCATCGCAACAGCAGGTGGTCGCCCGTCTCGAGGCGGGCAGCCGGCCTGAGGAAATTCTCAAGGCGCAGGCCGATGCGGAAGCCGCGCGCATTGCCGCCGACAATGCCGCGCATACTTACCAAAGACTGCAGGAACTGGTGGCCAGGCATTTCGTCGCGCAGCAGCAGGCGGACGATGCGCTGGCCGCATCCGATGCTGCACAGGCCCGATACCAGGCGCTGCAGGAAACGCTGAAGCTGGTCAAAATGGGTCCGCGCAAGGAGGATATTGCGGCAGCCAAGGCCATGCTGAGGGCCAGTAAGGCGGCACTGGATGTGGCACGCAAGACATTGGCCGATGCATCACTCTATGCACCGGACAACGGCATCATCCAGGAGCGCATCCTCCAGCCGGGCGACATGGCCTCGCCCCAGCGCCCGGTCTATACGCTGGCGCTGACCGATCCGGTCTGGGTGCGCGCCTATGTGCAGGGGCCGGACCTCGGCAAGCTCAAGCCGGGGATGCGCGCTGGGGTAAGCACCGACAGTTTTCCCGGCAAGAATTATCGCGCGTGGGTAGGTTACATCTCGCCCACCGCCGAGTTCACGCCGAAGTCGGTGGAAACTACACAGGTGCGCAGCAGTCTGGTCTACCAGGTGCGCATATTCGTGTGCAACCCGCAGGGCGAGTTGCGCATGGGTATGCCCGCAACGGTGACGATCCATCCGGGTGAGCCTCCTGCGCCGGACGCCAGCCGCTGCCAGGATTAAACTTGCCGTGACTGCCGCCGACCATATGACGGCTGCTTCTCTTGCGGCGTATTCACCCGATCAAATCGCGCTCGAAGTCAGCGGGGTGTCCAAAACTTTCCACGTCGGCACGCGGCTGGTGCCGGCATTGCAGCAGGTCGGTTTCCGTGTCCGGCATGGCCTGGTCACCGGCCTGGTCGGCCCGGACGCGGCCGGCAAGACCACGCTGATGCGTCTCGCTGCCGGCCTGCTGGTGCCGGATGCGGGCAGCATCACCGTGCTCGGCATGGATGCGACCACCCAATCGCTGGCGGTGCAGGGTGCGATCGGCTATATGCCGCAACGCTTCGGCCTGTACGAAGACCTCACCGTGCAGGAGAACCTCGACCTCTACGCCGACCTGCAAGGAGTGCCTGAATCGGCTCGTGCGGAACGTTACCGCGAACTGATGCACATGGCCGGCCTCGAGCAATTCACCAAACGCCTGGCGGGACAGTTATCCGGCGGCATGAAACAAAAACTGGGACTGGCCTGCGCGCTGGTGCGGCAGCCGTCGCTGCTGCTGCTCGACGAACCGACAGTCGGCGTGGATCCGCTGTCGCGCCGGGAACTGTGGGACATCGTTTACCGCCTGGTGCGCGAACAGGGGACCAGCGTGCTGCTCAGCACCGCCTACCTGGACGAAGCGGAGCGTTGCGACGAAGTGGTGCTGCTGCATGAAGGCAGGTTGCTGGCCCAGGGAACACCTGTTGAATTGCGCGCAACCATGCAGGGCCGCACTTATGAGATTTCGGGAAATAACCTGGAGAAGCGCGTGCTGCTGGCCAAATTGACGCATGTCCCGGGCGTGCTGGATGGCTTGATACAGGGCGATCATCTCCGCGTGGTGATGGAGGACACCACGCCGCCCGATCTTGAAATCTTGCTGCCCGGTGTGAGCGGCATGGCAATGAAACCCGTGCCGCCGCGTTTCGAGGACAGCTTTGTCGCGATGATCAAGTCAAAATCCGGCGGCAAAAAATTTTCATCGCCAATCCCGGCCGGAAAAATTGTTCCCGGCATTGCTCAAACATATCCCGGCAAGCCCGTCATCGAAGTGAACAATCTGCAACGCCGCTTCGGCGATTTTTATGCGGTGAATAACGTCACCTTCTCGGTGGCGAAGGGCGAGGTGTTCGGACTGCTCGGTGCGAACGGCGCGGGCAAGTCCACCACCTTTCGCATGCTGTGCGGGCTGTTGCCGCCGAGCGGCGGCACGCTGCGCGTGGCAGGCGCCGACCTGCGCCATGCCGCGGCTACGGCGCGCGAGCGCATCGGCTACATGTCGCAAAAATTCTCGCTGTACGGAAACCTCAGCGTCATCGAGAACCTGAAATTTTTCAGCAGCGTCTACGGCCTGTCGGGCAAGCGCGGCACCGGGCGCATCTCCTGGGCGATGGACGAATTCGAACTCGGCAACATCGCCGACTTCACCAGCGGCGACCTTTCTCTCGGCTACAAGCAGCGTCTCGCGCTGGCTTGCGCGCTGATGCATGAACCCGAGATACTTTTTCTGGATGAACCCACCTCCGGCGTCGACCCGCTGGCGCGCCGCGAGTTCTGGGCGCGCATCAATGCGCTCGCCGCGCAGGGCGTGACCGTGATGGTCACCACCCACTTCATGGAAGAAGCTGAATACTGCGACCGGATCGCGATCATGGCGGCGGGCGAAATCCTGACCATGGGCACGCCGGGCAGCATCAAGCAGCAGACACGCACGGAAAAAATGCCGGCACCAACAATGGAAGACGCATTCGTCGCACTGATCCTTGCACACGAGGAGGCGACGGCATGAGCAACGGCACGTCCATGGGGTCGGGCAAGATGAGGATACGCGGGCTGGTGCGCAAGGAATTCCTGCAGATCGTGCGCGACCCGAGCAGCATCGCGATCGCGTTCCTGATGCCGATCGTCCTGCTGCTGCTGTTCGGCTACGGCGTATCGCTCGATTCCGAACACGTGCCGGTGGCGATCGTGGTCGAGCAGCCTGGTGCGGACACCGCCGACTTTACCGCCGCGTTCCACCAGTCGCGCTATTTTAATCCTGTCATGTACGCCAATACCCGTGATGCCGAGCAGGCAATGATGGCCGGCAGTGTCAATGCCATCGTGGTGTTGCGCCAGGACTTTGCGAAGCAATTGCGCGATCCCGACGGCGCGCCGATCCAGCTCATCGTCAACGGTGTCGACGCCAACAGCGCGCGTCTCGTCTCCGGCTATGTGCAGGGCGCATGGGGTACGTGGCTCGAACACTACGCACAGCTGCGCGGACAGAAATTCGAGGCGCCGGTGCAGATGGAACAACGCGTCTGGTTCAACAGTGAACTGCGCAGCCGCAACTTCCTGGTGCCGGGACTGGTGGCCCTGATCATGACGCTGATCGGCGCGCTGCTGACCGCGATGGTGATGGCGCGCGAATGGGAACGCGGCACGATGGAGGCATTGATGGTCACGCCGCTGTCGATGAGCGAAGTGATCGTCGGCAAATTGCTGCCATATTTCGTATTGGGTATGGGTGGTCTGGCATTGTCAGTCAGCATGGCGCTGTTCCTGTTCGATGTGCCGTTGCGCGGCTCGATGTGGGTACTGATTGCGACGTCCGCACTGTTCCTGATTGCCGCACTGGGCATGGGGCTGCTGATATCCACCATCGCGCGCAGCCAGTTCGTCGCCGGGCAGCTCGCGCTGATCATCACTTTCCTGCCTGCCTTCCTGCTGTCGGGTTTTATTTTCGACATCGGCAGTATGCCGCCGGTGGTGCAGTTCATCACCCATATAGTCGCCGCGCGTTATTACATCGCCATCCTGCAGACCGTGTTCCTCGCCGGCAACGACTGGAGCGTGATCGTCCCCAATGCGCTGGCGCTGGTAGTCATGGCAACGCTGTTCCTAGGCGTGACCTGGCGCAAATCGCGCAAGCGACTGGAGTAAAAATGTTTGCACGTATCCTCGCACTGGTACTCAAGGAATTCCTCGCGCTGCTGAAGGACAAGCGCAGCCGTATCGTGCTGATTGCGCCGCCGCTGATCCAGATGATCGTGTTCGGCTATGCCGCGACCTTCGACCTGAAGAACGTGCCGTTCGCGGTATACAACGAGGATCACGGTGTGGCTTCGCGCGAATTGCTGGCCGCATTCGACAGTGCTACCACCTTCAGCCGTGTGGCTGAGCTTACCTATGATAGCGAAATCGCGCCGCTGATCGACGGCAGGCAGGTATTGATGGTTGTGCACTTCGGCCAGGATTTTACCGCGAACATGCTGGCTGGGCGCAGCGGCGCGCTGCAGGTCATCGTCGACGGGCGCAACTCCAACACCGCGATGCTGGCGATCAACGACGTGCGCGAGATCGTCGATCGTTACAACCGCGCCTGGCTGGCGGATCATGGCAGCAGCCAGCCGCCCGCGCGCATCGAGACGCGCGCCTGGTTCAACCCCAACCTGGAGAGCCGCTGGTTCTTCCTGCCCGGCATCGTCGGCATCATCACGCTGCTGGTGACCATGCTGGTCACCGCGATGTCGGTCGCGCGCGAACGCGAGCAGGGCACCTTCGACCAGTTGCTGGTCACACCGCTGCGTCCGGTGGAAATCCTGATCGGCAAGACACTGCCCGGATTCATCATCGGCGTCGGCGAGGCCAGCGTGATCGTGCTGGCCGCTGTGTTCTGGTTCAAGGTGCCGCTGCTGGGTAGCCTGCTCACGCTATACACCGGTATATTTTTGTTCCTGCTGTCGGGCGCCGGTGTCGGGCTGATGATCTCCTCGTTCGCGGCCACCCAACAACAGGGTCTGCTCGGCGCGTTCATGTTTCTGGTGCCGGCGATCATCCTGTCCGGATTTGCCACACCGATCCGCAACATGCCACAAATGGTGCAGGACATCACGCTGCTCGACCCGCTGCGCTATTTCCTGGTGGTGCTGCGCGGCGTGTTCCTCGAAGGCACGCCGTTCCATCTGTTGCTCGATCAGTTCTGGCCGATGGCGCTGATCGGCGTGGTCGCGCTCAGCATCGCGGGATGGCTGTTCCGGCACCGCATGTATTGATGGCGGAGCTAGAAATTGAGTAGCAATCTTGAGATGCAATGGAACAACGGGGGGGTCTGCTTTCGGGCATCGAATTTAATACTTTGGGTATCCGCTCCGTGCCATAAATGGTCACTGACGAATGGCAGCTTTCTTCCATCGAAATCGCAGGCCGTTACAACTGGTATGTGCCAACTAGTCAGTCTGGACTTTTTCTGAAAAAAAATCAGAGAATCAAACTTGAGTGTTGGCTTCCACAAAGGTGGGCAATTTTTAGAGGTACCCAGAAGTTTGTCATGCTTGTCATGAAACCAAATGTAGCGTTAAATCTATTCAATTCAGTCAACATAGATTTCCCCGTGCGTAACCCTACTATGTAAATTCACATCGCTGGCTGCGGTTGTAGCGGTGGTTTGAAAATCCAAGTGAGCACACTATGAAAAAATGGAAGTTACCGATGTTATTCAATACACCTCTGGGGGGTGTAATTGGCTTAGGTTTGCTCATTATGGTGGTCGAAGTTTTGATCATGACGGAAATCCATGATGCTCTTTTTTTTGCAAGCATCCCAAACGTTTACTGGAACTTCCTTGATCCCATCCTTCTTACCATCATCATTTCTCCTGCACTCTATTTTTTGGTATTCCAGAAATTACAGAGCGAGGAACGCTTCCGGCAGATCAACGTTTCCGCTCAGGATGCAATCGTCATTGTCAACGAACAGGGCAGGTTTACAGACTGGAACCCCGCTGCACAAAGGATGTTCCAGTACAGCCAAGAGGAGGCAATTGGGCAACAGATGCATCAGTTGATTGCCCCGTCTCGCTACCACGCCGACGCAGTGCGCGGATTTGCCCACTTTCAAAAAACTGGAGAGGGTCCGCTGGTCGGAAAGATTCGGGAGGTTGAGGCGATCCGCAAAGACGGCAGCGAATTCCCCATCGAAATATACATTTCAGCACTTAAAGTGAGGGGCCGCTGGTATTCTGTGGGGGTCATACGCGACATCACCGAGCGCAAGCAAATGTCTCTTGCGTTGGTCGAGAAAGAAACTTTTTTGCGAACCTTGGTGAAAGCCATACCCGACCTCATTTGGCTGAAGGATGCGGAAGGCATCTATCTAAGTTGCAACACGATGTTCGAACGTTTCTTCGGTGCAAGAGAAGCAGACATCGTCGGCAAGACCGATTACGATTTTGTGGACAAGGAGCTGGCAGACTTCTTCCGAGAGCATGATCGCAAAACGATGGTGGCAGGCAAGCCTAGCATGAACGTGGAATGGGTCACCTTCGCTGATGATGGTCATCGTGCCCTGTTGGAAACCATCAAAACCCCGATGCACGATGCTGATGGCAAATTGGTCGGAGTGCTGGGCATCGCGCGCGACATCACCGAGCGCAAGGCGGCAGAATCACAAATCCAGCGACTGACGCAATTCTACGCCGCACTCAGCCAGTGCAACCAGGCCATCTTGCACTGCACCAGCGAGGACGAACTGTTCCCGCAAATCTGCCGCGCCGCAGTTGAGTTCGGCGGCATGAAGATGGCGTGGATCGGACTGGTGGACGAGGCGCGCAAGCGAGTCAAGCCGGTTGCCTCATTCGGTGCTGGCATTGAATATCTGGATGGAATCCGGATTTCGGTGGATGGCAACGATGCGCACGAACGCAGTCCGGTCGGAATCTCAATACTTGAGAACCGGCCATTCTGGTGTCAGGATTTTCAGCATGACCCGGCCAACGCACAGTGGCATGAGCGTGGCGTGCGCTTCGGCTGGGCTGCAGCGGCCTCGCTGCCCCTGCATAGGAATGGCATCCCCGTTGGCAACCTCACGCTCTATGCAGACACTGTCAATGCGTTTGACGAACAGGCGCGCAATTTGCTGGTCGAAATGGCGGGGGATGTCAGCTTCGCGCTGGGCAACTACACCCGCGAGACTGCGCGCAAACGGGCGGAGGAGACGCTCAAGGCGAGTGAGCTGCGTTATAGCTCCCTGTTTGAAAACATGCTCAATGGATACGCCTATTGCAGGATGCAATATGACGATCAGGACCTCCCGGTGGACTTCGTTTATCTCGATGTCAATAAAGCCTTCGAACAAATTACGGGTTTGAAAAATGTGGTGGGCAAACCCGTCAGCGTAGTCATTCCCGGAATCAGGGAGCTGAGTCCGGAGTTGTTCGAGATATATGGCCGTGTCGCTGCAACAGGTAATCCAGAGACTTTTGAATTTGATTTCAAGTCACAAAACCAGTGGTTTACCATCTCGGTTTACAGTCCGAAAAGAGGGGAATTTGTTGCGGTTTTTGATGAAGTCACCGAGCGCAAGCAGGCGGAACAGGAACTGCACATCGCCGCCACTGCTTTTGAAGTACAGGAAGGCGTCATCGTCACCGATGCCCGCAATGTCATCCTGCGCGTCAACCAGTCTTTCACCCGCCTGACCGGGTACAGTGCCGAGGAAGCCATCGGCCAGACGCCTGCCCTGATCAAGTCCGGGCAACATGATTCCGAGTTCTATCGACAAATGTGGGAGGCCCTGACCCGCGACCACTACTGGCATGGCGAAATCTGGAACCGGCGCAAAAATGGTGAAGTGCATCCGGAGTGGCTCACCATCACCGCTGTCACCAGTGCCGAAGGAGAGGTCACCAATTACGTCAGCGCCTATTCTGATCTCTCTCAATACAAGAAGGACGAGGCGGCAATCCACTCCCTGGCCTTTTATGATCCGCTGACCGGTCTGCCCAACCGGCGTCTGCTACTCGACCGCCTGCAGCATACTTTCGCTGCCAGCGCGCGTCATCACAACCACGGTGCTGTCCTGTTCATCGATCTCGATAATTTCAAGAATCTTAACGATAGCAAGGGCCATAACATCGGCGACCTGTTGCTGATCGAGGTAGCCAACCGGCTGCAAGCCTGCGTGCGTGAAGTGGACACCGTGGCGCGGCTGGGCGGCGATGAATTCGTCATCATCATTGAGGAGTTGAGTGAAAATCCCCCGCAAGCCGCTGCCCAGACGGAAGAAATCTGCGACAAGATACTCACCGCCATCAGCCAGCCTTATTCGCTAAAAGGCTACGAATACCACAGTTCCGCCAGCATCGGCATCAGCCTGTTCCGCCATCAGGATGTTACGGTGGACGAACTGCTCAAACGCGCCGATACCGCCATGTATCAGGCAAAGAGCGCCGGACGCAATACCCAGCGTTTCTATGACCACGCCATGCAGGCGGCACTGGAAGTTCGCACGTCATTGGAAAGCGATCTGCATCGCGCCCTGGCTGAAAACCAGTTCAGACTCTATTACCAGATGCAGGTTGACCATACCGGTCATATTATCGGGGCTGAGGTGTTGATACGCTGGGAGCATCCGCAACGCGGCCTGGTCTCACCGCTGCAGTTCATTCCGCTGGCCGAGGAAACCGGACTGATACTGCCTATCGGGCAGTGGGTGCTGGACACAGCGTGCGCCCAGATCAAGGCATGGGAAACCGGCCCGCTCACCCGTGACCTGCAGCTTGCCGTCAACGTCAGCGCACGCCAGTTCCATCAGCCCGATTTCGTCGAGCAAGTCCGCCAGACACTGCGCAGGCATGCGCTCAGCCCGGACCGGCTCAAGCTCGAACTCACGGAGAGCCTGGTGCTGGACAACATCGAGGACACCATCGTCAAAATGCAGGCACTGAGGAAGGCCGGGGTGCGTTTCTCCATGGATGACTTCGGCACCGGCTATTCATCGCTTTCCTACCTGACGCAGTTACCGCTCGACCAGTTGAAGATCGACCAGTCTTTCGTGCGCAATATCGGCTTGAAACACAGCGATGCGGTCATCGTGCAAACCATCATCGGCATGGCCAAGAATCTGGGGATGGAGGTCATTGCCGAGGGGGTGGAGACGGAAGACCAGCGTGCATTCCTGAAACTGCATGGTTGCGCTCTCTGCCAGGGCTACTTGTTCGGCAGACCGGTGCCGGTTGAGGAATTTGAGACAAGATTGAAAAGTTCGTAATCGTGAATCAGCGTCTTGTATTTGCCATGAAACAGCGTGTGTTTATCCAGAATAAGACTCGCTGGAACGCCTTATTGCATGGGCATCCATCATTTTTTACAGTGCGCTGAAAGCGACTTTAAATGGAAAATCAGCGCGCTGATCAGCAATGCACGAGTTACCCACCATGTAGCGGCTCGCCGGTTAACTTAACTTTGAAGTTCTGTTTACGAGAAAATAGATTACCTGATTTGTGTCGGGTACAGCGTGTCACCAGTACCCGCTACCGGATGATCTGGACATTGACCTGGTTACAAACTGCCACCATCCGGCTGTTAATATGGCAACATGAACTGCCGGATCGTGCCAAAAGGTTCTCTTCTGGTTTAAATCCGCCTCAATACTGAAAACAGTAATGACCCCGAAACACGCTAAGATTGATTGAATATTGATTGCCGCAAAAAATCGTGATTACAGTAAAATCCCAAAGCATCCAAAGAATACTCGTCATAGGTGCCGGCCGTGGCGGCACAGCAATGGTTGAACTCTTTCTCGATGATCCCTTGATTAAAATTGTCGGCATTGTTGATGCTAACCCGCAAGCTCCGGCACTGACAATTGCGAAGAAGCACGGTATCCGGGATTTTACCAATCTTGCTGAAGCAATCGAGGCCAGCCGACCTTGTCTTGCTTTCAACCTCGCTGATGATGAAAGCGTCACCGCCTTTGCCGAGTCACGGTTGGGTAAAGAGAATATCATCGGAGGCTTCCAGGCACGCTTCCTCTGGAATTTACTTACTCGCCTTAAGCACACTAATGAACAGATTACTCAACTCGCCCACCACGACAATCTTACAGCACTCCCTAACCGCATTCTGTTCTACGATCGCCTCAACCAGGAAATAAAGAAAGCACGAAGAAACAAAGATTCAATTGCCGTCTTTTTTCTCGATCTTGACGGTTTCAAGATCATCAACGACACGCTCGGGCACGATGTCGGTGATGCACTTTTACGAGAGACAGCCAAACGTATCGTGGCATGTGTACGCGATTCGGACACAGTGGCGCGCATTGGCGGCGATGAGTTTACGGTGATCCTCCCCAACGTGAAAACACGGAACAACATTAATCCTGTGGCTGAGAGAATTGTCGAAGCCATCGCTACCCCATTTATGCTGAATGGAAAAAACTGCCATGTAACCGCCAGCATTGGCATCGCCCTCTACCCCAGCAACGGAGGAATGGCCGAGCAGTTGGTTAAAATCGTCGATGCCGCGATGTATTTGGCCAAAAACAGTGGCAAGAATTGCTACCACTTCGTTTCAGATTGACCTTCCATTGTTAAAAATATCGAGGGTCGACTTTGTGTCGAGAGAAGCAGGTCGGCATTGCAAATCAGGGCGTGAAGCTGCCAGTCGCCATTGACGGCTATGGGTCTATTGTGTTGAAAAACTCTTTTTTCGCACCCCTCTGAAATTTCGCGATTTTCAGGTGCATCAGTAAATCGCACTTGTTCGCCCACAGGAGCGTGGTTTAACGGCTCAAGGTTGAGTTTAAGGATGGCTGAAGTATCCTCCCGTATCGAAAATTATTAAAGTCGTCTATGAGGCTGGAATTTTTTCAACACGATCTAAAAAAGAGTTTTTCAACACAATAGGTCGGTTGCTGCCCGTGACCAGTGTCTGCTATGCGGCGGTAAATATTGAGGAGTAGACTTCCGGTCAGTGTCGTTAACAGAACTTAGTGAACGACTGGTTTCTGGCAGTGGATTTACAAGGCTTACCGTTTCTTAAGACAACAAAACAGACATTCAACCAAGCGATACTCAACAAATCCGCGGTAGCGAGTCGTCCTCCAGTTTCTCCAGCATGCGTTCGCCGCCCAGTCCGGTTTCAAGCACCACATGATCGCGGCACTCTTTGACGCTGCCGATGATCGCGGCTTCGCGCCTCTGCGGAAGTGCCTGCCAGCGCATCGCTCGCTTGTGACGCTTCGACCACTACCACACGTCCCATGCTCTGCGCGGGGACGCAGCGCAAGACACTTTGCGTCAAACATAAGTTTGCACGTTTTCAGCAGCAAAGATGCAAAGAGTCCGTGCGATGTTTCAGCGCTGAGCGTTGGAGAAATATATGTAAATTGTAGAGTTTATTGGAATAAAACCGTATATTTCTGTCCAGACAATCCGGACATTGCCCAACACGTTCATGAATCTTCTCCTGATTGAAGACAATCGCGATCTCGCCACCAATATGTTCGATTATTTCGAGACACGCGGCCACACTCTGGATATCGCCGCAGATGGTATTTCAGGGCTGCATTTCGCTTCCACGAATCCATATGATGCGATCGTGCTGGATCTTATGTTGCCCGGCATGGATGGATTGACGCTGTGCAAGCGCCTGCGTGATGCGGGGAAAAATACTCCTATCCTGATGCTCACAGCCCGCGACTCGCTGAACGACAAGATTGCCGGTCTTGAGGCAGGTGCGGATGATTATGTGGTCAAGCCGTTTTCATTACGCGAAGTGGAGGCACGGTTGTTGGCGCTTATCAGGCGTTCACAGGTGCGCGAAGGCACCAGCATCCTGCAGGTTGGGGATTTGATTTTCAATACAGGCACACTCAAGGTGGTTCGTGGCGGGCGCAGTATAGAGTTGCCGCCAATTCCGCTAAAACTGCTTGAAATTCTTATGCGCCAATCACCCCGTGTGATGTCCCGTGAAGATGTGGAGCGTGCCATCTGGGGCGATACGCCGCCTGATAGCGATGCCTTGCGTGCTCACCTGCACATCATGCGCAATGCGGTGGATAAAAAAACCGAAAAGCCGTTAATCAAAACCTTGCGCGGTATTGGTTACCAGATCAGCGATGATTAGTGTCCTTCATAGTCTCAGGTTCAGGCTGACTCTGACATTTGCAATTTTCGGCACAATGGTTAGTATTTTGCTTTCGATGGGCCTGCTCTTCGACGCACATATACTCGGCGAACGGCTGATGGATGAAACGTTGCGCGCGGAGATCGGCGACTATATATCCAGACTCGAGCGCAATCCGAATTCGCTTCCGCCTTCAACTGCCAGCATTCAAGGCTATCTGCTGAATCAAAATCAACGCAGTGGAAACATTCCACCCGAACTGCTTGCCCTGCGCGAGGGCGTTCATCAGTTGATACTGAACGACACACCTTATCGTGTTGCCGTGGTTGACAAGAATGGCGTGCGTATTTTCATGCTGTTTAATGAGAAACGCCAACGCCACCGCGAGGAAATATTCATTATTGATTTGGCGGCAGGCGCGCTCATCATGATTGTTTTTTCGGCATGGGTGAGCTGGTGGCTGGCCGGTCGGCTGGCCTATCGCGTAGTTGCTCCTATTTCGGAGCTGGCCCGCCGCGTCAGTATAGCCAGCCCGGGAGACGATGCAGAAGCTGTTGCCCAAGGCTTTTCAAACGATGAAATCGGCCAGCTTGCGGAAGTGTTTTCCTCATACCTCAACCGCATGCGTGCGTTTATAGACCGTGAACGCAACTTCACAGGCAATGTCAGCCACGAACTTCGAACCCCGCTTGCTATTGTTCAAGGTGTCGTTGAATTGATGGAAGACGACAAACAACTGGATGACAAGCAGCAGGAACGCATCGCAAGAATAGGTCGCGCCAACCGTGAAATGGTGAATCTGACCACTGCCTTGTTGCTGATGGCGAGGGAAAACACTGATGATGCAGTTGTGCAGACTTGCGACGTATGTGAAGTCGTCAGTGCCGCTATTGAAATGAACCGGCATCTGCTGAGTGAAAAGACCTCGTTGGATTTTGTATGTAACTCACATCCAATCATTGTGGCTGAACGCGCTCTGCTGAGTATTGTGGTGGCAAACCTTATTCGCAACGCATTCACGAACACACCATCGGGTGTAGTTTCGATCTCGGTAAAAGACAATGAGCTTACGGTCAGCGATACCGGTACTGGCATTCGCGGAGAAGAAATTGATAAGGTTTTCCAGCGACACTTCAGGGGGGCAGACAGCACAGGTTGGGGTATCGGCTTGTCGCTGGTTAAGCGTATTTGCGATCGATATGGCTGGGAAACAATTATCGATAGTACCGAAGGGCAAGGCACCTCGGCGCAATTTGTCTTTAATAAGAAGCATGCGTAACAAGATCATGTTCCCGTATTTCACCTGTGCAGGGATAGGTAAGGGAAAGATCCATGGAGATTTGCTGTTGCACCATTCAGAGCGGCGAGTTGCCATGAGCGTTAGTAATTCATTAGGAAAAAATATCCATCCTTGACACTCCCTTGACGCATCGTTGACGTCCTCATAACGCAGGCAGTCGTAACATGATTTCCGTATCAAGAGGTTGATGCGGCTGTGCGCCCTGTAACACTTGGTGTAATTGCTGCTCAGTGCCGCTTGTGATTGCGGGTTCACGATTAACCTGAGTAATTCGGGAGGCAAAAGTGAAAATTTCTTCGATGTCAGCTCACGATTCGGCTTCCATGCATGGATCACATCAATTGCATGAGCCGTTCTTCTCCGGTCTGATTCATGCGCTTCGCACTTTTTTCATGAGGCAGGACCAACTGAAGATCGCCATCGCCCTGAGTGAGGCGAATGATGTGGAAGGTGCAAAAGCCCTGCTTGATAAACGAGTTCATTAACTTGACACTCGCGTAGCAAGGGCTTGGCCTTAAGGCAACCTGCGCACATTGCCGGGCTTTAACTTCCGTTCAATCACGGAGTAGCATCATCGCTGCCTATTCCAGAACCATGCAGATATCTCGCCATGCAAGTTCAGGCGGAACTCGCTTGGCAAATCCCATCCTGAAAATCCTCTTTATTTAGTGTGTTACTGACGCACTAAGATACCGTACTGATAATAAATGGTTTTTTAATTCAGCAGGCATTGCCTGCTGGCCAGTTATCGTCGCTTCCTCTATAATTATTTGCGAATATAGTGCAGTATGTCGCGCTGTTGGTAGAACGCTCGTTCTTTTTCGGGCAGAAAATCATCCGCAGAATCTAATTTCCAAACTATAAGCGCATTATGAAACAACGAGATTTAGCAGGCAAACCATCAAATTTCCATTTCCTTCTTGTACTTTTGCCGGTTGCACTCCTGTTATTGACGTTTCCTGCCGAAGCTGCAAATTTGGCCCCCGGCGGTGCGGATTCGATAGCATGGTGGGTATGGCCGTTGGCCTTGTCCGTGGTGTGTTTCTTTCTGGGCATGCTCGCTGTGCCGGCTGGTGTTGGCGGCGGCGTCTTGTTCGTGCCTATCGTCGGCAGTTTCTTTCCGTTCCACCTCGACTTCGTGCGCGGCGCCGGTTTGCTGGTGGCAATGGCCAGCGCACTGGCTGCCGGTCCCTCGCTGCTGAAAATCGGCATGGCCAATCTCCGTCTTGCCATGCCGCTCGCACTGGCCGCCTCCATCAGCTCGATCGCCGGCGCAATGCTGGGCTTGGCATTGCCCGATAATGTCGTGCAGACTTCTCTGGGTGTCACCATACTCGGTATTGCAACCTTGATGGTTTTGTCCAAAAAATCCGAGTTCCCGCATGTGCAAAAGCCCGATGCATTGTCCCAGGTATTGGGGATCCACGGCGTATTCCACGATACGATCTCCGGCAAGAACATCCCCTGGCAAATCCACCGAACCCCGGCTGGCCTGGTGCTGTTTCTGATTATCGGTTTTCTCGGCGGACTGTTTGGCGTTGGCGCGGGTTGGGCCAACGTGCCGGGATTGAACCTGCTGTTGGGTGTGCCGCTGAAAGTGGCCGCAGGCACATCCAGCATGATCTTGTCCATGGCCAGTTCCTCCGCCACATGGTACTACCTCGATAACGGCGCGATCCTGCCCATCATTGCGGTTCCTTCGGTGATCGGCATGATGATAGGCGCGCGTATCGGCGCGCATCTGTTGACCATACTGAAGGCGTCGGTGATCCGCAAAATGGTTATCGGCATATTGCTGTTTGCGGGAGTGCGCACGCTGCTCAAAGGCCTCGGCATCTGGATTTAAGGAGTAATGATGGAACCGGAAATCAAACAACCTGATGAACAATTGCCCTACGCCGCGGTAATGCACTGGAGTACGCTGGCCGGCTTCATTGTGCTGATTGCCTCCTTTGTCGCCTATGTGCTCAACTGGCTGCCCGCATCTGTGCCGCTGGAACAGTTGCCACACCTGTGGAACCTGCCCACGGCAGAATATCTCAAGGCAACCGGCACTCCAACCGGATGGAGTTGGCTGTTCATGATGGGCAAGGGTGATTTCGCCAGCCTGCTCGGTATCGCAATTCTGTCCGGCAGCTCTATTGCATGCATCGTGGCGATCATACCAACCTACATGAGAGCTAAAAATAACACTTATATCGCAATTTGCGTTCTGGAAATAATTGTCCTGCTGCTATCGGCATCGGGTATCTTCAGCACGCATTGATTGAGGGAAGAAACATGAGCCATCCTTTTGAGCGCATCCTGCTGGCTACTGAACATTCCGAGTTCGACAGCGGCTCCGAGCGCGTTGCATTCGATCTCGCCCGGCACTGCAGAACGCCGCTTGCTGCGGTGGTGCCGGTATTCAGCAACCCTGAATACGAAGTCATCGCACCGCAACTCGCCGAACTTGCGGAACAGGAAGCGGCCATAAACATCAAAAAACTTTATGAAGCGGCAGCCATCGCGGGTGTACAACTTGAGGTTAACGCAAGGCGCGGTGCGGAACTCTATAGTGAGATCGTGCAGGAAGCGGTTGATCGCAAGTCTGACCTGATCGTGATACGCCGCCGTGGCAAACGCAGTTTTTTATCCAATCTGCTTATCGGCGAGATGGTCAGCAAAGTGGTGGCGCATTCACCGTGCAATGTGTTGCTTGTGCCGCGCGATGCGCAGATGTGGTCGCGCGGAATAATGGCAGCGGTCGACAATTCGCCGAACGCAGAACATATTGCCCAAGTTGCTGCCGAAGTGGCCCTGCAGTGCGGGTTGCCGCTAACTTTGGTCGGCGTGATCAGCCATGACACGGATACCCTGCGCATCATGACTGAAAGAACAATAGTTCACGCTCTCGCCATCGCCTCTTCAGTTGGGGTGAATGCACAAAGCCGCATTCTGGTGGGGAAATCTTTTGAACAGATATTGAACGCCGCCAAGGAAATATCGGCTGGCCTGATCGTCGTCGGGCGCCACGGCGAAAGCAACCTGATCCGCACTCCTTTCGGCGGCACTACACACAAGGTAGGCGGGCTGGCGGATATTCCCGTGCTGGTTGTGCGTGCATGATCTGTTCTTATAGCATACCCGGACGGACAGACATTTAACACAGATGCTTGAGATGATTCGCGGTAAGGATTTTCCTGGTGCCGAATCATTTCGTAAACGCATGAATCAGACTTCCAATCGGCTGGCCTCTAGCATATCCGCGGCAGCGGGTCGTCCTCGAGTTCCTCCAGCATCCGTTCGCCGCCCAGTTCGGTTTCCAGCACTACATGCGCGCGCCCCGTGCTGATGCTGCCGATGATCGCGGCGTCGCGTCCCTGCGGCAGCGCCTGCCAGCGCGCCAGCGCATCGTTCGCCTGCGATGCTTCGATCACCGCCACGACCCGCCCTTCGCAGGCGAGGTACATCGCGTCGTAGCCGAGTATCTCGCACACCGCCGTGACCTGCTCGCGCACCGGGATATCGGTTTGATGCAAACGCACCTGCAATTTTGTCGCGCGGCATATCTCGTGCATCACCGTGGCCAGTCCGCCGCGCGTCGGGTCGCGCATGAAGCGCAGGCCGCTTATTGACAGCAGCGCCTGCGTCAGCGGCAGCACGCTCGCGGCATCGGATAATAATTCGCCATGCAGACCGAACTGTTCCCGCGCCAGCATCACTGCGATGCCATGGTCACCCACCGGCCCGCTCACCAGGATCGCGTCGCCGGCCTGCACCCGGTCCAGTCCGAGTTGCAGATTTTTGGGTCGCACGCCGATGCCGGTAGCAGAGAGATACAGGCCGCCGCCTTCGCCGCGCCTGACCACCTTGGTATCGCCCGCCACCACCGCGACGTTAGCCTCACGTGCGGCTTCGGCAAGGCTGATGATGATGCGCTCGAGCTGCGCGATCTCGAAACCTTCCTCGATGAAGGCGCTCAGTGTGAGGTAATGCGGCACGGCGCCCGACACCGCGAGATCGTTCACCGTGCCGTGCACCGCGAGCGATCCGATCGTGCCGCCGGGAAATTCCAGCGGCTGCACGGTGAAGCCGTCGGTGGTCACCATCAGCTCGCCGTCCAGTGCGGGCAATACCGCGGCATCCACATTCACGTCGAGCAGCGGGTTGCCGAGATGGCGCGCGAACAATTCTTCGATCAGCTCGCGCATGTAATGTCCGCCGTTGCCGTGCACCAAGCTTATATGTGTGTCATCCATTCCGGCAGGTTGTCTCTATCAGTTGGCCGAGCGCCAGGCCGCCGTCGTTGCATGGCGCCTGTTGCGGCAGATACGTTTCGAATCCGGCTGCAGCCAGTTGCTGCAGCGCCAGTTCGGCCAGCAGTTTGTTCTGGAACACGCCGCCGGTCAAACCCACCGCGTCGAATGGCGTGCGTGCGTGGATACGTTCTGCCTGCTTGACGATGGTCTGGGCCAGGCTCAGGTGGAACTGCATCGCGCGCTGTGCCACCGGGACTTCTTCGCGGCGCAACGCGTGCTGCAGCGGGGTCCAGTCGGCAACGAGCAGGCCGTTCTGATCTTCGTGCAGCGGCAATTCTATAGCTTTGGTTTTATCCTGCGCGCCATCATCAGAAGCCGCGGCTTCCAGCAGCATCGGTCCCTGTCCTTCATAGCTTGCTGTATCGATCAGGCCGAGCAGGCTGGACGCGGCGTCGAACAAGCGTCCCACTGCAGTGGTGGCCGGTGCATTCAGGCCATGCTCCCATGCGCTTTTCAGCAGCACCGCATCGCGTGCGGAAGAATACCAGTCCAGGCCGCTCTCCCAGCATAATGCCGCAGCGGAACGCCACGGTTCGCGTCCGGCGCGTTCGCCGCCGGGCAAGCGGAACGGTTTGAAACTGGCGACACGCTGCCACGCACCGGGACGACCCAACAGCGCCTCGCCGCCCCACAGCATGTCATCCTCGCCCATACCCACGCCGTCCCAGGTAAAGGTCAGCCAGGTTTTTTTCAGTCCACCTTCAAAGGCCAGCGCCGATGCATGGGCATGATGATGTTGTACGCGATACAGCGGCAAGCCTTGTTTCGCCGCCCAGCGGCTGCTGGTGTAGCTGGGATGCGCGTCGCAGACGATGGCCTGTGCTTTGACGCCATACAGTTGCTGCAGGTCCGCGATCACCTGCTCGAAGATTTCCAGGCTGCGCGGTGCGTCCAGGTCACCGATGTGCGGCGAAAGTACCGCACGATTGTCCCAAGCCAATGCGATCGAATTTTTCATGTGACCGCCCACTGCCAGCAGCGGTTGCGGCAACGTGAACGGCAGGTCGAACTCAACGGGCGCGATGCCGCGCCCGGCACGCAACATGCGCGGCTTGTTCGCGATGACGCGCAGCACGCTGTCGTCTGCCGGGCGTGCGATGGGGCGGTTGTGATGCAAAAAGGATTGCGCAACCTTGCCCAGCCGCGCCTCGGCCTCGGCATTGTCGGTCAGCACAGGTTCGCCGCTGACATTGCCGGAAGTGGCGACCAGCGGTGCTCCGAAACTTTCCAGCAGCAAGTGATGCAACGGACTGTAGGGCAGCATCGCGCCGATCTCGCGCAGCCCCGGCGCGATCGAATCAGGCAGGGTCGAATCCGCACCCTTGGGTATCAGCACGATCGGGCGTGACACATCGCACAGCGCAGCCAGCGTTACTGCATCAAGAAGCAATTCATCACGAACGCACTGCAACCCGTCTGTGCCCTGCCACGGGAACATCACGGCCAGCGGTTTGTGCGGCCTGTGCTTGTTGTCGCGCAACCGTGCGATGGCCGCGGTATTCAGCGCATCGCAGATCAGGTGATAGCCGCCTATGCCTTTCACCGCGACGGTTTCGCCGCGGCGCAATGCCGCCACACAGGCAGCCAGCGCCGCATCGCCTTCGGCGCTTTCATGGTCACGTTCATGCGCCGCGACGTAACTCAACTGCGGCCCGCACACCGGGCAGGCCAATGGTTGCGCATGGAAACGGCGGTTGTGCGGGTCCTCGTATTCGGCGCGGCATGCGGGACACAACGGGAAATCCGCCATGGTGGTGTTCGGCCGATCGTAAGGCATGCGCGTGATGAGTGTGTAGCGCGGCCCGCATTGCGTGCAGTTGATGAACGGATAGCGGTAGCGCCGGTCAACCGGGTCCAGCATCTCGCGCCGGCAGTCGTCGCACAGAAAATTATCCGGAGGTACATGCACCTGTGCATGCAGAGATTCAGCGCTGGGCAGGATTTCAAAACCGTTTGTCTCGCGCAGCGGAATGGACAGGCAGGAAACGACATGCGGTCGGGCCAGCGGCGGCGCAGCGGAAATCAGCGCGTCAGCGAATGCATCCAGCACAAAAGGTTCACCCTGCGCCTCCACCAGCACCTCGCCGGTGAGATTCTGCACCGCGCCGCTCAGACTGTATCGTTGCGCCAGATTGAACACGAACGCGCGATATCCCACGCCCTGCACCCGCCCGCCCATAATCCAGCGCCGGGCTGCAATGGCGGTGCCGCGGGTGGAATGTTGGCGTTTGGAATTCATTCCCGCATCGTGCCGTTAAGCAAAGCAAATATCAAGGAGCGGGTTCCGGCTGACAGCAGAATTTGGCGGAACACACGTTTTCAGCCTGTCGCAGTAATGGCAAACTTCGCGCGCTGGTCCAGGCAATCGCTTTCGCCTGCCTGGTAGTCGCGGCATATGATCGGCCGTTGCTGGTAGATCGTGCACCTCATTGTGTGCCGGTCCAATGCCGCGCACCAGCCGTCGTCAAGGCGGTGCATCACCCATCCGCCCCATTGATCCTGGATGGTCAATTCAGCCGGAACGCTCTCGTCATCGCCCATCAGCATGACCTCCAGCCTGCAACAGCAGGCTTTGCAATCGGAGCATGAGATGACCGGGTCCCCGTTGTTGGTAAGGTGTATTGTTTTCATGTCCGCGCATTGTCCCATGCAACAGGCAATGGAGTATTGATTGTCACATGCATGTTGCAGCGCAGAATGCTATGCCGCTGGTTTGAATCTTTTGCAATGATTGCGATCTGTAGTCTGTCTGCCAAACAGGAACATGCAATGAATGCACATGATCGTCCCATCCCCTGGATGCTATACGGCGCAGAGTTGATCGACACCGCGCTGCCGGTGGGATGGGGCCTCGCAACCGGTAACTGACTCAGTACACAAGCACGTTCGTCGCGGGGGCCACGCATTCGGCGACGAATGTCGCCGCGCCGACGATGGTGGCGCCTTCGACCATGTCCTGTTGCGCGATCTTGCGCGACCCGACGCACGGACCGCACACGTACAACTTGCCGCCGGCCTCGGTGTAGATCTTCAACAGATCCTTGAGCGGCGGGAAACCGGAAGCAGCCACATGGTCGGCCATGCCTTTGATCGTCAGCATCACGCCGTTGCCCTGGAACCCCATCAATACTTCAACGTCCGAGGCTTGTGCCGTGGTCGCCATCACGAACGGGATCGTCGCGAGCTCGGGATTTTCCGGACCCTGTGTGACCATGAATAACAATCTTTTTTTGTTCTCTGCCATGATCGTTTCTCCTTATGTCTTGTTGACCAGTAATCGCCCGGCGCACTCTAAACCGGATAGTTTTGCTTTTTCAGGCTGAGGCGAGCAGGTAAACGCCGCTGATCGCGATTGCGCTGCCCAGAATTCTGGGCAGGATTGCATCATGCTTGCGCATCGCGAGACCTGCCGCGATGCCGCTCAGATGCAGTGTCGCAGTCGCGGCAAGAAAGCCCAGCGCATAGGCGGCAGGCGCGGCGGATTCGGGCAATTCAAGTCCATGCGCATAGCCATGCAACAGACCGAACAGCGCGGTGATCGCCACGCTGGGCATCGCGGGCAACTGCATCGAAAGCGCGATCAGCAACCCCAGCGCCAGCACCGAGGTGGCGATACCGGCTTCGACCAGCGGCAGCGATTGCCAGTGCATGGCGGCTGCCGCGCCGACCGCGAGCATGGTCATGAAGGTGGCGGGCAACAGCCAAATTTTTCGTCCACCGTGCTTCCTGGTATTTCCTTGGGCCGCCCACAGTCCCACGGCCACCATCGCGAGCAGGTGATCAAGTCCAGAGAACGGATGCATCAGTCCCGCTGCCAGGCCGGAGACATCGTGGCCGGGATGGACGAAGGCGGCGCTGCTTGTGCCGAACAGAATGATTGCGGTTAGAAGTTTTGTGATTACGTTGCGCATGGAACTCTCCTTGAGGGCTTATTTGATTTTAACCTTGACCAGCTCTTCACCGTTCGGATCGGTCACGTGCACCGCACAGGCGATGCACGGATCGAAACTGTGGATGGTGCGCAGTATCTCGATTGGCTGTTTGGGATCGTACAAGTGGTGGCCTTTCAGTGCCGCCTCGTAGGGACCTTCCTGTCCCTGCGCATCACGCGGGCCGGCATTCCAGGTCGAAGGGACGACCGCCTGATAGTTGTCGATCTTGGCATCCTTGATCACGACCCAGTGCGCCAGTGCACCGCGCGGTGCTTCCGTGTAGCCGACTCCTTTCGCAACAGCGGGCCAGCTGGAGGGTTCCCACAGCTTGTCGTTGTGTGTCTTCACGTCGCCGGCCTTGATGTTCGCGATCAACTGGTCGTACCAGCCCTGCATCGCATCCGCAAAGATTTTCGTTTCCAGCGTGCGCGCGGCGGTGCGTCCCAAGGTTGAATACAGAGCGGTCACCGGCAGGTCGAGTTTGTGCAGCGTCATGTTTACCAACTCCTGGGTCTGCGCATGTCCCTTCGCATACAGCATCAGCACGCGCGCCAGCGGCCCGACTTCCATCGGTTTGCCCTGCCAGCGCGGCGACTTGAGCCATGAATACGATGCGTTGGTGTCGAGATTGGCATAAGGCGGTTTGGGTCCGGTGTAGTTCAGTTCGGTCTCCCCCTTGTAGGGATGCAGGCCCTTGTCCTTGCCCACGCTATAGTCGTACCAGGAGTGCGTGACGAATTCCTGTATCTGGTTTTCGGCTTCCAGATCGACTGGGTGGATCACGGAAAGATCGCGATTAAGGATCACGCCGGAAGGGACGAGAAAAGTGGATGGATCGCTCATGCCTTTTTCCGGAAAGTCGCCATAGGTCATGAAATTGCCGACACCTTCGCCCTGCTTGCTCCAGTCCTTGTAAAAGCCCGCGATCGCCAGCGTATCCGGCACATAAACCTGATCGACGAAGTCGCGCATCTGCCGGATGATGTTCTGTACGGTTTCCAGTCCCACCATGTTGAGCGAGGTGGCCGCTTCGCCGCCGCGAAAATGCGGGCCGTTGCCCTGTCCCTGGTGTTGCGGATGCACACTGATCGCGCATGGCACGCCGCCGACCAGAAAATTCGGGTGCGGGTTCTTGCCACCGAAGATGGCATGCAGTTTGGCCACATCGCGTTGCCATGCCAGCGCATCGAGGTAATGCGCCACCGCCATCAGGTTGGCTTCCGGCGGAAGTTTGTAGGCGGGATGTCCCCAGTATCCGTTTGCGAAGATACCGAGCTGACCGCCCTCGACGAAAGTCTTGAGGCGCTTCTGCACGTCCGCAAAATAACCCGGCGATGTCCTCGGATAGGACGGGCTGACGGTTTGTGCCAGCGTCGATGTGGCCCTGGGATCGGCATTCAGCGCCGACACCACGTCCACCCAGTCCAGCGCGTGCAGGTGATAGAAATGCATTACATGGTCGTGCACAAATTGCGCCGCGATCATCAGGTTGCGGATCAGTTGCGCGTTGGGCGGCACTTCGTATTTCAGCGCGTCTTCCACCGCTCGCACCGATGCGATGCCATGCACCAGCGTGCACACGCCGCAGATGCGCTGCGCGAACGCCCACGCGTCGCGCGGGTCGC
Source organism: Gallionella sp. UBA6045 (assembly GCA_002429165.1). Lineage (GTDB taxonomy): Bacteria > Pseudomonadota > Gammaproteobacteria > Burkholderiales > Gallionellaceae > Gallionella. Next base: position 6,987 of record DIYV01000138.1, on the reverse strand, counting down.
GACCGCGCAGGATGATCTCGATGCCGCGTACCATCGTGCCGGCGCTGGACGCGCGCGTGATGCGGTTGTCCGCATCGGTCTCGGCCTCGATGCGCAAATGGCCTTCGATGCGTGTGATCGGATCGACTACTATGGTTTGCGTCATGTCCCGTCCCTCAATTGTTTAACTCCCTCAAGCGTTCAGAAATTCCGCCAGGATGCGGTATTGCGCCTCGGCCTCTGCGTTATCGGTGCCGAGGCCGGTGGCGATGGTCTCGCAGGAGCGCGCCATGCGCGCGTGCATCGCGGCATCCCAGGCGAAGTTGTCGCCGGGCTCGCCGGGCCGGAAGCAGACCAGTGCGGCTTCGGCGACGAAGTGGCTGGCCTGCTTGTTCCAGTCGCAATCGTGGCCGCACTGCGTGTAGCTGTCCACGCTGGCCGCCTTGGACAACCGCATCGCTGCGGCATATTCGTCATCGGTGATGTCGCTGCGCTTCGCCGCTTCGATTGCGCCCTTGATGCGGTGATCCTGGCTCAGCGCGAGCACGCTCTTCGCGAAGCGCGCCGCAATGCGCCGCTGCGCTGCCCGGGGAAGGCTGCCCAGTGCTGCCTTGAATTCGCTGTCGTTGTCTATGGCCATCGTCAATTCTCCGTTAATCCTAAATAATCCATCAGATGAAAATGTCCTTTCCCAATTGCAGAGTGTGCTGCGGCCGTTCCCGCCCCGGATGCTCCGGTGACAATTCCGCATCCAGTTTGCTGGATAGTGGATTGCCTACTTTTAGTGCAACGCCGTGTCACGGCCGCTACTCTCCTTCCACGAGATGATTGGCGAGCGTTTCGGTCAGCCCCACCACCGGGATGTTCATCTTGTAATGCTCCAACCCTTCCTCCAGCACAATGCGGCAATTGGCGCAGGCGGTGACCAGCGTCTTCGCGCCGGTCTGTTCCAGTTGCCGCTTCTTGACCTTGAAGGCTTCCAGTCGGAGTGGCTCGGCTTCCTCGATCGCACTGACGCCTCCGCCGCCTCCGCAACACCAGTTCATCTTGCCGGCATCCTCCATCTCAACGAAATCCTTCGCGACCAGATTCAGCAGCCTGCGCGGTTGTTCGATCACTCCGCCGCGCCGAACCAACTGGCAGGGATCGTGGAAGGTGAGCCGTTCGTCCTTGAAGCCCGAGGTCTTGAGCAGCCCCTGGGTGCGGAAACCGTCCAGCACTTCCAGGATATGCAGCACTTCAAAGCTGTATGGGCGACCGATCAGGTCTGGGCCTTCCCAGCGCAAAGCGGTGTAGGCATGGCCGCATTCCGGGCTGATCACGGTTTTGACCTTGAGCTTTTCCGCACCGTCGACGATGCGCTGCACCAGCACTTTTGCGATGTCGGAAACGCCGATCTGGATGCCGCTGTTGGTCGCCTCGAACGCCTCCGAGCACAGCGTCCAGCTCTTGCCGGCCTGTTTCATGATCTTGGCGATGGCGCCCAGGTATTCGGGAAAGTTGATGATCTCCATCGACGACATCAGCACCATGTATTCCGCGCCTTCAACATCCAGCGGGATATCGATGCCGGTATCCTGCTGCACGTGCTTCATCTGCGCCTTCACCGCGGGCAGCTTCACGCCCATCGGGCTGCCGATCTCCACCGAGCGTGTGGATGCGCCTATCAGTCCATCGGGCGCGTGGCCGGAAACGGCCATGCCTTCGCGCAGTTTGCGCACCATGTAGACAATATCATTGCCGACCGGGCAGACCAGCGAACAGCGGCCGCACATGGTGCAACTGTCGTAGACCAGCGGCTTCCATTCTTCCAGTTCCTCATTGGTGACGGGTTTGGACAGCCCCAGCATTTTTCCCAGCCTGCCGAGCAGCGTGTATTCCTGCCGGTACACGCGGCGCAGCGGTTCCAGCTTGTAGATCGGCGTGTACTTGGGATCGCCGGTCTCTGTATAGAACAGGCAGGCCTCGGCACACAGGCCGCAATGCACGCAGCTGCTGAAGTAGCTGGCGATCGGCGCATCTATCATTTCCTTGAGGACGCTGATTCCTTTTTCGAGAGAAGCGCTCATACGCCACCTCTTTTTCGGACAGCTGTATGCAAGATTTTGCGTTGTCGGTGGCCGGCAGTACCCCTCGCAAGGAGGAGGCCGGTGGGTGCCCCGTTGCTTTGCAACGACCCTTCCGCACTCGCGGACGGTCGCATCCCCACGAAGTGGGGGCGCCCCGAAGCGTTGGACGAGGGACCCGCGAAGCGGGATCGGCCAGCGTAGGGGATGCCCGCGACATTGAATGGGGCGCAGCATCCCGCTTCGGAGTCGCATCCCCACCAAGTGGGGCCCCTGCTCTGTCCTACGCGGTCGCCCTGCTTCCTGTTCATACTGCCACCTCCTCGACGAGTACATGGATCGCATAGGGCAGCGTGTCGGTGGCTGCCGGCATTCGCGGACGTTCCCATCCCCGCTGAGCGGGGCCCCTGCTCATTGCTCATACTGGCACCCCCTTTTTCGCATTCACATCGCCGTTGTACCAGCGCGATCCCCACAGCGTGAACACGTGGATCAGCTTGGTGAAAGGCAGGAAGATCAGCAGCAATTCCACGCTGAGGATGTGCAGCGCCAGCATCCAGGTGTAGGAAAACAACAGGTGCCTGGATGCAAGATAACCGGTCAGCACGGGCAGGAAAGTCAGCGCCCAGCCTGCATAGTCGCCGAAGGTGGAAATGAAGCGCTTGACCGGTTTGTTGATGCGTTCCGCCAGCACCAGCAGCATGGTCGCCAGCGTGACCACCGCGGTGGCGTCGATGAATTGCGATGGCAGGCCGGGCCATGACAGGCCGGTCAACTCATGGATCAACTTGATGTGCTGTGCGAACAGAAACACGATGATGAACAAGCCGATGTGGAACACATAACCCGCAACATAGCCAAGCGCCGAGCTGCCATAGGTGCGCGGCGAAGTCAGGGAGCGGCGATATATGGTATGCAACCCGGATGCGCCGGTGCGATGGCGGGGGACGGCAAGATCCGGTTTGCGCCCCAGCGAGTAGATTTCGAACAACCGCCACAGCGTGCCCAGCACAAATATGCCGATCGCAATGTCCAGTCCGGTGCCGCGTACCCAGGTTAAAAACAGATCTGCGTCCATGTCATTTCTCCAAGTCAGCGATGGTGGCCTTCTGATGCGCCGATTTGGCGGCTCTCTTCTTGACCCGGTTGGCGATGGACACCGCAACACCCGCTGCCGCGCCGGCCACTGCCGCGCCGGCGACAAACTTCAAGGGACTGGCCGGCATGGACAACGCGCTGTAGAAACTGCCCGCATCCCAGAAGTGCGGCTCGGAACAGCCAAGGCAACCGTGTCCCGATTCGATCGGGAAGCTGGTGCCGCCGTTCCATTTGGTTGTGGCGCAGGCGTTGTGGGTGGTTGGTCCCTTGCAGCCCAGTTCGAACAGGCACCAGCCATTGCGCGCACCTTCATCGTCAAACGTTTTTGCAAACTTGCCCTGGTCATAGAACGGGCGGCGATAGCAGCGGTCGTGTATGGTCTCGCCATAAAAGGATTTGGGGCGGCCCAGTTCATCCAGATCGGGCAGCCCGCCGAAGGTCAGGTAATGCGCCAGCACGCCGGTGATCACGACGGGAATGGGCGGGCAGCCGGAGATGTTGACGATGGGTTTGTCCTTGATGATGTCAGACACCGCCACCGCGCCGGTGGGGTTTGGCTTGGCATTCGGGATGCCGCCGAAGGAAGCGCAGGTGCCGACCGCGATAATCGCTGCCGCGCCCTTTGCCACTTCCTGCAGCAGGTCGAGGTTGGTCCTGCCGGCAATGGTTGAATAAACCCCGCCGTCATGCATAGGGATCGAACCGTCGACCACCAGCAGATATTTGCCGAAGAAATTCCGCATTGCATCATCGCGCGATTTTTCCGCGCCATAACCGGAAGCCGCCTGCAGTGTGTGATGGTAATCGAGCGAGATCATGTCGAAGATCATGTTCTCCAGCGTCGGCGTATGCGAGCGCGTCAGCGACTCGGTGCAACCTGTGCATTCCTGGAACGACAGCCAGATCACCGATGGACGTTTGGCCTTGATCAGCGCTTCGGCGATCGCGTTTGCCGTTCCCGGCGGAAGCGCCATCATCGATGCCATAGCTGCGCAGAATTTCAGGAACGCACGGCGGCTGATACCTTGTTGCGCGAGACGTTCTCCCAGGGTTTCGTGTTTGTTCATTGCTGTGCCTTTTCGTTGAGTTGGGCGTCGTCGAGTTGAGCGCGGAGTAACCCCAGCCCGGTGCGAATGTCCTCAGGCTGGCTCTTGATGATTTCGGGAATGGTGGTGATCTCCAGCATGTCAGCGACGATGTCGCCTTCCACGTTGTAGTGCGTCACCCACCACACGCCTGGATAGCGCGTCTCGATGATCTCGCTGGGGCCGATGGCTTCGATGCGCGCGGAGATTTCGCCCTGCCCGAGCGTCTGGCGCAACTGTTCGTATTCGCCGGGAGCCAACGGCAGGCTGTTCAGATCGATCATTCCGGTATTGCCGGTCTTCACCAGTTTTTCCAGGCACGTTGCGATCTCGGACAGCAGCGCGCGGATATTGCCGACGGAATAAGTCTCTTCGGTCCGGGCGTAGATGGGAATGTCTTTCAGATTGTTACTGGCCGGACTCATGCGCGCCACTCCTCGGCGAGTTGCATTGCCTGATCGCAGGCCAGTTGGATCGCGGCGGAGACGGGCAGGGAGGGCGTGTCGCCCCACTCGATTGTTTGCGGCTGGATACCGATCAGTGCGCGCTGCCGGGGCAGCTGGCCGGCGAGCAGCGCGATCGCCATCAGATCGATCAGGCTGACTTCGTGAACGCTGCATTTGCGGTTGCTGCCGATGAATTCATCCATCTGCTCGCCCACGAATACCTTGGTGGTGCCGGGTTCGCCGTCATATTGCGCGGCATCGATCACGATCAAATTATCTGCGTCTTCGATTGCGCCGGCCAGAGAGAAGCTTAACGTGCCGCCATCCATCAGCTCGATGTCGTCGCGCTGTGCAGCCAGATCGGCAAGATGTCTTATCGCAAAAACGCCCGCACCCTCATCGCGCAACAGAACGTTGCCGATGCCGAGGATCAATGTCTTGTGACTGCCAGTCAAGGCTGAATCCGGTTGTATTCTACGAATACGGGAAACGCTCAAAATCACTGAATTACGATCAGCGCGTTACTTTGCCCAAGCAAAGTCAGGCTAGTACTTTTATCAGCAAATTTCAACTGAGTAATTTATTCAACTTATGAAATTAACAGTTGCTTCACTTGAGACTATACTGAGAAAACTTTCATAATCGAAAAACCGTCATGTGTCTGGGCATCCCCATGAAAATCGTCGCGATCGACGGCTACAACGCGAGCTGCACCGCCAAGGGTGTGATGCGCGAGGTGAGTTTGTTCATGCTGCAGGACGAGCCCATCGCAGTGGATGATTTCGTGATGGTGCATGTCGGCTACGCCCTGCAGAAGATGACCGAACAGGAAGCGCATTCGACCTGGGAGTTGCTTGATGAAATGCTGGCCGGAGAAACAGGCGGACAGCACGAAGAGTAATGTCTTTGATAGTGCCGGAACGAATCATCGCTGCGGCACCATCACTCGCATCATTTAACCAAACAGCCGGCTCAACCCTTGCCCGCCCTTGCTTCCTCAAGCTCGATTTTGCAGAAGTATTCTGCTTCCAGCCACATCACGTTGATGATGCCGAAAGCCATCGCCAGTCCCACACCGAGCATCCATGCAAAGTACCACATGATTTTTCCTTTCAGTAAATGTTATGGTCGTTGGCGCGAACCGTTTCGACCGTGATTTTTCCGCGCAGCACACGGTACACCCAGGAAGTGTAGGCCAGCACGATGGGCAGGAAGATGAGCACTACCCAGAACATGATTTGCAAAGTCTTGTGACTGGAAACCGAATCCCATATCGTCAGGCTGCTGCGCGGATCCGAGCTCGACGGCATGATGAAGGGAAACATCGCGATGCCTGCGGTGAAGATTACACCGGTCAGCATCACGGAACTCGCGATGAAAGCCGCGATGGGTTTTTTCGCGCTGGATGACACAATCGCCAATATCGCACCCGCAATGCCGAGGAGGGGCGCCAACCACAGCAACGGATGGCTGTGATAATTGTTCATCCATGCCCCCGCGGCTTTCTCGACAGTCTTGTCGAGCGGGATCGATTCGACATTGGCGGACAGCATGGAAGTGATGTGATAGCCGTCTATCCAGTTCATGATCCAGACGCCCGCAAAAATGAAGCATGCGATAAATACCGCCCCGGTGATTCTGGTTGCACGCCGCGCACGTTCAGCAATTACGCCTTCCGTCTTGATCTGCAGGTAGATCGATCCGTGCATCAGTAACATGGAAAGGCTGATCACCCCGACCAGCAGGCCGTATGGGTTGAGCAATTGCCAGAAGCTGCCGGTGTAGGTTACCCGCATGTCATTGTCGAAGCTGAACGGAACCCCTTGCAGCAGGTTGCCGAATGCCACACCGAAGATCAGCGCCGGCACGAAACCGCCGGCAAACAGTCCCCAGTCCCAGAGCGATCTCCAGCGGGGATCGGCGACCTTGCTGCGGTAGTCGAATCCTACAGGTCTGAAGAACAATGCGAACAGCGTCAGCATCAATGCGATGTAGAAGCCAGAAAATGCGGTAGCGTAAACGATGGGCCAAGCGGCAAAGATCGCGCCGCCGGCTGTGACGAACCAGACCTGGTTGCCTTCCCAGGTGGCGCCTACCGAATTGATGATGACGCGGCGTTCGTCGTCGTTTTTTCCCAGGAACGGCAGCAGCGCCCCGATACCCAGATCGAATCCATCGGTGATGGCGAAACCCACCAGCAACACGCCGACGAACAGCCACCAGATCAGTTTCAGTGTTTCATAGTCGAATATGAATATCATGGTCGTCTCCTTATGTGTTGCCGTACTGGCCGGTATGCAGACTCTGCGGGCC
>DIYV01000043.1 GCA_002429165.1 Gallionella sp. UBA6045 | reverse complement strand
AATATAGCCGCATTCAGGTAGGCACCATTCAAGTATCCGCCCGCGCGTTGCAATACGCTGGAGAGGCGTTCGCCTTCGTCAATCGAATATTTGCCCGGATACTTGATCTCCCCTTCCAGGTCAATCTGAGCCGTCACCCGCCAATTTGAAATGGTTCTGATAAAGAGCTCATCGTGCGGTTTCAGCAAGATGTTGGCGTTGGGATCACCCGCAATGGCATCGGCCAAGTTCACCTCGAAATGACTGCCCTGGCGGCGCTGGCCATCAATCACTTCGTAACGCGTCAGCTCCGCCACCTTCAGGTAGGATGCTTCGTCAGGGCCACCCGCCGCAAACAGCAAGTCAGTCAATCGCATGGAATCGGTATAGGGGTATTGCCCGGGATTGACGACCTGCCCGGAGATGGCAACGACGTTCAACGGGTCGATGGCTGACTTGGCGAAGACATAGACGTTGTCATCAGGCTTCAACAAGACATCGGCCTGTTGATCTTTTTGCACCAGCAATTTATCCAGCGCAACGCGCAAGGTGGAAACGTCGCGGGTCAATGGATCAGTGCGCTCGATCAGCGCGTAATCCAGAAAAGCGCCGGGCAGCAGATCATCGGTGGAGCCGATCAAGCTGCTCAGTTTCATGTCCTTTTGCCAGCCATACTTGCCCGGACGTTTGACATGGCCCAGCAGCGAAACCGTATCGGCACGCATTCCCGGAATGGCATACATGATCAAAATATCGCCGTTCTGGACGGCAACCGTATCCTGCATGCCGAGATCAAGAATGTTGCGATCTCCGTCCTTGTTCAGCCGGTCAATCTGCATATGCGCCACATCGGCATCGGCCAGCACACCGCCGGCGATCTGCATCACTTCCTGCACATTTTTCTCGTCACGCAATTCGTAAATCGCCGGTCTGTTTGCCTGTCCCGCCACCCCTATCACGGGCCCTATCGGCGGTATGAAAATCACATCGCCCGGCATCAGGCGCACGTCGGCGCGGCTGTTGCCCTTCAGCAGAAAATCGTAGAGATCGAGTTCCCTGACGGTCTTGCCGTTGCGCTTGAGCTGGATGTGGCGCATCGAGCCGTTCTTGCTCACGCCGCCGGCGGTAAGCAGGGCATATGAGATCGTGGAAAGCCCGCTGACCAGATACGAGCCGGGATGGTTCGCATCGCCCAATACGAAAACGCGGATGGAGCGCAGCTTGCCCATGGTAATGGACGCGGTCACCCCTATCGATTTTTTATGCAGTTGCTCGGCGATCAGCGCCCTGGCCTGAACAAAACTCAAACCCGCCACGGATAACGATCCCACATTCGGTATTTCAATGACGCCGTTGCGGTCTACCACCAGGCTCAGGGTGTCGTTCCTGCTGCCATATAGCTGCATCTGCAATTCATCTCCCGGTCCGAGCACGTATTCCGGCGGCACGGGAATGTCGGTAGCGGGGACCAGGGTGCCTGTTGAACCGGTAAATAACTGGTAACCGAATTGCGAGAAATCATTGTCAACACCGCGTACTTTGGGATCCTGCAGGAAGCGTTCCCAGGATGATCTCAACTCGATATCTTTGCCCCGGGAAGCCGCCATGTTGCGTTCTTCTTCTTTTTGAGGCGCAACCAGGTCGGAACTTTTCAAGCTGCTCTGCCCGCTCTGTCCGCTCTGGTTGATTACATCATTCTGATTGCCCGTCTTTTCCTTTGCGCTTGTTTTCAGGTCTGAAGCCAATCGGGCGCGCATGGAGGTTTCAATTGCACTCGGGATTTCAGGCGCGCTTGGAGCGGCAGGCTGGACGGAGATTTGTCCATTATCGGACGGCGCTTGATTGTTAGTAGCCGGCTGGTTGCCGGTGCCTGACTGGCTGTTACTGCTTTTTAGCTCCCCGCCATACTTCTGGATGAGTGCCTGTTTTTGGGAATCGGGTAATTGGTTAAACATCGCCAGCTGTTGCGGTGTCGGATTAATTGCCTGCGCCAGCACACCTTGAGAAAACATCAAGGCCAGAACAGCAACCAACCCGGAAATCATACGCGTCAAAACTGTCTTCAAAGTACTCTCCAATAACCAGCCAGGAACAACTACTGCGTATTAACTAAAGCCTTCGTTCTGATTTTTTTGCCCCCGGAAAAAACCAAAGGGAGGCATTCGTTGCACATCACCCCGGCAAAGAATTTCAAACGCAGTGCGATCCAAACGCAGTGCGACCATAGATAGCTTCTGCTTTCCCAACAATTGTCCTTCGTTGAAAGTCGGATCATGGATGTGCAGGCGCTTGAAATTGGGTGCGCTGAACAACACGTATACTTTGCATCCGTTCATGGCGCGCAAAACAAATGCGGACATCCGTGCGGCCATGGACGCGGCATTATCGACGGGTTTGGGTAATTCAAGCAAGAGGTCAATGCCTCTCCCGTGAGCCTTATCATCAAGCATGGAACCAAATACCGCTCAAGAGATTGGCCTCCCGCAGTCAACCTTGATTTCAATCAAACACTTTTCCGCCGTGATATTCCGTATTGATCTGCTGGATCGCCGCGCTATGCTCGCGATGACACCCCCCGTCATTGCGATAACCAATGACTTGGCAGCTTGCTGCCTTAGTCAGATGGCTAGTAGTTCCATCAGAAGGCGCAGCCGGCGTGGCAATCCAGCCGCCTTTAATGAACTACCCCGCGCCAAGAGCGCGGGGTATCAAAAAACTGGGACAGTTTGTAGGGTGGAAAGCACAGCGCATCCACCAGGCGAAAGGTGGATGCGCTGTGCTTATCCACCCTACTCTGCTCCCTGATTCTCGGACAGGAGCTGCCCAGGCAGCAAGACTGAGGGTAATTACAAGTTTAACCAGCCACTTATCCATCAAAAAACGATGGATAAGTGGCTGGTTAAATCGGGTCCCTGCCGCGTAAGAAGCAGAAATGAAAAAGGCTCACATCGCTGTAAGCCTTGTATTTACTGGGGTGACTGATGGGGCTCGAA
>DIYV01000120.1 GCA_002429165.1 Gallionella sp. UBA6045 | reverse complement strand
ATGCTGCAAAAACGCGCGCGGGAAGTGTTCGTTTCGCCCGCGCTGCTCGACTACGTGCAGGCCATCCTGCGCCATACGCGCGAGGAAGCGCGCTACACGCACGGTCTGTCGCCGCGCGCCGGACTGGCGCTGTTATCCGCCGCACGCGCCTGGGCATTACTGAACGAACGCGATGCGGTGATCCCCGAAGATGTGCAGGCGGTATTGCCGGGCGTGGTCAGCCACAGGCTGCAAGCGGTCGGTGAATACGCCAGGTTGAATAGCGCGATGCTGGTGCGCGAATTGATCGAGGCGGTCGCGATCCCGTAACATCGTGCTTACCGCACTCCCGCAAAAATTCCGCACCTGGCTGTTCCGCCCCAGAATCGAACACGGCTCAATCACGCTCACCCAGCGCCGTATCTTCATCATCCCGACCAAACAGGGATTCACCCTGGTCTTCGTGCTGGTGCTGATGCTGCTCGGCGACATCAACTACAACCTGAGCCTCGGTTATGTGCTGACTTTTCTGCTGACGATGATGGCGGTGATGTCCATGCTGCATGCGTTCCGCAATCTCGCCCACCTGGAGATACGCGCGGGCCGCGCGGAACCGGTGTTCTGCGGGGAGGTCGCGCAATTCATGCTGCAATTCAACAATCGCAGTCTGTTGACGCGTTATCAGCTTTGCCTGGTGCAGAGCGGTGATTCATTCTGGAAAAACACCAACACGCCGTTGCAATGCAATGTCCCCGCCAAACTGGATACCGAAGTTGCCTTCCCGATGCGCACTACCCGGCGCGGCTGGCTGCAACCCGGCCGTCTGACACTGTACACCGAATTTCCGCTCGGCCTGTTTTACTGCTGGTCGTACCTGCATTTCGACACACGCTGCCTGGTCTATCCGAAGCCCTTGAGCGACGCACCGTTGCCGACCGGCAGTTCGCCAGACGGCACGGGGAAACGCAGCATGGCGGGTGACGAGGATTTTTCCGGGCTGCGCAAATACACCGCGGGCGATGCGCTGCCGCGCATCGACTGGAAAGCCTATGCTCGCGAGCGTGGTTTGCAGGTCAAGCAATTTTCCACGCCGCTGGGAGAAGAGTTGTGGCTGGATCTTGCCGATGCTCCGGACCGCGACGCGGAAGAAAAACTGGCGCGCATGACCCGCTGGGTACTGGATGCGGAGGCACAGGGTTTGCGCTACGGACTGCGCATTCCGAATGGCGAGCTGCCGCCAAATAGCGGCATCGCGCATCGCGATGAATGCCTGCGCAGGCTCGCTTTGTTTAATTTGCCGCATCAAGCGCCAGCGTGAATCTATTTTCCACATCAAACTTTGAACACTATCCGCCCTGTAGGAGCGCAACTTGTTGCGCGATTGATTCGCCAAAATCAAATCGCCCGACAAGTCGGGCTCCTAACAAATGCAGATAGACCATGGGTAAATTTGAAATGAGCAAGTCGCTTACATACAGCCTGCTGCTCTCGATCCTGATGGTCATCGCGCCGCATGCCGATCATCTCCCGCTATGGGTCAGCGCTCTGTGTGCAGGGCTGCTGCTATGGCAGGCCTGGCTCACCTATACCGGCAAGCCGCTGCCTAAACGCTGGCTGTTGATGCTGATCACTGTTGCCGGCACGGCCGGGATCGTGTTCACCTTCCACACCCTGTTCGGACGCGAAGCAGGCGTGACCCTGCTGATGATGCTCGCCACGCTCAAGCTGATGGAGCTGCGCGACGCGCGCGATGCGATGGTGCTGATCTACCTCGCGTGTTTCATCATCATTACCAATTTCTTCTACTCGCAGAGCATCCCCACCGCGCTCTACCTGCTCGCCACCATGATGGTCATCGTGACCACCTGGGTGCACCTGCAGGCACAGGGCATCGCGCTGAAACCGCGCGTACGCATCGCTGCGGTATTGCTGCTGCAAGCCCTGCCGCTGACGCTGATCCTGTTCATCCTGTTCCCGCGTGTGCAGGGTCCGCTGTGGGGCTTGCCGCAGGATGCCTACGCCAGTACCGGGCTGGACGACCGTATGTCACCCGGCAGCCTGAGCCGCTTGAGTCTGTCGGAAGCGGTGGCATTTCGCGTTGTCTATAACGGCAAACCGCCGCGCCGTGACCAGATGTATTGGCGCGGGCCGGTGCTGTGGCAGTTCGACGGACGCGCCTGGACTCCGGGCAGACCCGCGTATCCGGTCGCGCCGAAATTCACCGATCTTGATCAGCCCATCGATTACGTGGTCACGCTGGAACCACACAACAAGCATTGGCTGTTTGCGCTCGATGTGCCGGACAAGTTGTCGATAACCGCCACCCTGACCGACGATTTTCAGCTGCTGAGCAAAGACGCGATTCATGCGCGGCTGCGCTATGCGGCGCGTTCGAATCTGGTTTATCACGCCAATCTTCAGGAATCTCCGCGGCAGTTGCAGCGCGCCCTGCAGTTGCCCGGTCGGTTCGATCCCCGCGCACGGCAGCTGGCAGCCGTATGGCGTGCCGGCAGCAAGGATGATGCCGGCATCGTGCGCACCGCCCTTTCCTATTTCAACAAACAGGGCTTCGTCTATACGCTCGAAGCTCCCCCTCTCGGCGTCAACAGCGTCGACGATTTCCTGTTCAGCACCAGACAGGGATTCTGCGAACACTACGCTTCGGCTTTTGTATTTTTGATGCGCGCAGCAAACATCCCTGCGCGCGTGGTGACCGGCTATCTGGGCGGCGAATACAACGATGTCGGCAACTACTACATCGTGCGCCAGTCCGATGCCCACGCCTGGGCGGAAGTGTGGCTGGCTGGTCAGGGCTGGGTGCGCGTCGACCCGACCGGCGCCATCGCCCCGGATCGCGTGGAGCGCGGCCTGTCTGCCGCCCTGTCCGACAATGCCGCACTGCCGTTCATGGAGCGCAACCCGCCGCAGTGGATGCGCGATCTGCGCTTCAATCTGGACGCGCTCGCCAACCAGTGGAACCAGTGGGTGCTGGGCTACGACTCCGAGCGCCAGTTCGCTTTCCTGACCCGTCTCGGCATGGAGTCGATCACCTGGCAGAAAATGGCACTCAACATGTCGGCAGGCATAGGGCTGGTGATCGCCGTGTTTGCGCTGTTCATGCTGCGCCACCTGTACACCCGCCGGCCCGACAAGGTGCATGCCGCATGGCTGAAATTGTGCCGCAAACTGGCCAAATCCGGACTGCCGCGTGCCGCGCATGAAGGCGCCCTGGACTACGCCGCCCGGGTCGCCGCGGCTCGCCCCGAGCTCACCGGCACCATCCTTGACCTCGCCGCACGCTACACCGCGTTGCGCTATGGCACGCGCAACGACGAGCACGCGCAACGTGAATTTATCCGCCTTATTGAAAAATTTCCGTCATTCCGGCGGGGAGCTCGCAGGATGGGTGGAGCATAGCGATACCCATCCTGCCGCGCTTTGAAAATCTGACAGGGTATAATCCGCGCCACTCCATCCAACCAAACAGACATGTATATCACCCGCCGCCTGGAATTCGATGCCGGACATCGCATCCCCAACCACAACAGCCAGTGCAAACACCTGCACGGCCATCGCTATGCGATCGAGATCACGCTGTCCGGGGATATCATCACCAACGAAGGACTGTCCGAACAGGGCATGGTGATGGACTTCTCCGATGTCAAACGCATCGCCAAGGAAAAGCTGGTGGATACCTGGGATCACGCCTTTCTGGTATATCGCTGCGACAAACCGGTTTGCGATTTCCTGGCGAGCCTGCCGGATCACAAGACCGTGATTCTCGACGTCGTGCCGACCGCGGAAAATCTCGCACAGGCCGCCTTCGACATCCTCAGTTCTGCCTACCATGATAACTATGGCAACCACTTGCGCCTGGAGAAAGTGCGCCTCTATGAAACCCCCAACAACTGGGCGGACTGTGTGAGAGGCTATAACCAATAACCTGATTGGCGTTAACCAGCGGCTTATGTCACGGTCTTTTGGTGACTTAGCCGAATGGCTATGCAAAGCTGTTTGCCGACTTAGTCAGATGGCTAGAGGTTCTATCAGATTGTTTCTGGACATGAGGGGCAGCTTGGTTCAAAATGCGCGGCCTTGAAGGACAGGCACAGCCGTTGGCACACAAATTTACGGGCCGAAGCAAAACTGCCGTCTGAATACGCAGTAATACAAATTGGGAAGCGTGGCCGAGCGGTTTAAGGCACTAGTCTTGAAAACTAGCGAGGATGAGAGTCCTCCGTGAGTTCGAATCTCACCGCTTCCGCCAGAACACATTCTCAACCAGTCTCAAGCAATCTCCAAAACCCGCACTGTGTATAGCTTTAGCGGGTTTTTTGTTGCTCAAGCGGTATCAATCAATCTCACCGAAGTGAGCATCATCTGGGGGTATCCTAGACAACGTACCCCCAGATTAAATACACGATACCCCCAAAGGCGAGATCATGAGCAAGCTGACCGAAATGGCAATCAAGAAAGCAAAACCTGAAGCCAAAGATTACAAGATGGCTGACGGCGGCGGCCTGTATCTACTGGTAAAAGATACGGGTTCAAAATTCTGGCGACTCAAGTATCGTATCGGCGGAAAAGAAAAACTGCTGGCAATCGGCATATATCCTGACGTGTCACTATCCCAAGCACGCGAACGTCGCGATGACGCACGCAAGCTACTGGCGAACGGTGGCGATCCTAGCGCAATTAAAAAAGCGGCAAAGCAGGCAGTCAATAGAGCTTCGCAGGTTGCCAGCGATGGCAGCTTTGCCACACTTGCCGCCGAATTCCACAAGGTTAAATTACCCATGTGGACACCCGGACACGCCAAGCAGTGGATGGGCAACTTGGAAAAATACGCATTGCCCATCATTGGTGATCGCCCTATAACCGATATTGAGCCAATGGAATTGGTCGGCATCATGCGAACGGTAGAAACGAACGGCACATTCGAGACAAGGGATCGCCTGCTGCAAACCATAAGCACGGTATTCAAGTATGCAATCGCCACAGGGCGCGCAAAATATAATCCGGCTGAAATTCGCATGGCACTGGCAGACCGCCCGAAGGTGGAGCACTTCGCCTGCATAGCTCCCGCTGAATTGCCTGAATTCCTGCGTGCTGTATCGGCCTATCAGGTCAAGGAAAAAGTTTCACCGATTGCAATAGCCGCATTGCGCCTGCTGATGCTGACCACTACCCGCACCAGTGAAGTGCGATTTTCCAAGTGGGCAGACTTTGACCTGGATGCCGGATGTTGGGTTATTCCAGCGGAACAAATCGGGCGGAAGGGCAAAGGCGACAAGCGCAATCCCCATGCAGTGCCATTATGCGCGCAAGCCGTCAAGATACTGCGCGAACTGTACCCGGTCACAGGGCAAGGCGAATATGTATTCCCCAACCGCAACAGCGCAAGGCGCGTCATAAGCGAAAACACCGTATTGAAGATCATCGAAACGTAAGCGTCCAGCCGTCCCATA
>DIYV01000032.1 GCA_002429165.1 Gallionella sp. UBA6045 | reverse complement strand
GGGTCGCCGCTGGAAGCGATTTTGCTGAGGTTTTTGGCGCTGCTGCTGTGTGCGATATCCAGCAGGCTATCCAGTTTTACGCTTCCGTTCTGCGAAGCGCAGGAAGACAGGAAAAAAGCAAGTAAAGCAAGCAGGGCATTTTTTGTCATGACTCACCTCGTTTGCGGGGAACCTCAGCCGGACAAGATCGCCCGGGCAGGTTTGCAGCATAACAATATTATCCGCTGTTGCGCAGCCCTGTTGCAATGCCGTTGATGGTGAGGTGTATCGCGCGCTTTACCAGTACGTCATTGTCTCCGGCGCGATGGCGCTGCAACAGCGCGACCTGCAAATGGTTGAGCGGATCAATGTAGGGCGTGCGGGTCTGCAGACTGCGAGCGAATGTCGGGTTGTCCTGCAACAGCGTGGTATTGCCGGTTACCTTGAACAGCATCTTCACGGTATCGTCCCATTCGCGTTCAATCATGCCAAAAATGCGTTCGCGCATTTCGACGTCGTCCACCAGTTCGGCATAGCTGGAGGCGATGCCCATGTCGGTCTTGGACAGCACCATGTCCATGTTTGACATCAAGCCGCGGAAGAATGGCCACTCCTTGTACATCCTGCGAAGTTGGGCCAGACCGGCATCGCCCTCGCTGGCGATGAATTGCTTTACCGCGCTGCCGAAACCGAACCAGCCCGGCAGCAAGGTGCGGTTCAGGCCCCAGCTGAATACCCAGGGAATCGCGCGCAGATCCTCGATACGGTCGGATGCCTTGCGCGCCGAGGGCCGGCTGCCGATGTTCAGCTCGGCGATCTCGCGTATCGGCGTAGCCGAGAAGAAATACGCGTTGAAGCCGGGTGTCTCGTAAACCAGCTTGCGATAGGATGCAAAGGCGTTGAGGCTGAGCTTTTCCATGATGCGCATATATTCCGGGTTCCCGTCTGCATCATGCGGATGATCCAGCAGGGTGGCTTCCAGCGTGGCTGCAATCAGCGTCTCAAGATTGCGCCTGCCGATCTCGGGATTGGAATATTTGCTGGAGATGACCTCACCCTGTTCGGTGATGCGGATCTGGCCGTTCACGCTGCCCGGCGGCTGCGCCAGGATCGCGTCGTAGCTGGGGCCGCCGCCGCGGCCGACGGTGCCGCCGCGGCCGTGGAACAGGCGCAGTTCGACGCCGTGCCTGGCGAAAACCTTCACCAGTTCGACCTCCGCCTTGTACAGCTCCCAGTTGGCCGTCACATAGCCGCCGTCCTTGTTGCTGTCTGAATAGCCGAGCATGACTTCCTGGGTATTGCCGCGGCTGCTCAGCAGTCTGCGGTAATACGGGAGCGAAAACAGCTCATCCATGATGACGCCGCAACCGCGCAGGTCTTCGATGGTCTCGAACAGCGGAATGATGTTGATGTGCAGCTGATGGGAGCCTCTTTCCAGCAGATCGACCTGCTGCAGCATCAGCGCGAGTTCGAGCATGTCGCTGACCGACTCGGTCATGGAAATGATATGGTTGGGCAATGCTGCGCGTCCGAAGCGCTGATGGATCTGCGCGGCAGTCTGCATGATGCGCAGCTCGCTTTGCGCCACGTCGCCATATTGATCAATATCGCCAAGCAACGGCTTGTCGTTCTGCAATGCGGCCAGCAACACTACACGGCGTGCAGCCTCATCCAGGTCACGGTAATCCGATTTTCCACTGCTGCGCGAGAATAGTTCGCTGATGGTCTGTTCGATAACCGCGCTGTGCTGGCGCATATCCAGCGGCGCGAGATGGAAGCCGAAAACTTCCACTGCCCGGCGCAGGTTGGCCAGGCGCCCGCGCGCCAGGTAAACCGCGCCGTGCTTGAATAATGAGTCGATCATCACGTCCAGGTCGGCGATGAATTCCTGCGGTGATGCATAGGGTTCTACGTGTTGTCCGACGGGGCGGGGCTTGTCCAATTTGAGACCCAGCAGTTTGGCAGTCGCCGACAAACGCGAATAGACCAGGATCAATGCACGGCGGTAAGGTTCGTCAATGCGGTGCGCGGCCCTGTCCGGCGAAGCATCGGATAGCTTGCGCAACCCTGCGCTGACTTCCACCAGGCGATCGGTCAGGCTAAGACGTGTACCGAGAATATGGGTCTCGTCCAGATAATGTTCGAGCGCCAGCGCGGAATGCTGCTGCACCGCGTCCAGCATCACATCGTGGGTGACGAACGGGTTGCCGTCACGGTCACCGCCGATCCAGCTGCCGACGCGCAACAGCGGCGGAACCCTGATGTCCTTGTCGAAACGCGTTTCCAGCTGGCTTTCCAGGTTGGCGTAGATCTTCGGTATTTCGTTGAGGAAGGTATAGCGGTAGAACTCCAGGCCGTTCTTGATCTCGTCGATCACGTTCAGCTTGGTGGAACGCAACATGCGCGTCTGCCACAGGATCAGCACGAAACGGCGCAGGGCGTTTTCGTTTTCGGCCAGATCCTCGGGGGTCATGTCCATGCGGTCGCGATTCGACATAAGGTTGGAAATGATCAACTGGCAATCGAGGATGCTCTTGCGCTGCACTTCGGTGGGATGTGCAGTCAATACCGGCAAGATCAAAGCTTTGTCCAGGAATGTTTGCAGCGTTTCCTTGCTGATATTATTTTTCTCGGCGCGATCAAGTGCCAGCAGCAGGCTGCCGTCCTTGGGTGCACTGCCGGCCTTGAGGTGGGCACGATGGCGGCGGTTGTGATGCAGGTCTTCGGCAATGTTGGACAGTTGTGAAAAGTAACTGAAGGCGCGCACTACAAGCAGCGCTTCGCTGTGAGAGAGTGCATCCAGCATTTGCTCGAGTTGCACCCGGTCGCGATCGTCCTGGGTCCTGTGGAAATTTACTGCAGAGCGGCGCACATTCTCGATAAGCTGAAAGGATGCTTCGCCTTCCTGCTCGCGCAGCGTATCGCCGAGAATACGGCCAAGCAGGCGAACATCATCGCGCAGCGGCAGGTCTTTGCTGGAAATATTGGCTGGAGCGGCAATCAGATTCATCACGTTCTCAAATCAAAAGCACGGCACGCCTTATGTTAGAATACGGCGTGAACCAGTTGTTTATTTAAAAAAATTCAGGCACAACTTTCCGGAAAAATCTAATGAATCTGAAGCCCATTCAAGGCCCCGCTCGTTTGGTGATCGCCTCGCGTGAAAGCGCGCTCGCGATGTGGCAGGCGGAACATATCCGTGACAGGCTGCGTGCATTATATCCGCAAACCGAGGTCAGCATACTGGGCATGACCACGCAGGGCGACCAGATTCTGGATGTCACGCTGTCCAAAATCGGCGGCAAGGGCCTGTTCGTGAAAGAGCTTGAAACCGCTCTGGAAGACGGGCGCGCCGACTTGGCCGTGCATTCGCTGAAAGACGTGCCGATGAATTTGCCGGAGGGTTTTGTGCTGGCGGTAATCGGCGAACGCGAAGACCCGCACGATGCTTTTGTTTCGAATAAGTATGAAAATCTGGCTGCATTGCCGGCGGGCAGCGTGGTGGGTACGTCCAGCCTGCGCCGTGAGAGCCAGTTGCGGGCGCGCTTTCCGCATCTGAACATCGAGCCGCTGCGCGGCAACGTGCAGACCCGTTTGCGCAAGCTGGACGAGGGGCAATATGAAGCCATCATCCTGGCCGCTGCAGGCTTGAAACGTCTGGGGCTGGGTGACCGCATCCGCGCGCTGATCAGCAGCGAAGACAGTCTGCCCGCGGTCGGGCAGGGCGCATTGGGAATTGAATGCCGCGCCGACCGCACCGATGTGATCGCCCTTCTGCAGCCGTTGCACCATCCTGATACCGCCGCCTGTGTGCTGGCCGAACGCGCGTTGAGCCGCGCGCTGGCGGGCAGCTGCCAGGTGCCGCTGGGCGGGTTTGCCGAAGTCGCCGACGGGAAGTTGCGTATGCGCGGCTTCGTTGCCAGCCCGGACGGAAAACGCATGACCCACGCCGAGCTGATCGGCGAGATCGGCAATCCGGAGGCGCTGGGAAACAAGGTTGCCGATGCGCTGCGTGCACAGGGCGCGGACGAAATCCTCGCCGCGCTGAATGGCTAACCAGCCCCTGCACGGGCTGACCATCGCCGTCACGCGGCCGCGTGAACAGGCCATGCAAATGATGCAGCGTATCAAACAGGCGGGCGGTGTCCCGCTGTTATTCCCGTTGCTGGAAATAACAGCGATAGAGGATACCGACGCGCTGAATGGCCAGATTGCCCGTCTCGGACAATTCAACCTGGCGATCTTTATCAGTCCCAATGCAGTGCACTATGGCATCGCCGCGATACGCGCGTCCGGCGAACTTCCGCAGCAATTGAAAATTGCCACCGTCGGCCAGGGCAGCGCGAAAGCCTTGCGTGAATCGGGCATCTCCAACATCATCGCACCCGCCGAACGTTTCGACAGCGAAGGTTTGCTGGTATTGCCTGAACTGCAGAATGTTTCCGGATGGCGCGTGATGATCTTTCGCGGTGATGGCGGGCGCGAGTTGCTGGGTAATACACTAAGGGCACGCGGCGCAACGGTGGAATATGTATCCTGCTACCGGCGCAGCAAACCTCAACATGATAAAAGCGTGCTACTGGCCGCAGAGCCGGATGCGATCATCGTTACCAGCAGCGAAGCATTGGGTTACCTGTGGCAGATGCTGAATGACAATGACCGTGCCGCATTGCGCAACACAGCTTTATTTGTGCCCCATGCACGCATTGCAGGACTGGCCCGCGAGCAAGGCTGGCCCCAGGTGCACGTGACGGCATCGGGAGATGACGGGATGTTCTCCGCTTTGATAACATGGGCTGGCCAGAGGTTAAAGGGGGAGGCTGGACTGAATCGATAACCGGGGCACGGAGCAAACTCCCGCTTACTCGGCGATAGTCCAGCGATTCTCGTCCTATTTATGAAAGGTATTGAATGAGCGAGCAAATCTCACAACCTGAAAATACCGGGCCGGATATCACCACGCCGGCAAACGCGGCCATGCCCGATCAGACCCGCGGTAATAAGCCCGGCCGGGACGGCTTCGCGCACATCAGCATCACGCAACTGACGCTGGCGGTGCTGGTGATCATCTTCCTGTGGCAATGGCTGGATGGGCATCGCGCCATCAGCGACATGCAGCAGCAATTGGCGAAAAAAATCGCCGAGATGGACGGTAACAGCAAGGCCAACCAGGTGTTGCTGGCTCAAGACCAGGATCAGGTTCGCGAACTTTCCGCCAAAGTTGCAACGATGGAATCGCGCTATGCCGAGTCGCAAAACCAGCGCGTCGCACTGGAGAACCTGTACAACAATCTTTCGGCGAACAGCGATGAAGCCGCGCTGGCCGAGGTCGAACAGATGCTGATGATCGCATCGCAACAGTTGCAATTGTCGGCCAACGTGAGGGCCGCATTGATCGCGATGCAAACTGCCGATTCGCGTTTGCAACGCATGAACCGCCCCGCATTCAGCGGGCTGCGCCAGGCCATCAATAACGATATGGACAAATTGCGCGCGCTGCACGATGTGGACATCACCGGAATCAATCTCCAGATCAATAATCTGATTACTGTAGTTGACCGGATGCCGCTGGCCTATCAGCAACGTGCGGCCAGTGAACCCGTCGCGCAAGCCGCTCCGCCAAAATCCGAAGAGCATTTGATGGAACCACCAGCCAATCGACTAAGCGAGCAAATAACGCCCGCCAAGTCGCTGGTTATGGCCGGGCACCCGGATGAAACAGCCTGGAAAAAACTGCTGCGTGAAATCTGGAATGAGGTGAAGCAGCTGGTGCGTATTGAAAACACCGACAAGGCCGAGATTCCGCTGTTGCCGCCCAACCAGGAATTTTTCCTGCGCGAGAACCTCAAGCTGAGTTTGCTGTCGGCTCGTCTTGCTTTGCTGTCGCGCGACGAAGTCAGTTTCAGGCAGGGACTGAAAACCGCGCAACTTTGGACCGCGCGTTATTTTGACGCCAAATCGAGCGAGAGCAAGCGTATGTCCGACGGGTTGAAAAAACTTGTAGCGTCCGACATCAGCATCGAATTGCCTGATATTGGCGACAGTTTGCAAGCAGTACGCAACTATCGTCTGGCCCGTGAGAACGAGCCCAGGACAAGTTTCAAGGCACGGCCGAACCAGCCCAAGGCTGGTTTGATGAAACGGCCAAACAAGCCAAAAGCCGGTTCTGTGAAAGTGCCAAAGGCTGATTCGACAGGACCTGCAAAGGCTGCGAAATGAAATATCTGGCATGGATACTCGGGCTGTTTGCCGCTGCGGTGGCACTCTCCATCGCATCACAAAATCCGGCCTATGTGCTGCTGGTATATCCGCCTTATCGTATCGAAGTTTCATTTACACTGTTCATCGCGCTGTTGCTGCTGACCTTCGTGTCCGTCTACGCGCTGGTGAGGCTGATCGTCGGTGTTTTGCAACTGCCGGCCTTTGTGAGAAAGTTCCGTATTGCCCGCGCGCAGGCCAAGATTCGCAAATTGCTGGATGAGGAGCTGGGCGCATTTTTCGAAGGGCGCTATGCCGATTCGGAAAAGGCCGCAACGCGCGCGATAAAACTGGGCGACACTTCAGGGTTTCATCGCATCATCGCAGCACGTTCCGCCCATGAATTGCGCGAATACAAAAAGCGCGATGCCTATCTGTCCGCTGCCGAAGGCAAGGAGGAGGGCGATTCCACCATGCGCCTGATGACGACCGGCAAATTTCTGCTCGACCAGCATGATACCCGTGGCGCATTGAATGCCCTGCAGGAAATACGTGACAGCGGGGTCAAAAATCATCTCGGCGCATTGTCACTGGAACTGAAGGCGAACCAGCAGGCGGGCAATTGGGATGAAGTATTGAACGTGCTTTACCAGCTCGAGAAGCGTGCAGGCATCGATGCGACGCAATTGTCGCAACTGCGCCAACAGGCCTGGCTGGGGAAAATCCGCCAGCAGAAGGATTTGGCCGGATTGACCTATTGCCTGAAAAGCATTCCTGCCGATTACAAGCGGCGCGGCAAGATTGCCGCAGCTGCGGCGCGTGCACTGATTCAACACGGCGGGGACTCGCTCGCGCAGCAACTGCTGACCGATAGCCTGAATGCGCAATGGGACAGCGAACTGGTTGCGTTATATGGTGATTGCAAATCCGGCGATGCGGTGGCGCAAATCAAGCAGGCCGAAAAATGGTTGGCGCAGAACAATCAGGATGCCGGACTGCTGCTCGCGCTCGGGAAGTTGTGTTTTCATCAACAGCTGTGGGGCAAGGCGCAGAACTACCTGGATGCCAGCACCAGTACCGCGCCCAGTCATGCAGCTTATACCGCGCTGGGGGAACTTGCTGAACGCCTGGGTAAACCCGCTGAGGCGCTCAAATATCGTCAACAGGCGATGGCGTTGAAAGCCGGGTAAAGCAGATACAAGAGGCAAGGATCAAGTGGAAAGTAGCGCAACTTTTGCCCTTGCACCTTGGCCCTTAGTTCTTGGGAGCGAACGTGAACGCGTCCGAGAAAAATGCTTCATTGGGCAGCCCGCGCTGGGCAGTAAAGTCGCGGTGTGCGGCTTCCACGACCACGGGAGCCCCGCAGGTATACACTTCGTAGGGCGATAAATCGCTGTAGTCGTCCAGAACCGCCTGATGAACAAACCCGGTGCGTCCCTGCCATGCGTCTTCCGGCAACGCATCGGAGAGCACCGGTGTAAATTTGATACCGCTTGCTTCCCAGTGTCTGGCCTTATCGAGCATATACAGATCCGCCAGTTTGCGCGCCCCCCAATAAAAGTGCATCGGTCGTTTTACGCCGATATAGAGCGCGTGCTCGATGATTGCCTTGATCGGTGCGAAGCCGGTGCCGCTGGCGACGAAAATGATCGGCTTGTCCGAATCTTCGCGCAAAAAAAATGTGCCGAGCGGACCTTTGAAACGCAGGATATCGCGTTCTTTCATGACCTCGAACACATGATGGGTGAATGCGCCCCCCGTGATGTTGCGGATATGCAATTCCAGAAATTCATCGTCATGCGGCGCATTGGCCAGCGAGAAACTGCGCGGTTTTTGGTCCTTGAGCAAAATATCCAGGTATTGTCCGGCAAGGAATTGCAGGCGTTCATTGGCGGGCAGCTTGAGCGAGAGCACAATGACATCCGGCTGCGGGACGCTCCATTTTTTGCACGCGGCACGGCAGGGTCTTGACCGGAATGTCCTTGATCGCATTCACCTCGCGGCACTCCAGCACCAGATCGGACTGCGGTTTGGCGCAACAGAACAGCGCCATGCCCGCTGTCTTTCTCGGCTTCGCTCAACGCGCCCTCCTGATACTTACCGTAATCCACATGTCCTGTCACCACCTTGCCCTTGCACGAACCGCATACTCCGTCGCGGCAGCTATAGGGCAGCATGTAACCGTGTCTTGAGAGCGGCCTCCAGGATGGTCTCGTGTTCTTCAATGGGAAAGCTGTGGCCGCTGGGTTGAATAACCGTTTTGAACGTCATGATGAATGCTGTAGGTTTGCGCTAAAGGCGCGAATTTTAACGCATAATCACGCCATGAGACGACTTGTTGGTTGTGGGCTGCGGAGATGTCGCGTTGCGAGCGATACCTTTGCTGAAGAAGAAATACCGGGTGTACGCGCTGGTGCGCGATCCGGCCAAACGCGCAGGGTTGCGCGCGCTTGGCGTGACGCCGCTGCTCGGCGATCTGGATGACCGCGCCAGTCTGGCGCGTATCGCCGGGTTCGCCGATGCGGTGCTGCATTTCGCACCGCCTCCGAACACGGGTTTTAACGACACCCGCACGCGCAATCTGCTCAGCGCGCTATCGCGAGGCAAGCCCCCGGAGCGCCTGGTATACATCAGCACCAGCGGTGTGTATGGCGATTGCGGTGGCGCGTGGGTGAGCGAAACGCATCCGCTCGGTGCAACCTCGCCGCGCTCGCAACGGCGTGTGGATGCCGAAATGCAGATACGCGACTGGGCCAGACGCAATCGGGTGAATGCCGGCATCCTGCGCGTTCCAGGCATCTACGCGGAGGATCGCCTGCCGCTAACACGATTGCAACAAGGCACACCCTGCATCATCGCCAGCGAGGACGGTTACACCAACCACATCCACGCCGATGATCTGGCGCGCATCAGTGTCGCTGCTTTGCAGCGCGGGAAAACGTGCCGCGTGTATCACGCCAGCGATGACAGTCATCTGAAGATGGGAGCATACTTCGACGGCGTGGCCGATGCATTCGATCTGCCGCGTGTGCCGCGCATCAGCCGGGCGGAGGCGCAGCACGTGCTGCCGGAAATGCTGCTGTCGTTCATGAACGAATCCAGGCGGCTGACAAATCAGCGCATGAAGCGTGAGCTGAAAGTGAAGCTGAATTATCCGGCCGTGGCCGATTTGCTCGCCACAATCAACCGTCCCTGAGTTTGACCAAAGTCGCCCTGTTCCGGCCCGGCAGTTCAAGTGCGCGAACCATTTCTATGGAGAGCTCAATAGTTCAATTATTGGATGTGCGATAAAAATGCAGTCCTGGTCACCCGGCACGCTCCACTTTTTTCTCGTGCATGTGGAGCATTAATTCCTGCTTGATTTCGCGCAGTTTGGCCTTGACGGTAGCCTCGTTTTTTCTTCCCAGGCGCATGAGTATACGTTGTCCTATGGAACGTCTTTCAAGGCTGGGGACGGCAAATTGGTAAAACACGTTGGGCTGAACAAGCTTCACCGGGCCTTTGATGGTCGGTGCAGCCAACAGGTCGTCCAACACGACGATCAGCCGGTCATTGAAATATTTTTTGGGATAGCCCAGTTCTTCGTAGGCCTGCTGAAACAACGGATAGAGACGAACATATAGCCCCACCAGCTTTTTTGCGTCGACCGCCGCGGCGATCCTCACATAGGGCGTGTAGCGGGCTGCGTTCTTAGCGCTGATCGTCAGGTCGCTTTCTGTGCCCGCAGTGACAAATTTGCCGGAAGCAGGCTTGACCGGCATCACGCTCATCGGCGCGCGCCTGCCAGGCAGGTTATCGATGGTGGCCACGAAATTATGGATGAACCGGTCGGTATGGAAGAACTTCATCAACGATTTGTTGCCAATAATCCCGGCCAGGGCATCGAGTATGAATTTGTCACTAGCCGCCAAAGTTGGCAGCGGTGGCGCCGGAGGAGTCTCGATCACCTGGGGCGGTGGTGGCGCAGGTGTTGGAGCGGGTGGTGGCGCGAGCGGAGGAGCCTGGACGTGCACGGGCTCGGGTACCGGTTGAGTTTGCGGCCAGAAAAAATATGCGGCGATGCCGCCAAGAATGATAACGACAGCGCCAACAATCAAAATATTATTTTTCATGGGTAAACCTTTCTGTAGTTATTACCACCGTTACCTGCTTCAACTCACTACATCCTGAATCTCGCAAGACCATAATATGTCCAATGTCGCCGTTTGCGATAGCTGTCTTTTTCCAGTGGCGACGGAAGTCAAGCTTTGAAGCTGTTGCTTAGCGCAACGAGTTGGTCCAGTTTGGCTTTAGCCGCGCCGCTGGAAATCACCTGATCGGCTTTTGCCACGCCGTCTTCCAGTGTGCCGGCCAGGCCCGCCACGTAAATCGCCGCACCGGCATTCAGTTGCACGATGTCGCGCGGCGCGCCAACCTCGTTGTTCAACACATCCGACAGCTTTTCGCATGCCTCGTTGATATTGCCAACCCGCAGCAAATCAAGCGGTGCGGTAGTCAGGCCGAACAGATCGGGGTGCACCGTGTATTCGGTGACCTTATCGTCTTTTAGTTCCGCGATGTAAGTGCCGTCGCTGATCGAGATTTCGTCCATGCCATCCGCGCCGTGGACGACCAGCACATGGCGGCTGCCGAGGCGCTGCAGCACTCGTGCCTGGATACCGACCAGGTCGGGATGGAACACGCCCAGCACCTGATTTTCGGCACCGGCAGGATTGGTCAGCGGTCCCAGCACGTTGAAAATGGTACGCACGCCGAGTTCCTTGCGCACCGGCGCGGCGTGTTTCATCGCGCCGTGAAAATTGGGCGCAAACATGAAGCCGATGCCGATCTGGTCTATACAATGACCGACCTGCGCAGGGGACAGATGGAGGTTGACGCCGAGCGTTTCCAGCACGTCCGCCGAACCGCAGGTCGAAGACACCGAGCGTCCGCCGTGCTTGGCGACCCGGGCGCCCGCTGCTGCCGCAACCAGCGCGCTGGCGGTGGAGATATTGAAGGTGTGCGCGGCATCACCACCGGTACCGCAGGTATCCACCAGATGGGCGCGGTTGGTGACCGGCACCTTGGTGGCGAATTCCCGCATCACCTGGGCGGCTGCGGAAATCTCGCCCACGGTTTCCTTCTTGACGCGCAGGCCGATGAGTATGCCCGCGATCTGCGCCGGTGTGACTTCACCGCCCATGATCTGGCGCATCAGTGACAGCATCTCATCGTAAAAAATTTCGCGCTGGTCGATCAGCCGGACGAGTGCCTGTTGCGGTGTGATCATGGTTATTTCTTTCCTTTCAAAAAATTGTCCAGCATGTCATGCCCGTATTCGGTGAGTATCGACTCGGGATGGAACTGCACGCCGTGCACCGCCAGCGTCTTGTGGCGCACGCCCATGATCTCGTTGTCATCGGTCCAGGCAGTGACCTCCAGGCACTCCGGCAGCGTCTCGCGTGCTATCACCAGCGAATGATAGCGCGTTGCGGTGAACGGGTTGGGCAGGCCGGTGAACACGCTGGTGTTGTTGTGATGTATCAATGATGTCTTGCCGTGCATCAATTGCTTGGCGTGGATGATGTGTCCGCCGAACGCTTGGCCTATGCTCTGATGGCCGAGGCAAACACCGAGGATGGGTACCTTTCCAGCGAAGTGTTGAATCGCCGCAACCGAGATACCCGCCTCGTTGGGCGTGCAAGGGCCGGGCGATATCACGATGTGCTGCGGATTCAATTTTGCAATCTGCTCGACGGAAATTTCGTCATTGCGATGCACCAACACATCCGCGCCCAGTTCGGCGAAATATTGCACCAGGTTGTAGGTGAAGGAGTCGTAGTTGTCGATCATTAATAGCATAAGGGCACCTTTATAAATCCATCTTTCGGGCGCATCGCGGCGTTACACAGTGCTCGCTTCCTCGCCTATCGGGTTGATATGTCTCGGTCGCTGCGCGCTGTGCGCCTTGCGCTGCATCCCGAAATCCTGAATTTCTAAAGGTGCCCATGTTTATTCCAATCACTTCGTAATGGTTCGCATGATACTTAAAGCCACCGCTTCGGCAACCTCTATCCCGTCCACTGCCGCCGACAATATCCCGCCCGCGTAGCCTGCGCCTTCACCGCTCGGGTACAAACCCTTGGTGTTGACGCTCTGGTAATCGTCCTTGTTGCGCTTGATGCGGATCGGCGACGAGGTGCGCGTCTCGACTCCGGTCAGCACCGCGTCGGCCAGATCGAATCCCCTGATCTGTTTTGCGAACGCGGGCAAAGCCTCGCGGATCGCTGCAATCGCATAGTCGGGCAACGCAGTGGACAGGTCGGTCAGGTGTACGCCGGGGGTGTAGGACGGCAGCACTTCGCCGAATTTGCTCGAGGGTTTGCCAGCAAGGAAATCGCCGACCAGTTGTCCGGGCGCCTGGTAATTGCCGCCGCCCAGTTCATAGGCGCGCGATTCCCAGCGGCGCTGGAATTCCATTCCTGCAAGCGGGTCACCGGGATAGTCCTGTTCGGGCGTGATGCCGACGACGATGCCGCTGTTGGCGTTGCGTTCATTGCGCGAATACTGGCTCATGCCGTTTGTGACCACTCGCCCCGGTTCGGAAGTTGCCGCGACCACCGTGCCGCCCGGGCACATGCAGAAGCTGTACACCGAGCGTCCGTTGCTGGCGTGATGCACCAGTTTGTAATCCGCCGCGCCGAGCAGCGGGTTGCCGGCATTCTTGCCGTAACGGGCGGCATCGATCAGCGACTGCGGATGTTCGATGCGAAAACCAATCGAGAACGGCTTGGCCTCGATGTAAATGCCGCGCTTGTGGATCATCTCGAATGTGTCGCGCGCGCTGTGGCCGACGGCGAGCACCAGATGATTCGTGGCGATATGTTCGCCGTTTGCGAGCACGACGCCAGTGACTTGTCCATCCGTGATTTTGATGTCATCCACGCGGCTTCCGAATCGTATCTCGCCGCCCAGCGTCTGTATCGTTGTGCGCATCTTCTCCACCATGCCCACCAGCTTGAACGTGCCGATATGCGGATGGCTCTCGTAGAGTATCTCTTCGGGCGCGCCCGCCTTGACGAATTCCTCCAGCACCTTGCGGCTGAGAAAACGCGGGTCCTTGATCTGGCTGTACAGCTTGCCGTCCGAGAATGTCCCCGCGCCACCCTCGCCAAACTGCACGTTCGATTCCGGATTGAGCACGCCCTGCCGCCACAGCCCCCATGTGTCCTTGGTGCGTTCACGGACGGCCTTGCCGCGCTCAAGGATCAGCGGACGAAAACCCATCTGCGCGAGTAGCAGTCCGGCGAACAGACCCGCAGGCCCCATGCCGATTACGACGGGGCGCGAGGTTAAATTTTTTGGGGCTTGTGCGACGAAGTGGTAACGGGTGTCGGGTGCGATACGAATATGCGGGTCGTTGCCGAAGCGCACCAGAACCGCCGCTTCATCGCGCACGGTGACATCCAGCGTGTAGGTGTACAGGATCGCGTTCGGTTTGCGCGCATCCACACCGCGCTTGAACACGATGTAGCCGATCAGTTCATCGTCAGAAATACCCAGGCGCTTGAGGATCGCAGCCCTGATTTCTCTCTCGGCATGAGCCAGCGGGAGTTTCACTTCGGTGAGCCTGAGCATCGCGCTACGACTCCAGATCGTTGTCCAGCCCCGCCAGCACCATCTCGGCGGCGCGCAGTACGGCGCGCGCCTTGTTCAGCGTTTCCATCCATTCGCTGTCCGGCACCGAGTCGGCAACGATGCCCGCACCGGACTGGGCGTACAGCATGTTGTCCTTCACGACGGCGGTGCGCAGCGCGATCGCCAGATCCATATCGCCGTTGAAGCCAAGATAACCGACCGCACCCGCGTAGATTCCGCGCTTGCTGGGTTCCAGCTCGTCGATGATTTCCATTGCGCGAACCTTTGCCGCGCCGCTCACCGTGCCGGCGGGGAAGGTGGCCTTGAGCACGTCCATCGCGTTGTAGCCGGGCTTGAGCCTGGCCTCGACGTTGGAGACGATGTGCATCACATGCGAGTAGCGTTCGATGATCATTTTCTCGGTGAGCTTCACCGTGCCGTTTTGCGCGACACGTCCGATGTCATTGCGTCCGAGGTCGATCAGCATCAGGTGCTCGGCCAGTTCTTTCGGATCAGCCAGCAACTCATCCGCGAGTTCGGCATCCTGCTGTAGCGATTTGCCGCGCGGACGGGTTCCGGCGATCGGACGTACCGTGACGACATCACCCTCCAATCGGACAAGGATCTCCGGGGATGCGCCGACCACGTGGTGATCGCCCATGTCGTAATAGAACATATACGGTGACGGGTTGACGCTGCGCAACGCGCGATACAGCGACAAAGGCGCAGCTGGGAAAGGTTGCGCCATGCGTTGCGAAAGCACCACCTGCATGATGTCGCCGTCGAAGATGTATTGCTTGGCTTTGACGACCGCATTCTTGAACGCGGTTTGGCCGAATTCGGAACGCGCTTCGCCGCCATGCATAGGCGGTGCATGCGGGATATCCACCGGCAGCCTGATGCGCGCGGTCAGTTCACGCAGGCGCTGCTTTGCCAGCGTGTAAGCGTCAGCCAGTTCCGGGTTCGCGTAAACGATGAAGGTGAGTTTGCCGGTGAGGTTGTCCACCACCGCCAGTTGCTCTGTGAGCATCAGCAGGATGTCGGGCGTGCCTATCGCATCGGGTTTGTGAACTTTGGCCAGGCGCGGTTCGATATACCGTATCGTTTCGTAGCCAAAATATCCCGCCAGTCCGCCGCAAAAACGCGGCAGGTTGTCGAGTTGGGCGACTTTGAAACGCGTCTGGTATTCGCGGATGAAGTCCAGCGGATTTTCGACTTCGTGGGTAGTTTCGTTACCCGCGTGTGTCAACGTGACCTGTTTGCCGCGCACCGTGATGCGCGTGTCGGCCGGCAGGCCGATGAAGGAATAACGCCCGAAGCGTTCGCCGCCCTGCACCGATTCGAGCAGGTAGGAAAACGGCCGGTTGGCGAGCTTGAGGTACAGCGACAGCGGGGTGTCCAGGTCGGCAAAGGTTACACATGCCAGAGGAATGCGGTTATAGCCCTGCTCGGCAAGTGCGTTGAATTCTGCTTCGGTGATGGGATGCTGCATAAAAACCTCCGTTTTAACTTTTGGAAACTGCGACGGAACCGTGTCCCGTCAAACCTGGCGATGCGATTAGCACCATCGCCAGGCGGCGGTTTCTTTCGGATAGCGGAAGTTGTGCGGTTTCATGATCAGACGTGTCTGATGAGTGGCAAAGCGGCGGACAGATCGGGAATGACCGCATCCAGAAACAGGCTGTCCACCGGTTCGCCGTGATTGTAGCCGTAGGGCACGCAGAACACCGGGCAACCCGCGGCGCGCGCGGCGACGGTGTCGTTGAGTGAATCGCCGATCAGCAGCAGTTTTTCGACAGGTATGCCGAAAAATTTTGCCGCATGCAACAGCGGCATCGGATGGGGCTTCTTTTCCGCAAGCGTGTCCCCCGATAATACGATCTCGAAATATTTCGCCAGACCGGTACCCTTCAGCAATGGCTCCGTGTAGCGCGCCAATTTGTTGGTGATGCAACCCAGGCGGAAACCCGCGGCCTGCATCGCATCCAGCCCTGCTATCACGCCACCGAACGGTTTGCTGTTCAACAGCAACTCGGTGTAATGCTTTTCAAAAATGGGCATGGCGTGCTCGAAGAGCGCGGCATCCGGCGTGGCGTGCATGTCGCCGGTCAGCGCGCGCTTCACCAGCCAGCTGATGCCGTTGCCGATGTAGCTCATCAGCAATTCCTGCGACACCTGCGCGTATTCCATGTCGCGCAGCATGCGGTTGGCCGCTTCCGTCAGTTCAGGGGCGGTATGCAGCATCGTGCCATCGAGATCGATGACGATGGCCGAGATATCAAGCGGGAAGTGTACCGGTTCCATCACTGTTTCGCCTTCGCCAGTTCGGCACGTAGTTCGCCGACGACGGTGTCGTAACGATTCTTGTCTTTTTCATTGCGCTTGCTGAATATCGCGGAACCCGCTACGAAAGTATCCACGCCGGCTTCCGCGACTTCGCGAATGTTGGCCGGGCCGACGCCGCCGTCGATCTCGAGGCGGCAACTGTGACCGCCCGCGTCTATCATCTTGCGCACTGCGCGTGCCTTGTCCAGCACGTAGGGTATGAATTTCTGGCCGCCGAAACCGGGGTTCACCGACATCAGCAACACCATGTCGAGTTTGGGCAGCGTGTATTCCAGAATCTCCAGCGGCGTGGCCGGGTTGAACACCAGACCGGCCTTGCAGCCGCTTTCCTTGATCAGACCGATGGTGCGGTCGATATGCTCGGAAGCCTCGGGATGAAAAGTGATATAGGACGCGCCCGCCTTGGCGAAATCGGGAATGATGCGGTCCACAGGCTTGACCATCAGATGCACGTCGATCGGCGCGGTCACACCATGTTTGCGCAGCGCTTCGCAGACCAGCGGCCCTATGGTCAGGTTGGGAACATAATGGTTGTCCATCACGTCGAAGTGCACGATGTCCGCACCGGCGGCGAGAACGTTGTCGACTTCCTCGCCCAGCCTGGCGAAGTTGGCGGAGAGGATGCTCGGGGCGATTTGATACATGAGGTGTCCTTAGGCGTAAGTTGAAATTAGATTGGAGGCGCGTATTCTATCCGATACTTCAATGGCCGAATACTTGAAGCCTCTTCCAATATGAAATG